>JAXJTT010000184.1:0-6589 GCA_036309445.1 Ruminococcus sp. | reverse complement strand
GATAAAAAGATAGAGTTTACTTTGTTAAATTCCTGTTTATAAGCTATAAGTATTGAATTTTCAAAAAAAAGCAATATAATGTATATTATATTATTTAAGAGGAGCTAAATGATGATACGTATAAGAAAAAGCAATATTGACAATATGAGTCCAAAATCGAAAATGGTTGTTTCTGCAATCCTTGTTATAGTTGCTTTGATAATGGGTATAACTTCGGTATGTGAAAGATATATCGATGAATCAAAGTATAACGAGTTAAAAAGCGGTGGCTGTTGCACATACGGTATAGTTGATGATTCTGATAGAATCGGTAGCAGAAAAAGCAAAAATAAATACCGTGCTGAGGGCTATTATGTTGTCGATGGTGTTGAGTATCCGTTCAGCTTTAAAAGCAGAACAAAAGTTTACGAAGGAAGCGAAATTTTAATTTATTACGAAGAAGGAAATCCCTCTAACTATATGCAGGAGGGTTATCTGAAAGGAAGCTACTTAACAGGATTTCTGTTTATTGCCGGCGGAATTGGTGTATCACTTCTTTATTTTTTAAAATACAAATCTGTCAGTAGCAGCAAAAGTTATACTTACAATACTTCAACCGGTAATTCTTGGGGATATGGAAGTAACGGAGCTGGTTCAGCAGGCTATAATAGTTATAATGATTATCAGAACCCGACCAATCAGGATGCTTCAAAAGGTAATGTAGGAAGTACAGCTTTTTATACCAGAAAGAAATAATTTCTATCAAGGAGATTAAATGATTTATTCACAAATGAAGAATTTTACCAATAACACAAAAAATCCTAAAAGACGTGAAATTATAGTTATAATAGGTGCAGTGCTTTTATTAATTTTTGGTGTGTATTCATTAGGTACCAGATTTGCTGATGAAATGAAATATAATGAATTGAAAGAGGGCGGATGTTATACATATGGTACAGTAGATCATACCACCCGAAGCAAAACTGAAAAAAGAAGTTATAATTATTATGCGTATGGTTCGTATATTGTAGATGGTCAGGAGTATGAATTCAGCTTCAAAACAAGCTCTGCAATTCATATAGGTGATGACGTTGTGATTTATTACGAAGAGGGAAACCCATCAAACTATATGCAGGAATACTATTTCAGAGGCAGCTATGTAAAGGGATTTCTTTTTACAGGTATTTCTGTTGCTTTGACAATAATGCTTATAATTTCTCATTTTGATTCAAGAAAAAAGACTAAGAGTGAGTATTCAGTCAGCGGACGAAATAATTCATATTACAATACACAGCAAGATAATTCAGGTAATGTAGGAAGTACAGCTTTTTATACCAGAAAGAAATAAAATGAGTGATACAAAAGATAATAAATTAAAACTTAACCCAAAAAAAGTTAAGCTGTTTGGGATAGTACTGTCAGGTATTGGTTTTCTGAATGCTATTTTAATTTTTTACAGTACAGTTACTCAGCAACAAAACTATAATATGTTGCTTGATGGCGGAAAATATGTGTATGGTAAAGTGGATACCGTAAGACAAAGCAGTAGCTACGGTGATAACAAAGATACAACTTATTATGGATATGGTCAGTATATTGTTGATGACAAAATATATGAATTCAGTATTTCTTCACACAGACCTATTAATCAGGGCGGTTCAGGCAAAATATACTACGAGGAAAATAATCCTTCAAATTATGTGGTTGAGGGAGTAGAAAACGATTTCACAGGCGGATATGTTGGTGGTGTCTTTGTTTTAGCTTTCTCTGTAGCGGCATGGAATTTGGATCGTTTTATATTTCAAAAGAAGAAAGAAGATGAATCAGCACATTATAATCGTCGGGCAGAAACTGCTAAACGTAGTGAATATGTAGATAAAACAGGTGATGTCTGGAATATTGACCTTACCAATGAGAGAAAGAACGAAAAACTTTACAGAAGCCGACAGACTTCTGCTGATTTTAATATGGATTCATCAAAAGGTAATCTGGGTAGTACAGCTTTTTATAAGAGAAATAAATTTCATAAGGACTGAGATTATGGGAATATACAGAATTGCTCAGCTTAATATAAAAATCACACCTCAAAGTGATTATGTAAAAAAAATACTTTCTGACTACGAAACGGAAAGTGGAAACATAGATTTTGAAGTCAGTGTAAGTAAAGAAGATGTGCTGTACGAAAGAGAAGTAGCAGAAAAATCAGAAGCAGAAGCGTTTTTTTCTGACTCAATGTGCGAATCAACGGCAATATACAGAAAAATCTGCAATAAGATTTTGCAGGAATATGATGGCACAATGTTTCACTGTGCTGCGATTGAATATCAAGGCAAAGCATATCTTTTTACAGCTCCAAGCGGTACAGGAAAAAGCACACACATACGTTTGTGGAAAAAGCTCCTTGGTGATGAAGTTAAGATTATCAACGGTGATAAGCCGATTGTTCGTGTGCATAATGGTGAGGTTGTAGTTTACGGTACTCCGTGGAGAGGCAAGGAGGGCTACGGCTGTAACACAAATGCACCACTGGGCGGAGTTTTTCTGCTTGGCAGGGGAGAAGTGAACAGCGTTGAAAAAGCCACTGTTACAGAAGCTGTGAGAATTTTACTTACACAGATGTACACAACTAAGAATAAGGCTGATATGCAAAAGCTTCTTGCAATTATTGATAAAATAGTTGCTTTTGCTCCTGTTTTTAGCCTTAAATGTAATATGGATATTTCAGCGGCAGAAACAGCACTTAGTGCAGTTGAAGAATAATTGAAAGAATATTAAAAGCTATAATAATTGCCCCCACTCTCGGTAAAAATGAGAGTGGGGGCAATATTTTAATGAAAATAAGTGATATTTAGTCATCTATATTGATAGATATTGTATCAATATTTTTAACATCACTTTGATTTAATCTATAGAAAATATGGTAGCAGGCAGGTTGGGAGTCGTAATCTCTACGATGAAATTTATAATCTACATAAAGAGTGTTTTTATATATTGCCATTGAAGTTGCATTGTATTCATTATTACTATATTTATCATATCTAATGTCTAAATATAACGCATAATCAGCAAAATATTCATCATCAAAATCAGGAGAGTATACTCCGAAAATTGAATAAAACTCATCTTTAGATTTTATCAGATAAGAATAATCATCCGTGTGCTTTCCCTCACTATTTTTCAAAATATATCTTCTTGTATAGACTATTTGCTCATAATCTATTTTGGGTTCCCATCCTATTTTTTCATCTCGTGTCTCAAAAGAGATATTTTTATAAGAGTCATCTTTCTTTATGAAACAATTGTAATCAAATCCTGCAAGCATTTTTTGAGTCTCAGTTACATCAGATACGTCGAAATTGCCGTCACCATTGAAATCAGACATACCTAGAGGATGTTCCTCCATAACATCATAACCTGCTAACTGCATTTGTAAGGTGGTAACATCCCAGACATCAACAAAGAAGTTATTATCGAAATCGCCCACCTGATAATATTTGTAAGAGATAGATTTCGATGTATCAGCGGCAAAAGTGGTTGTAATTGATGATACACTTATGCACAACGCTATACCTAAAGATAATAATGATTTAAGTTTTTTCATAAAAAATTCACCATGTATTCTATGTTTGTTTTAATATATATAATTATTATACGTAACTGTTATGCAATATTATTGTAACATATTCTAAGGATTTGTATAGTGCTTTTTTATAATAAATGTTCCTATTTTAAAGCAAAAACATTACAACCAATCAGGCATTGCTTCAAATGAAGCTTCCTTGCCTTGATAGGGGAAAGTGAGCTTACAAGAAAAAAGTTTTGGACTAGTTTCAGTGCTTCTTGACCCGTATTTGTGGTCACCGACAAGTGGAAAACCTCTGCTTGAAAACTGCACACGAATTTGGTGGCTTCTGCCTGTGTGAAGTCTTATGCGTACTAGAGAAGTTTCACCCTCAGAAAGCCTGAGAAATTCAAGTCTTGCTTTTTTTACTCCGTTGCGTTGACGTTTTACCACAAAGACTTTGTTTTTGCGTGAGTCCTTAAAAAGCAAGTCTTCCCAGTCGCCTTTTTCAGGTGGTGTGCTGTGTACCAAAGCTACATATTCCTTTATCATTGTGCCATCCTGTATTGCTCTTGAAAGTGAAGCGGCGGTTTGCTTTTTTCTGGCATATACCATAACACCGCCTACATTCAAATCAAGACGATGTAATGTGAAAATCTCACCGCCAAATTCATTTTTCAAAAGCTCAGGCATCTGTTTTTCAGAGTCAACACCGACAGGCTTTATGCAAACGATTATGTTTTGGTCTGAGTATAAAATTTCCATATGATACCTCATAATGCAAAACAGGCGACAGTTTTGTGCTGTCGCCTGAAATTTATTTCTGATTACTTTAGTTAAAGAGCCTTAAGCTTCTGCTCAAGAAGCTCCTTGATAACTGCAGGGTCGCCTGCACCTTTAAGCTCACGCATACAAGCACCAAACAATGCCTGCATAGCCTTTGTTTTACCGTTTTTGTAATCTTCAACAGCCTTTGGATTGTCGCTGATAGCCTTATCAAGAACGCTGTCGATAACAGATGAATCAACCTTTTTATCGAAGCCGTTTTCTTTGCAATATGCAACAGGGTCAACACCGTTTTCGATTACTGCGATAAGAACCTTTTTACCTGAAATTCTGTTAATCTTACCCTCGTCAACCATCTTAATAATTGTTGTGAGAGTTTCAGCGGTAACATCAAGCTCGCTCAATGTCTTGCCATCTTTACGGAGGATACCTGCACAGTCTGTGAGAATCCATACAGCCGCATCCTTTGCGTTACAGCCAGCGTCAACAACATCATCAAGAAGCTTGCAGATTTTGTGGTTAGCAAGAAGCATATCAATTTCTTTCTCAGAAATGCCTGCTTCACGGTACTGCTCTGCCTTTTCGTCAACAGCAACAGGCTTGTTAGCCTTAATCTGCTCAAGCCTCTCGTCGTCAATGATGATAGGCATAAGGTTTGCGTCAGGGAAGTAACGATAGTCAGCCTCTGTTTCCTTGTTACGCATAGCAAATGTCTTGCCGCTTACATCGTCAAAACGTCTTGTTTCCTGCACAAGCTCTTCAAGCTCATATTCAATAGCATCAATGTGACGCTGTGACTCGTAGCGGATAGCACGCTCAATAGCTTCAAATGAGCTCATATTCTTGATTTCAGTACGAACACCAAATTCTGTGCTTCCCTCAGGACGTACAGAGATGTTTACGTCACAACGCATAGCACCCTCTTCGCACTCAGAGATACCGCCTGCACGGAACATAGCCTTGAGCTTGTTGAGATAAGTGATAACTTCCTCAGCACTGCGGAAGTCAGGCTGAGTTACGATTTCAATAAGTGGTACACTTGTACGGTTGAAGTCTACAAATGAAGAATTGCCGCCGTGAACGAGCTTACCTGCGTCTTCCTCCATATGTATCTGCTTGATGTGAATGTCACGAGTACCGGCAGATGTTTTGAGTGTAACACAACCGTCTGTGCAGATTGGGTGGTTGAGCTGTGTAATCTGATAAGCACATGGCAAATCAGGATAGTAGTAGTTTTTCTTGTCAAATGTTGTATAGCGGTTGATGTTGCAGTTGAGCATAAGACCTGCTGTTACAGCAAGCTCAACAACACGCTTGTTCATTACAGGGAGCATACCCGGCATACCGCAACAAGCAGGACAAACGCAGTCGTTAGGCTCATTTGCGGCAGAGTGACCGCCACAAGAGCAGAAAATTTTAGATTCGGTGCTTAACTCAACGTGAGTTTCAAGGCCGATGACGAGTTCATAATTCATAATTATTCACCTTTCCTTTCAACGCTGTTTGCCATACTGAGAAGTACGCTTTCATCAAAGTGCTTACCCATAAGCTGAACAGAGCCTCTTACAAGAGCAGGAATACCGATAAGGTTTGCAACAGCGGTAAATACGCTTTCTTCAAATACTTTGCCGAAAGCTTCGTGAATATCATAAGCTTCATAAGAAGTCTTACTGCATACAGGGGTAAGGATTGCATCATAGCTTTCCATAAGCTTTGCAATACCTTCTGCTACAACACGACGAACTCTTAGTGACTTGTCGTAGCAATCTTTATATCTGTTCTTTGAAAGAACATCAGAACCATAGAGAATAACAGCCTTTGTGAGGAAGTTAAAGCCCTCTGTTCTTGTGTTTACATATAATTCATCAATGTTTCTGTACTGAGCAGAACGATGACCGTACTTTACACCATCATAACGTGATACGTTGTTGCAGGTTTCAGCAGACATAAGAATCTGCCATGCTGTGTTTGCAATCTCAAAGAGGTCACAGGAGATTTCTTCAACTGTAACACCGTTTGCTTTGAGAGCCTCTGCAAACGCATTAACCTTTGCCTTTGTTTCGTCGTCAGCTTTTTCAAAAAGCTCTTTTACAATGCAGACTTTTTTACCTGTAAGGTCTTTATCAGTAGCGTAATCGTAAGTTTTCTCAGGGAGGCTTGTGCCGTCCTTGTCGTCGTGACCTGCGATAACGCTCATAATCTCTTTTACACCCTCAGCATTTGGTGCATAAACACCAACCTGCTCACCGGAAGCGGCACAGG
>JAXJTT010000183.1:0-65976 GCA_036309445.1 Ruminococcus sp. | reverse complement strand
GCTGAGAGCATACAAGCACAAAAACCAAAAGCTACGGATTTAAAAATTTTATTTTTTTCAGACATAAAAATCCCCCGAATATAAATTTGTACATTATATTCAGGGGTAAATTGATATATTCAGTTTAAAAAACAATCAGCTTGATTATTCTTCGTTTTTCTTAGAACCGAAAATTTTCTTTTTCTCAGATTCAGCAGGTGCCTCAGGCTTTTCTTTAACTGTATCAACAGTTGAAATACACCATTTTTTGAACTTCATCTTTACTCTGTCAGAACCTGTTTCAATAATGATAGCATCTTCTTCGTCTTTGATAGCCACAACTCTGCCCATAATACCGCCGATTGTTGTGATTTCATCACCGATTTCAAGATTATTTCTCATCTGAGCTTCTTCTTTTTTCTTCTTTGAACTAGGTCTTATAAGGAAAAAGTAGAGAGCAACAAAAATAGCACCATAAACAGCAAGCATAACAAACATTGAGCCGCTATTCTGTTGAGCTTCTGCCAAAATAGGTAAATTATTTGTCATAAATGTCCTTCCTTTCATAATACAATGTATTGATTATATCAGTTTTATAGTTATGTTTCAAGCAATTTTTGAAAAAAATGTAAATTTAAATTCTGACTCCGAGAATATTTCTGTATTTGTTATAAAATTCAGTAAATGTTCCGTTGTCAAGATGCTCTCTGATAACTTCCATAAGGTTGTTATAAAAATAGAGATTATGAAGCACCGCAAGTCTCATTCCGAGCATTTCTCCACTCTTGAGAAGATGTCTGATATATGCTCTTGAGAAGTTACGGCAAACAGGACAATCGCAATTTTCATCAACAGGTCTTTCATCAAGCTCGTATTTTGCATTATTTATGTTTCTGACACCTTCCCAGGTAAAAAGCTGACCGTGTCTTGCATTTCTGCTAGGCATTACGCAATCAAAAATATCAACACCTCTTGCAATACCCTCCAGAAGATTTACAGGTGTACCGACACCCATCAGATAACGTGGCTTTTCCTTAGGAGCAAAAGGCTCTACAGCCTCAATAATTTCATACATCACTTCCGCAGGCTCACCTACAGCAAGACCACCGATTGCATAACCTGGCAAATCAAGCTCAGAAATTTCTTTCATATGATTTACTCTGAGGTCTTTAAAAGTACCACCCTGATTTATTGCAAAAAGCATCTGCTCTTTGTTGATAGTATCATCAAGTGAATTAAGTCTGTCCATCTCGGTAATACATCTCTTAAGCCATCTTGTAGTACGTTCAACGCTCTGCTTTGTATACTCATATGGGGAAGGGTTCTCAACACATTCATCAAAAGCCATAGCTATTGTTGAAGCAAGGTTTGACTGAATACGCATACTCTCCTCAGGGCCCATAAAAATCTTTCTGCCGTCTATATGAGAATTAAAGTAAACACCTTCTTCTTTGATGTTTCTTAATTTTGCAAGAGAAAACACCTGAAATCCGCCACTGTCAGTAAGAATAGGTCCATTCCAGCGAGTGAATTTATGAAGTCCGCCCATCTGCTTGATTTTCTCGTCGCCCGGACGAAGATGTAAATGATAAGTGTTGCACAACTGAACCTGACATTTGATATCTTTCAAATCAAGTGCAGAAACAGCACCTTTGATTGCACCACAGGTTGCTACATTCATAAAAGCAGGAGTCTGAACAGTACCGTGGGGTGTAGTAAATTCGCCACGTCTGGCATTACCTTCAGTTTTCAAAATTTTAAACATAAGTCCTCCGATTTATCAAGAAATAAACATTGCATCGCCAAAAGAGAAAAATCTGTATTTTTCGTCAACGGCTGTTTTATACGCATTCATTACATTATCATATCCGGCAAAAGCACTTACAAGCATAATCAATGTACTTTCAGGCAGGTGGAAATTAGTAATAAGACCATCAAGCACTTTAAACTCGTAACCCGGATAAATAAAAATATCCGTAAAACCGTCACAAGGCTTGATTTCTCCGAAAAATGTCGCAACACTCTCAAGTGTACGGCAGGAAGTAGTGCCAACCGCAATAACTCTGCCACCGTTCTTTTTAGTTTCATTTATGAGATTTGCAGTTTCTTCGGGAATTTCATAATGCTCACTGTGCATTTTATGCTTAGTAACATCATCAACCTTTACGGGACGAAAAGTGCCTAAACCCACGTGAAGTGTAACATAAGCAATCTTTACACCTTTGTCTTTTATTTTCTGCATAAGCTCATTTGTAAAATGCAATCCCGCAGTAGGAGCAGCGGCTGAGCCCAGTTCATTACTATATACAGTCTGATATCTTTCTCTGTCTTTAAGCTCCTCAGTAATATAAGGTGGGAGAGGCATCTGACCGATTTTATCAAGTGCAGTAAAGAAGTTATCTTCACACTCAAACTCAACTACTCTGTTGCCGTCTTCCTTAACTTCAATCACGGTTGCTTCAAGTATGCCGTCACCAAAAATAAATTTTGCACCCTCACGTGCTTTTTTTCCCGGCTTGCAAAGAGTTTCCCATCTGTTGGTACCAACCTGCTTTAATAACAAAAACTCTACTCTTGCACCTGTTTCGGCTTTCACACCATAAATTCTGGCAGGCAAAACTCTTGAATCATTAGCAACAAGCAAGTCTCCCGGCTGTAAAAAATCTATGATATCTGAAAAAGTCTGATGCTTAATCTCTCCGTTTTCTCTGTCAAGCAACAAAAGTCTTGAACTGTCACGTGGTTCAAGTGGAGTCTGAGCAATAAGTTCTTTTGGTAAATCATAATAAAAATCGCTTGTATTCATTTAAATTTCCTTTCAAGAAAAATATATGTAAAATACTTATATTATAAGTATTGCAATAAAACAAAAAAATAAGTTGTTACTCTAAAATAATTGACATTATACGCACAAAATGTTATATTATAATCTAATGGTGAGTATGTTTGCCACTGTTTGTCAGATATACAAAACTGAAACAAATATGTTTCTATAATATAATATTTCGTCAAATAAGGCAACTGCTTTTTTAAAATTTGTTTATTTCGGAGGCATTATTGTGAAAAAGTATAATGTAGGTATTATCGGTGCTACAGGTATGGTTGGACAGCGTTTCGCTCTCCTTCTTGAAAATCACCCTTGGTTTGAGGTTACTGCTCTTGCAGCAAGCTCAAGAACAGCAGGCAAAAAATACGGTGAGGCTGTTGACGGAAGATGGCATATGGCTAAGGAGCTTCCTGAAAAATACAAGGATATGGTAATTCTTGATGCAGAAAACGTAGAAGAGGTTGCTTCAAAGGTTGACTTCTGTTTCTGTGCTGTAAATATGAAAAAAGACGAAATCAAAGCTCTCGAGGAGAAGTATGCAAAGGCTGAGTGCCCAATCGTTTCTAACAACTCAGCTCACCGCTTCACTCCTGACGTTCCTATGATCGTTCCTGAAATCAACGCTAATCACGCAGAAATCATTGAGTCACAGAGAAAGAGACTCGGCACAAAGCGTGGTTTCGTAGCTGTAAAATCAAACTGCTCACTCCAGAGCTATGTTCCTGCAATCCACCCACTCAAAGAGCTTGGCGTAGATAAGGTTCTTGCTTGTACATATCAGGCAATTTCAGGTGCAGGCAAAACATTCAACACATGGCCTGAGATGGTAGATAACCTTATCCCATACATCGGCGGTGAGGAAGAGAAGTCAGAGCAGGAGCCACTCAAGATCTGGGGTAAGATTGAAAACGGCGAAATCGTTAAGACAGATGACATCGCAATCACAGCTCAGTGTCTCCGTGTACCTGTTTCTGACGGTCACACAGCAGCAGTATTTATGTCATTCAAGGATGGCGTTGAGAAGCCATCAGTAGATGAAATCATCAAAATCTGGGAATCATACAAAGGCAGAGCTCAGGAGCTTGAGCTTCCAAGTGCTCCAAAGCAGTTCCTCCACTACTTCACAGATCCTGACCGTCCACAGATCAACAGCGAGAGAAACCTCGAAAACGGTATGGCTGTATCTATCGGCAGACTCAGAGAGGATACACAGTATGATTACAAGTTTGTTTGTATGTCACACAACACATTAAGAGGTGCTGCAGGCGGTGCTGTATTACTTGCTGAGCTTCTCTGTGCTGAAGGCTATATGGACAGATAAGTCTTAATATTGAACTTTTAATTTGTATATAAAATTTTAAATGGAGGTAAACTATGGGAAATCACATTTTCACAGGTTCAGGTGTTGCTATTGTAACACCAATGAACTCAGACGGCAGCGTTAATTACGATATGCTTGCTCAGTTGCTTGAATTCCACGTAGCAAACGCTACCGATGCAATCATCGTTTGCGGTACTACAGGCGAATCAGCTACACTTTCTGAGGAAGAGCATTGTAAAGTAATCTCTTTTGTTGCCGAAAAAATCAACGGACGTCTTCCGGTTATCGCAGGCACAGGCAGCAACGACACTTCAACTGCTGTTATGCTTTCAAAATCTGCTCAGAAATCCGGTGCAGATGCACTCCTTTGTGTAACCCCATATTATAATAAAACTTCTCAGGCCGGTCTTATCAAGCATTACAACGTAATTGCTGATTCTGTAGACCTTCCTATAATTCTTTATAATGTTCCTTCAAGAACAGGCTGCAACATTCAGGCTAAAACTTACCTTGAGCTTTGTAAGCATCCTAATATCGTAGCTACAAAGGAAGCAAGCGGCAACATTTCACAGGTTGCTCTTATCCGTTCACTTTGCGGTGATAAGCTTGATATTTACTCAGGTAACGATGACCAGACTGTACCATTTATGTCACTTGGTGCTCTTGGTGTTATCTCTGTATTTGCAAACATCTGCCCTGCAGAAATGCACAAGATTTGTCAGCTCTGTCTTGATAACGACTTTGCAGAAGCTCAGAAGCTTAATTTCCACTATCTTGAGCTTATGAATATGCTCTTCTGTGATGTTAATCCTATTCCAATCAAGACTGCTATGAACCTTTACGGCTTTGACTGCGGCGAATGCAGACTTCCGCTTGTTCCGATGAACTCTGCTGATTATCACAATCTTAAAGATTGTCTTGCTAAGTACGATTTACTCGGAAAGCATGCAAAATAATCACTGATAAAGGGGAAGTTAAAATGGTTAATATAGCTCTTGTGGGCTGTAACGGAAGAATGGGTAAGGCTGTGTCCGAAGCAGCAGCGGCACGAAATGATTGTAAAATTCTTTTCGGTGCAGACCCGTTCGGCACATCAGCATATGAATATCCTGTATATAAAAGCCTTATGGAATCCGAAACAAAGGCAGATGTAATTATTGATTTTTCAAATCCTGCTTTGCTTGACGATATCCTTGAGTACGCTGTTAAGTACAACACACCTTGCGTTATCTGTACTACAGGTTTTTCAGCTGATGAAATAGATAAAATCAACAAGACATCTGAAAAAGTTGCTGTTTTCCGTTCAGGAAATATGTCACTTGGTATAAATCTCCTTATCGAGCTTTCAAAAGAAGCTGCAAAGCTTTTAGGAAATGAATTTGATATTGAGATTATCGAAAAGCATCATAATCAGAAGCTTGATGCTCCGAGTGGTACAGCTCTTATGCTTGCTGATGGTATTTCAGAAGTGCTTGAAGAAGAACCGCAGTATGTATATGACCGTCATTCTTACCGCAAAAAGCGTGCAAAGAATGAAATCGGTATCCATGCTGTACGTGGTGGCACAATAGTTGGTGAACACGAAGTTATCTTTGCAGGTCACGACGAAGTTGTATCACTTACTCATCAGGCTCAGTCAAGAGAGGTTTTTGCTGTAGGTGCTGTTAATGCAGCTATCTACCTTGCATCACAGGGTGCAGGTATGTATAATATGAGCAATCTTCTTTCTTCAAAATTAGGTTTATAATTTTTATAATTTCTGGCGGCTGTCGTATTTTACGATAGCCGCCTTTTGATGTGTTGTTATCAGCACGTCTTTTTTATTTGTTCATATTATATAAGGAAGATGATTAAACATATATTTCTCTATATAAATAAATTTACGTGGTGAAAAATATGAACAAAAATATACTGATTTTAAGCTCTCAGACACAAGCCTTCAGGGGCAGAGAGCTTTTAAAAAATAAAGGTATTCCCTCAAAAGTGATAAGAACACCTGCAAATATAAATGTAACCTCTTGCGGATTCAGTCTTTTCGTACCTTACAGGGCAGAGGAAGCTATAAAAATACTAAAGCAGAACAGAATTTTGGTGTTAGGTGTATTTGCATCTGATGAAAAATGATATATCTTGATAATGGTGCAACAACATTTCCAAAACCCATTTCCGTAATTACAGCAGTAAACCGAGCTATGCGTGAATACGGAGCAAATCCGGGCAGAAGCGGTCACGATATGTCGGTAAAAGCATCTGAAAAAATATATAAATGTCGTGAGAAAATCGCAAAGCTTTTTCATACCGATAATCCCGAAAAAATAATATTCACTTCTAATTGCACCACTGCATTAAATACAGTTATTCACGGTATTTTAAGAGAGGGTGATCACGTTATCATTTCATCTCTTGAACACAACTCTGTATTACGACCACTTGAAGAGCTAAGTAAAAAAGGTATAACTTATTCAGTAGCAGAAGTAGTTGCCTGTGATGATGAAGCGACCATAAATAATTTCAGAAACTCAATAAAAAGCAATACAAAACTGGTTGTATGCACACACGCTTCAAATGTATTCGGAATAAAGCTCCCGGTTGAAAAAATCGGTGCATTATGCAGAATATATGGCATTTTATTTTGCGTAGATGCCGCACAAACAGCAGGCACGGTAAATATAGACCTGAGTAATTCATATATAGACTTTCTGTGCACCTCAGGTCACAAAGGATTATATGGACCAATGGGTACAGGCTTACTTGTAATAAATTCCGATACGCTACCCGACACGCTCATTCAAGGCGGCACAGGCAGTATGTCTCTTGAAAAACAACAACCGCATATTCTGCCAGATATGTACGAAAGCGGTACACCGAATCTTATAGGAATTGTCGGGCTTAGTGAGGGTGTTGATTTCGTATTGAAGCAAAAGCCTGAACACCTGTATAAAAATGAAATGAATATGGTTATTTATGCGTACGACAAGCTTAAAAACTTGAATAATGTAATTCTTTATACCGAAAGACCGGATATTTTACATTATGTACCGGTTTTGTCATTCAATATAAAAAAACTTGAAAGCGAGCAGACCGCCCAAATTCTTAATAACAAATACAAAATTGCAGTGAGGGCAGGTTACCACTGTTCACCCCTTGCTCATAAAAATATGAACACAGATAAAAGCGGTACTGTAAGAATAGTGATTTCAGCTTTTACAACACCGAAGGATATTAATTATTTTATTAACGCTGTATCATCAATAAAATCATAAAAAAGGTTGCAATTTATGCTGATTGTATGGTAAAATAAAATGAAATATAAAAGCTGGGAGGTTTAATATGGAGATTTTTCAAACCATTATTTCTATTCTGAGAACTATAGAAATCAGAGATATAATTGATATATTAGCTGTTGCAATTATAATCTTCAGCCTCTTCAAGCTTGTACGAGAAACCCGAGCGGCACAATTGTTAAAAGGTATAGTTGTTTTATTCTTAATTTATCTTGTTTCATCGTTATTCAGACTTGTAATGCTGACCGCATTGTTGCGTATGCTTTTTGAGGGTGCTGTATTGCTTGTAGCTATCATATTCCAGCCTGAGATACGAAAATATCTTGAGCGAATGGGAAGAAATAACACTTATAAAAAATATTTCAAAATGATAGCCAAAAGAGGAAAGAGTGATGAATGGAAGAAAAATGTTCAGAAAGCTATTTCTGATGCTTCCGACACTGCTATGCTTTTCTCACGTTCCAAAACAGGTGCATTACTTGTTTTTGAAAGAGAAACAAAACTTTCTGATATTGCGGCAACAGGTACTATTCTTGACGCTACACCGTCAGTTGCGTTACTTGGAAATATATTCTTTAACAAAGCACCTCTGCATGATGGTGCAAGCATAATAAGAGACGGCAAGCTTTTTGCCGCAGGCTGTATTTTACCGCTTACTGATAATAAATCCGTAGATATAAATTTAGGCACACGTCACAGGGCGGCATTAGGAATCAGCGAACAAAGTGATGCAATAGTTCTGGTTGTCAGTGAAGAAACAGGAATTATCTCGCTTGCGATAAACGGCATTTTATTCCGTAATTTTACAAGAAACTCTCTTGCAGAAAAACTCGAAGAGCTTCTGCTTGATGATATTGATGACGATAGCTCATCAACTGATTTACTCCAAAAGACTGAGGAGGGATCAGATAATGGCTGATAAAAATCAAAACAAAAAGAAGAAAAAGTTTTTATTTAACAGAATTTTTCAAAACAGTAAATTCCTTTTTGTAGTCTCAGTTCTGATTTCACTTTCTATGTGGATATATATGAGTATCGGAACAGGTAATGATACCATTGTTACTATCTCGAATATCCCTGTTCAGATTGAACTTTCTGATGAAGCAATTGCAAACGGTTTGCAGATTTTCAACAAAGGTGATATAACCGCTTCTGTAAACGTCAGCGGTAACAGAGCAATCATCGGTTCACTCGGACCAAATGACATTATTGTCACTGCCGCTACAAACTCTATTGAGTCGTCAGGAAATTGCACCTTGTCTTTGTCTGCATCAAAAGCTAATCCGTATGAGGATTTTCAGATTAATTCAAATGTCACACCATCAACTGTAAACATCCTGGTAGACTATTACAGAGAATCAACTTTTGATATTCTGGATAATGTTGTTTATAAAGTTTCGGAAGGCTATTATGCTTCAACTGCACTTTCTTCCAAGACTATTATGATTTCCGGTCCGCAGTCCGAAGTAAGTAAGGTTGCCAAAGTAACTGCCTCTGCAACTCTGGAAAACACTCTTGCAGCATCTACAGAAACCACTGCAGAAATCCTGCTTTATGATTCAGATAACAATCTTATTGAAGATACTGATATGCTTAATATGGATTTCACAACAGTAGATGCTTCAATTTCCGTATTACCTGAAAAATCTCTTGACATCGTACCTGTATTCAATAACAAACCAGATGGTCTTATCATCACAGAGAATATGATAAACATTGAACCATCTTCAATAATGCTTGCAGGCTCACAAGGAGTTCTTGAAAACTTAGATTCAATCACTCTTGAACCTATTGATTTCTCAACTCTGAGAAATGAAAGACAGACCTTTACACTTGCTATTGATATTCCGCCTGATTGTAAAAATATCAGTAACACATCAACTGCAAGGGTTACACTTGACTTATCTTCTATGTCAAGCAAAACATTGACTGTTGAGCGTTTTGATGTTCAGGGTTTGACTTCTAATCACACAGCCCATATTACCCAGAAAAGTATAGATGTCACAATTTATGGTCCGAAAGAACAACTTGACAGATTATCAAAAGACAAAGTAACCGCTGTTATCGATACTTCAAGTTCAAGCGGAACCGTAGGTTCGGTACAAATGCCTGTAACATTTACAATGTCTGATGTTTCAGGTTGCTGGATAAACGGCTTGTATAAAGCAAACTTAACAATTTCAGAAAAATAAAATTAAGTCACCGTAGGAATCGAACTACGGTGACTTTTTGTTATATATAAAATTTTATAACCTTGTTCTTCTTATTGTTTCTCTGCGTATTGAAACAGTGTTCATATCATCAATATTGTGGCATATAACGCTTTGAACAAGCCCTATACAAATCAGCAAACTCATAACAGAAGTACCTCCTGCACTGAAAAAAGGAAGTGTAATTCCCACAACAGGTAAGAAACCCAACACCATACCAATGTTGATGATTGTCTGAGAAGCAATAAGACCAAATACACCACTGCAGATGTATTTACCTCTCAAATCATTTGATTTTTCTCCGTTAAATAATATTTTTAACGCAATAGCCGACAATAAAAGCAATATCAGAATACAACCAATAAACCCAAACTCTTCTCCCGTAACCGTAAGAATAAAGTCATTTTCCTGCTCAGGCACAATTCCGTATTCAACCCTTGTGCCATTCTGATATCCTTCTCCAAACAAACCACCGCTTGCTATTGAAATTTTACCTTGATACTGTTGCCATCCATAGTTTGTCATAGCGTTGCCGTCAATATCAAATAATGCAAGAAAACGATTTCTGTGTTCATTATTAAGAAAGAATGTCCATATTAAAGGGATGCCGACTAAAAGACCACCTGCTAATATAGCAAAATATCTTTTTTGCACTCCTGCAGTAAATGTCATTACAAGAAAAATAAACGCAAAAATAAGTACGGTACCGTCATCACCCTGAATATGAATAACAGCCATAGGTACAGCGGCATGTAATACCAAGGTCACAACACCTGAAAAAGAAGCTATCAGGTTCTTTTCGTGCAGATAATGCAAGTGTGAAGAAAAAGTTATAATGAACAGAATTTTTACAAATTCAGACGGTTGCACGGAAAGACCGGCGATATTGAGCCATGCTGTATCGTCAGTACCCTCGACCTGAATACCAAAGAGAAAAACTGACAATAACAGCAGAACAGATATTGCCGCTGCAAAGTACCATTTTTTAAGTAAAACTCTGTAATCAGCCAATGAAATTATCACTGCCATAACACTTCCGATAATCACTGCAAGTGTTTGCGTCCCCATAAAATTATACGTTCCCGAACGCTGCATACTGAAAATAAGCAGCAAACTGTAAATAATGGTAGAACCACTCAGAAGCCATAATATAAAATCAGTGCGTTTAAAATATTCAATTATCGATTCATAAAAACGAATCAAAAATATCACCACCTTATATTTTATAAAAAATTCTGATTTCAGGTTGATTAACAGATTTATTATATTAAATTCTCAAGTCAATATCAAGTATAATTTCAAAAGAGAATAATAGTAAAGAATTATTTTGTTATAATTAGAAAAATAACTTTTTTCGGAGGTGCTTTCAATATGTTAAGTGATATTGAAATTGCTCAGGGTGCTAAACTTTTACCTATCAAAGAAATTGCTACTCAGTTAAACATTTCGGAAGATGAGCTTGAATTTTACGGAAAATATAAAGCAAAGCTTTCTGATGAACTTTCAGAAAGAGTTAAAAACAATAAGGACGGCAAGCTTATCCTTGTTACTGCTATCAATCCTACACCTGCAGGTGAAGGTAAAACTACCACAACAGCAGGACTTGGTCAGGCTATGGATAAAATAGGCAAGAACGCTATTATTGCATTACGTGAGCCTTCACTCGGACCTGTATTTGGCGTAAAGGGCGGTGCCGCAGGCGGCGGTTATGCACAGGTGCTTCCTATGGAAGACATCAACCTGCACTTCACAGGCGATATGCACGCTATCACTTCCGCAAACAACCTTTGCTGTGCTATGCTTGACAACCACATTCAGCAGGGCAACAGCCTTAACATAGACCAGAGAAGAATCCTCATAAAGAGATGTCTTGATATGAACGACAGAGCTTTAAGAAACGTAATTATCGGTCTTGGGGGTAAAGTGAATGGTATTCCGAGAGAAGACCATTTCATTATTACAGTTGCGTCTGAAGTTATGGCTATTCTTTGTCTTGCAAACGATATTGACGATTTAAAAGTAAGACTTGGTAATATACTTATTGCTTATAATTACGCAGGTGAGCCTGTTTATGCAAAAGATATCAACGCACACGGTGCAATGACAGCACTCCTTAAAGATGCTATTAAACCAAACCTTGTGCAGACACTTGAAGGCACTCCTGCAATTATGCACGGCGGACCATTTGCAAATATTGCACACGGATGTAACAGCGTAAGAGCAACTAAGCTTGCTTTGAAGCTTGCAGATTACTGTATCACAGAAGCAGGTTTCGGTTCTGACCTCGGTGCTGAAAAATTCCTTGATATCAAGTGCAGACATGCAGGTCTTAAACCATCAGCAATAGTAGTTGTTGCTACTTGCCGTGCTTTAAAATATAACGGTGGCGTTGCAAAAGCAGATGTTTCAAAAGAAAACCTCGAAGCACTCAAAAAGGGTATTGTAAACTTAGGTGTTCATATTGATAATATGAGAAAATACAATGTTCCTGTAGTAGTAGCTATCAACCAGTTTGGCACAGACACAGAAGCTGAGCTTTCATATATTGAAGAATATTGTAAATCAAAGGGTGCTGATTTTGCCCTTTCAAACGTATTCGGAAAAGGTGGCGAGGGCGGAATTGACCTTGCAAACAAGGTTGTTGAAGCTTGCGAAAAGCCATCAGACTTTAAGCCTATCTATTCTCTTGAGCTTTCACTCAAGGAAAAAATTGAAGCAGTTGCAAAGAACATCTACGGTGCTGATTCCGTAACATTTACAACAGCTGCTGAAAAAGCTATCGCTGAAGTCAATGCATTGGGTGGCAACAAGCTTCCTGTATGTATTGCAAAAACTCAGTACTCACTATCAGATGACCCAACACTTCTCGGTGCTCCTGAGAACTTCTCAATTACAGTTAAAAACGTATCACTTTCTAACGGTGCAGGCTTTGTTGTAGTCTATACAGGTGACATTATGACTATGCCGGGTCTTCCAAAGGTTCCTGCCGCAGAAAAGATTGACGTTTCAGACGACGGAAAGATCAGTGGTTTGTTCTGATGATTACATTAATTTCAAAAAGTACAACTGACACAGAAAAAATAGGTGCAAAAATAGCCGAAAAGCTAAAAGGAACAGAAGTTATCGCTCTTTTTGGCGGTCTGGGAATGGGTAAAACCGCTTTCACAAGAGGTCTGGCTTCCGCACTTGATGCAGGCGATAATGTATCAAGCCCCACTTATGCACTTGTCAACGAATACTCAGGCAAGCACAACATTTATCACTTCGATATGTATCGTGTAAACAGTTGGGATGATTTATATTCTACAGGTTTTTTTGATTACATTGATAATGGTATCCTTGTAATTGAATGGAGCGAAAATATCGAAGAAGCGTTACCTGAAAAATACATCAGAATTTCTATCACTAAAGGCGAAAATAACGATGAAAGAATTTTTGAAATAGAAGGAATTGATTTATAATGAAAATTCTTGCTATAGATACAAGTGCAGGTGCAGGCTCAGTAGCCATATCTGATAACAAAAAAATCATAGGTGAGTATTTTATAAACACAAGCCTTACTCATAGCAGAACACTTATGCCAATGGTCGAAAACCTTTGCAAAAACACTTCAACTGACATTTCTGAAATTGAAGCTGTTGCAGTCAATGCAGGTCCGGGTTCTTTTACAGGTGTCAGAATAGGTGTTGCCGCTGCTAAAGGTCTGGCTTTTCAAAAAGATTTGCCTTGCATCTCGGTTTCAACTCTTGAAAGTATGGCTTATAATCTTATTTATGCTGACTGCATAATTTGTTCTGTTATGGATGCACGTTGCCAGCAGGTATATAACGCAAATTTTAAATCTGCAGACGGAACAATAACAAGACTTTGCGAAGACAGAGCTCTTGCAATAAAGGAGCTTACCGAGGAACTAAAGCAATATAACGAAAAAATAATACTCGTAGGCGATGGGGCAGAGCTGTGTTATAATTCTATGAAAGAAGAATTACCCAATATACATCTCGCACCCGAAAACTTACGTTTTCAAAAAGCCTCGTCAACTGCAATTATTGCATTTGAAAAATATAATAAAAACGAAACTTTAACATCAGCTGAACTTATGCCTGTATATCTCAGATTACCTCAGGCACAAAGAGAACTGAAAAAGAAAATGGAGGAGAAGAAATGATAGCACTTGGTTGTGACCACGGCGGATATAACCTCATCTGCTCAATAAAAAAATATCTTGACGAAAAAGGTGTAGAATACAAGGATTTCGGCACATACAACACTGACAGCGTTGATTATCCTGTATATGCTTACAAGGTAGCTACTGCAGTTGCAAGCGGCGAATGCACATTAGGTATCCTTTGTTGCGGTACTGGTATCGGTATTTCAATAGCCGCTAACAAAGTAAAGGGTATCCGTGCTTCTGTAGTTGACAATGAGTTCTGTGCTGAAATGACACGCAGACACAACGATGCAAACATTCTTTGTATGGGTGGCAGAGTTACTTCTGAAGAAGATGCAGTAAAGCTTGCTGATATCTTCCTTAATACAGAATTTGAAGGCGACAGACACATCAAGCGTGTTTCAATGATTACAGAAATTGAAAACGGTACTTTTAACGCATAAAATTATCCCCGTATTTTGATAATACGGGGATTTATTTTTTGTGCATTACAGTAATTCAGCAATTATTGAATTAGAAACAAGATATCCTTCGGGAGTAAAACATATACTGTTATCTGTCTTTGTCATAAACCCAAGTTTAATATACTTCTCAGCTTTTTTTAAGATATAAGACGGAATATCTTTCTGAAACCTATATTTAAACTCATCAAAATTCAGACCACTTTTAAGTCTGAGTGAGAGCATAATATATTCCGCTTCATCACCGCCGTCGCAGTCATAAATAATTTTATTTTCATAGAAATCATCAAAACTTCTGCCGTAATAAAACCTCTTACCCTCAAAAAATGAATGTGCAGAAGGTCCGATTCCGATATATTCTTCACATTTCCAATAACTTGTGTTATGTCTGCTTTCAAAGCCTTTTATTGCAAAATTTGAAATCTCATACTGCATAAATCCTGAGCTTTCAAGCAATTCTACAGCATACAAATATAAATCAGCTTGTTCATCTTCATCAGCTAAAGAAAGAGTATCTTTGATTTTCGCAAAACGAGTATTTTCTTCAATTTTTAAAATATATGACGAAATATGTGTCACTCCGCAGTTTTTGCAAAACTCAATACTCTCTTTAAGGCTATCTTTTGTCTGGAAAGGTATTCCCATCATCAGGTCAAGTGAAATATTACCGATTCCTGCTTTCTTGGCTCTTTCTACCGTAAGCCTTGCTTCGTCAGCTGAATGTATTCTTCCAAGCTCCTTAAGCTCTCTGTCAACAGCAGTCTGCATACCTACCGAAATTCTGTTAAATCCATTCTCTTTAAGCAAACTAAAATCAATAGTCTTGCCGCTGTCGGGATTTACTTCAACAGTTATTTCGGCTGATTCTTCAACTTCAAAGTTCTTTTTTATTTCATTTAAAATCTCACATAAACGCTCAGCACCCAAAACACTTGGTGTGCCACCGCCAAAATAAACAGTTTTTAAAGCTTTATCGCATTTTTCAGACCAATATTTAATTTTATCTGTAAGCTCTGCAACATACTCATCGAGTAATGTTTCAGTTATCTTAACACTGTAAAAATCACAGTACGGACATTTATTTTTACAAAAAGGGATATGAATATACAGACCGATTGAGCTTTGCATAATATTCCTCCTATAAGAATTTGAGGCAGAAACTTTCGTTTCTGCCCCGATTTGGAAGGTATATGAAAAATAGGAAAAATCAAACTTACCTCTTACATAGATATATTACAATATTATTACAAATTTGTCAAGCTTTTGTAGTGAATTATTTAAAATATTTTTCTCTCTTTGAGTTGACATATACACCCGAAAAATAGTAAAATATAGAATTGTAGATTAATATAAAATTCCGAAAGGATTGTATGTAATGAGTGCTTTTAAAGATGAGATCAGCAAACGCAGAACCTTTGCGATTATTTCTCACCCTGACGCAGGTAAAACAACCTTGACAGAGAAATTACTTCTTTACGGAGGTGCAATCAACCTTGCCGGTTCCGTTAAAGGTAAAAAAACAGCTAAACACGCTGTTTCAGACTGGATGGAAATTGAAAAACAGCGTGGTATTTCAGTTACATCATCAGTTTTACAGTTCAAATATAACGGATATTGCATAAATATTCTTGATACACCGGGACATCAGGACTTCTCTGAGGATACCTATCGTACACTTATGGCGGCTGACTCAGCTGTCATGGTAATAGACGGCTCCAAAGGTGTTGAGAGACAGACTATCAAGCTCTTTAAGGTTTGTGTAATGCGACACATTCCTATTATTACATTCATCAATAAAATGGACCGAGATGCTAAAAATCCTTTTGATTTGCTTGAGGATATCGAAAATGTACTCGGTATTCACACTTGTCCTGTAAACTGGCCTATAGGCTCAGGTAAGGAGTTCAAAGGTGTTTACGACAGAAACACTAAGAATGTACTTGCGTTTACAGCAAACAACGGTCAGAAAGAAGTAGAGAAAAACGAAATCTCTATTGATGACCCTGCTCTTGAAGATGTAATCGGAATCTACCATAAACAGGATTTATTTGACGATATCGAATTACTTGATGGTGCGGGTGACGATTTTGATTTGGAAGCTGTAAGAAGGGGCGAACTCACACCAGTATTTTTCGGCTCTGCTCTCACAAACTTCGGTGTTGAACCTTTCTTAGAGCAGTTTTTACAGATTACAACTTCACCTTTAGCAAGAGAAACTGTATCTGATGTTGTAGAGCCAATGTCTGATTACTTCTCTGCATTTGTATTTAAAATACAGGCTAATATGAACAAGGCACACCGTGACAGAGTTGCATTCATGAGAATTTGCAGCGGCAAATTTGAAAAGAATATGGAAGTTTTCCATTTGCAGGGCAACAAAAAAATGCGTCTTTCTCAGCCTCAGCAGATTATGGCTCAGGAAAGAGAAATTGTAGAAGAAGCCTACGCAGGCGATATTATCGGTGTTTTTGATCCCGGTATATTCTCAATCGGTGATACTATTTGCTCACCCGGTAAGAAAATTCAGTTCAAGGGAATCCCGACTTTTGCCCCTGAACATTTCGCACTTGTACGTCAGAAAGACACAATGAAAAGAAAGCAGTTCATAAAGGGTACAAGCCAGATAGCACAGGAAGGTGCTATTCAGATTTTCCAGGAGCTTGATGCAGGTATGGAAGAAGTAATAGTAGGTGTTGTAGGTGTACTTCAGTTTGATGTATTGAAATACCGACTTGAAAACGAATACAACGTAGATATTATTATGGAAACTCTGCCTTATGAATATATAAGATGGATTGTAAACGAAGATATTGACCCTAAAGAGCTTGACCTCGCTTCTGATACAAAGCGTATTCAGGACTTGAAGGGAAATCACCTTCTTTTATTCACAAGCTACTGGAGCATTAACTGGGCTCTTGAGCATAACAAAGGACTCGAATTAAGAGAGTTCGGCACAAACTAAAAATCGGAGGGATACACTATGCTTTATGATAAACTCAAAAGTTATTCAGAAAGCTCGGTGTATCCTTTTCATATGCCCGGACATAAGCGTAATTTCTCTGATAATCTGTTGCCATACTCAATAGATTTGACTGAAATAGAAGGCTTTGATAATCTGCATAATCCGCAAGGCTGCATAAAAGAGGTTGAAACCCTTGCAAAGCAGATTTATGAAGCAGACGACGCTTTTTTGCTTATTAACGGCACAACAGGCGGTATTTTATCAGCTATCCGTGCGATGACAAATTTCGGAGACACAATTGCAGTAGCTCGCAACTGTCATAAATCAGTGTATAACGCAATAGAATTATGCGGCTTAAAGCCCGTATATATTCTTCCGAAAAAAGATGAATCTTTTGGTATCTGTTCTGCAATTACAAACGAACAGATTAAAAACACTCTCCAAAAGCACCCTGATATTTCTCTTTTTATTCTTACTTCTCCTACATATGAGGGTGTTGTATCTGATATAAAAAACATTTCAGATACATTACATAAAAATAATATACCTTTACTTGTTGACGAAGCACACGGGGCACATTTTCCTTTTTCTGATAATTTTCCCGATGAAGCAATAAAATGTGGTGCTGATGTTGCAGTAATAAGTCTGCATAAAACACTACCTTCACTTACTCAGACAGCACTACTTATAACATCTACAGATAAATATTCCGACAGAATAAAAGAAAATCTCTCCATATTTGAAACAAGCAGCCCTTCATATGTTCTTATGTCTTCCATAGAAAAGTGCCTTTTGTTTTGCAAAGACAATAAAGAAAGCTTTAAAAAATATATAGACACACTGAATGATTTTTCACAATTCAGCAAAAATCTTAATAATCTCAGAATACTGTGCTACGGCTCTGATTTAAAATCAGAACACGACTTCTTTGATTTTGATATATCAAAAATATGTATTTCAACAAAAAGCACCAATATAACAGGCACACAGCTTGCTGATACGCTAAGAAACAATTATAATATCGAAACCGAGATGTCATACAGCGATTATGTTCTTCTTATGACTTCAGTCTGCGATTTATCAGAAGGATTTGAAAGACTGAAAACAGCACTGACTGAAATTGACAGAAGTATTTATAAAAACACAAACAACAGAAACACTTCCGTCAGCTCAATACCAGAACAAAAGTTCATACCTTTTGAAAGATTTAAAAAGAAAGCGGTTATGTCTGATTTTGAAAAATCCGAGAACAAAATTTCTCTTGAATACGTGTGGGCTTACCCTCCCGGAATACCTGTAATTGTACCGGGGGAGGTAATAACGGATAAATTTATTCAAAACATCAAGATGTTAATTAATAACGGAGTTGAAATTCATTCAACCACAGATAAAATGCCTGACAAAATATCGGTAGTTGAGCAAATTTGATTGACAAAAACACTTTGATATGATAAAATTTAGTTGAAATAAATTAAAATCTTACAAGGAGTATGATTTATAATGAAAAGAATTAAAACAATTGAAACTCGTGACCTTAAAAAGAGCGTAAAGAACGGCGGTTGTGGCGAGTGCCAGACATCATGCCAGTCAGCTTGCAAGACTTCATGTGGCGTTGCTAACCAGCAGTGCGAGAAGTGCCTCAGCGAGAAATAATTAAACAAACAGGAATCAAGCCGTTGCGAAAGGTAACGGCTTTCCTTATGTCTATAAAATCGGAGAGTATATAATGATACATCAATATAAATTAAACGGATATAACATTGTTCTCGATGTTTTCAGCGGCAGTGTTCATTGTGTTGATGAACTTGCTTATGACGTTATTGAAATGTACGAGAACAATACAAAAGAACAGATTACAAATGTGCTTCTTGAAAAATACAAGGATAACTGCGAAGTAACTGCAGAAGAAATTTCAGATTGCTATGATGATGTTACAGAGCTTAAGGAAAACGGCAATCTTTTCACAGAGGATAAGTACGAAAATCTTGCATTTGATTTCAAAAACAGAAACACTGTAATCAAAGCACTTTGTCTGCACATCGCTCATACCTGCAACCTCAACTGCGAATATTGCTTTGCAAGTCAAGGCAAATATCACGGCGACAGAGCGTTGATGAGCCTTGAAGTAGGTAAGAGAGCTATTGATTTTCTTATTGAAAACTCAGGCAGCAGGGTAAATCTTGAGGTTGACTTCTTCGGTGGCGAGCCTCTTATGAACTTTGACGTTGTAAAGCAGATTGTAGCATATGCAAGAAGCATTGAAAAAGAAAAAAACAAAAATTTCCGCTTCACTCTTACAACAAACGGCATGCTTGTTGATGATGATGTAATCGAGTTTGCAAATAAGGAATGTCACAATGTTGTACTCAGCCTTGACGGCAGAAAAGAAATACACGACAACCTCAGAAAAACAGTAAACGGCAAAGGCAGTTATGACGTTATTGTACCTAAATTTCAGGAGTTTGTTAAAAAGAGAGGCAACCGTGGCTACTATGTTAGAGGTACATACACCCATAACAACGTAGATTTCACAAAAGATATCTTCCATATGGCAGACCTTGGTTTCACAGAGCTTTCTATGGAACCTGTTGTTTGCAGTCCTGATGACCCATATGCACTTACATATGATGATTTACCTGTAATTTTCGAGCAGTATGAAATTCTTGCAAAGGATATGCTCAGACGTGAAAAGAGGGCAAACCACTCACTTTCTATCACTATATGATAGACCTCACCGGCGGTCCTTGCATCTATAAGAGAATTTCAGGCTGTGGCTCAGGTACAGAGTATATGGCTGTAACCCCTTGGGGCGAGCTTTTCCCTTGCCATCAGTTTGTCGGTGACCCTAAATACAGCCTCGGTAATATTTACGATGGTGTTACAAACACTGAGGTTCAGGACGAATTTAAGCTTTGCAACGCTTACGCAAGACCTGATTGTAAGGATTGCTGGGCTAAGCTTTACTGCAGCGGCGGCTGTGCAGCTAACGCATATCACGCTACAGGCTCTATTTCAGGTATCTATGAATACGGCTGTGAGCTTTTCAAAAAGAGAATGGAATGTGCAATTATGATGAAGGTTGCACAGGCTGAATAATCTTTTATATTTCCAAGGAAATAATATTTTAAAATTTCAAGGTGCAGTTTTTAACGACTGCACCTTGTTTTAGTTTATAAAATAAGCTTTGAAATTGCGGATACAATAAGACATAGTAAAACACCTATAAATGTCGGTATTATCATAGACAAAGCTGTTATTTTTAAGCTTCCTGTCTCTTTTTTAATAGTCAGACAGGTGGTTGAACACGGAAAATGAAACATACACAAAAGCAGTGTGCATATCGCTGTTGATACAGTCCACCCGTTTTGACTTAAAATCGTCCCCAATTCTTCATAGCTTGTAAAATCGGTAAGCGTCTGTGAAGACATATAAGCCATAAGCATTATAGGAATCACTGTTTCATTAGCAGGAAAACCAAGTAAAAATGCCACCAATATTACTCCGTCAAGACCGATAAATTTTCCGAACGGGTCAAGAAAATCGGTGCAATATCTAAGCACAGAATAATCACCGATATAAATATTTGCCATCAGCCAGATAATCGCACCGGCAGGTATTGCAACAATCACAGCCCTGCCCAGTACAAACAAAGTTCTGTCTAAAAAAGAGCTGACAATGGTTCTAAGAATTTTCGGTTTCCTGTATGGTGGTAATTCCAGTACAAAACCACTTTTCTTACCCTTCAATAAAGTAACCGAAAGAAGCTTTGAAACAGCAAAAGTCATCAGCACTGCAAAAACAATCAGAAAAAGTAAAATCAATGCAACCTTAAGTGACCCTGTAAGCAAATATCCGCTGCCTGAGAAGAATATAGTAATAAGAGCAATCAAGGTAGGAAAACGTCCGTTACAAGGCATAAAACTGTTTGTTACAGTTGCAATCAGACGTTCCTGCTCTGATTCTATTATTCTGCAACCACTTACTCCGCAAGCGTTACATCCGATTCCCATAGCCATAGTAAGTCCCTGTTTGCCGTGTCCTCCGCATTTTGAAAAAAACTTATCAAGATTAAAAGCAATTCTCGGAAGATACCCGAAATCTTCAATAATAGCAAACAAAGGGAAAAATATCGCCATAGGGGGTAGCATAACAGCTACAACCCACGTCAGAGTAGTATATATTCCATCAATAAGAAAGCTTTTTACAACATCAGGTACAGACAATAAAACAAGCATTTGCGAAAATATATTTTTTAGATAACCAAATACACAGCTTAACATTTCACTCGGATAATTTGCTCCTGCGGCTGTAATCCAGAACAGAAAACATAACAGTAAAAGCATTATGGGAATACCTGTTTGTTTTGAAGTCAGTATTCTGTCTAATTTTCTTGTAAAGTTTTCAGAGTCAGTTTTAGTTTTATAAACACATTTTTCGCTTATTGCTTTTGCTTCCAGTGATAAAGCTTCAATATTTTCTTTATATCTGGTTTTATCAAAAATATCAAAATTTTCAAATAATCTTTTCACCTTAAAACACTTTGTTTTATTGGTACAGACATTGTATATTGTTTCCTTAAGTTTTAAAATATCTTTTTTACTGGTCGCCGTAGTGCTTATAACAGGTATTCCTAAATTTAAAGAAAGCTCATCTTCATCTATCTTTGCTCCGTTTTTTTGTAATTCGTCCGACAAATTAAGGCATAATATAGCCTTATTGCAAACCGAAAGCACCTGTAAAGCAAAAGACAGATTCCGTTCAAGCAAATTTGAGTCAATAACAATTACAACACAATCAATTTTATCTTGCGTAAGAATTTTCTGAGAAACTTCTTCTTCGGGAGAAAACGACAACATAGAATATGTTCCGGGTAAATCAGTAACCGAAAAAGATTTGTCGTTTATTTTCGTATAACCTCTGGCATATTCAACCGTCTTACCTGTCCAGTTACCTGTGTGCTGTTTCAGTCCCGTAATGGCATTGAACAATGTACTTTTTCCTACATTCGGATTTCCTGCAAACACAACATCATAATCAATATTGTCACAACATTTTACAGTTTTATTTTTAAGGCTGTTTCTTGTCAACAATAACAAATGCCTCCAATCAGATGATTTCTACAAAAATATTTTGAGATTCTTCGTTTCTCAAAGCAATAACAGTATTTTTAATAAAGTAAGCCACAGGGTCTTTAAACGGACTTCTGAAAAGCGGTATTATCTTTTCGTTTTCCATTATACCCATATCAAAAATTCTGTTTCTTATATTTTCATCAGACTCTATATGTTGAATTACCGCAACACAATTAAGCGGAACCTTATCAAGCGTAGTAACTTCCATAACTTCACCTGTCCAAATTAAAATAATATAATTATTAATAAGATATTCTCTGAAAAACAGTTTGTTACATACTCACTTTTCAAAGATGATTTATTATGATATAATGTGTAATAACTCAACTCATCTTCTGCATATCTTATCAGGAGGTGACTTTTGTATGAAGCTTAAGAGTATTGTTTTTTATACTATCTGTGCTACACTTCTGATTTCTTTTATTTTCCTGACCATAACTTCATTTTACAGACTATCTCTTTACACCTCTTCCCAAAACGTAACATATAACTATAAACCTGATTACATAATCATAGATTCAGGACACGGAGGAGAGGACGGAGGCGCTGTCAGTGACGACGGCATTTTGGAAAAAGATATAAACCTTGAAATTTCACGTAAACTGTCTGATACAATGAAAATTTTAGGTTTTGATGTAAAAGAAACACGTAAAGAAGATACCTCTCTTGATACTGAAAGCAGTACGATAAGAGAGCGTAAAGTTGCTGATATGAAAAAGCGTCTTGAAATATTTAACGAAAATACAAATAATGTTGTAATAAGTATTCATCAGAATAAATTTACTGAAAGCAAATACAGTGGTACTCAGATTTTTTATTCACCCAATAATGCAGACAGTGCTTTACTTGCTGAAAATATAAAAAACAGTGTTGTAGCTATTTTGCAACCTGAAAACACCAGAGAATGTAAAAAAGCAGACAAGAACATTTATCTTCTGAAAAACGCCACTGTGCCTGCTGTAATTGTAGAATGTGGTTTTATTTCAAACCACGCAGAACTTCAAAAGCTTATTGATAAAAACTATCAGAAAGAACTATCATATTCAATAGCAATCGGATATATAAACTATAAAAACACAAAAAATTAAAGGAAGAAAATCTATGGCTAAAATAAAAAGCGTATATATATGTTCCCAATGCGGATATGAGTCGCCTAAATGGTACGGAAAATGCCCTTCCTGCGGCGAATGGAACACAATGGAAGAAGAGATAAAAGACACATCAAAAGTCGCTCCTGTGGCAAAAAAAGCCACTTTATCTTCATATGCAGCTCCGGCATCAATAAACGAAATATCAACCGAAAACGAACATCGTTATGATACAGGTTGCAAGGAGCTTAACAGAGTTTTAGGCGGAGGAATTGTAAAAGGCAGTCTGATTCTTTTAGGCGGTGACCCTGGTATCGGTAAATCCACTGTTCTTCTGCAGATTTGCCAGTTTCTCGGAAACTCACTTAAGATTCTCTATGTTTCAGGTGAGGAATCCAAAAGACAAATCAAACTGCGAGCAGACCGTCTCGGAGTAGATTCTGAAAACTTATATGTTATGACCGAAACAGATGTAGAAATTGTCTGCGAACATATAAAACGAGAAAATCCTGACCTTGTTATGATAGATTCAATTCAAACAATGAATCTTACTGAATTAAGCTCATCACCGGGAAGTGTAACACAGGTCAGAGAATGTACAAATTTTCTGATGAGAACAGCAAAGGGAATGGATATTCCTATGTTCGTTGTCGGTCACGTAAATAAAGAAGGTTCAATTGCAGGTCCGAAAGTGCTTGAGCATATTGTTGATACGGTGCTTCATTTTGAGGGTGATAAGCAAATGAGCTGCAGAATTTTGCGTGCAGTAAAAAACAGATACGGCTCGACAAACGAAATCGGAGTCTTTGAAATGACCGACAAAGGTCTTAAAGAAGTTGAAAATCCATCTGTGATGTTACTTTCGGGCAGACCTAAAAATGTATCCGGTACTTGCGTAACATGCACAATTGAAGGCTCAAGACCGATTCTCGCAGAAACTCAGGGACTTGCCACACAAACAGGTTACGGAAACCCCAGAAGAATGGCAACAGGCTTTGATTACAACCGACTTTCATTATTGCTCGCTGTTCTTGAAAAAAGAGCAGGATACTATTTTTCAAACTATGACGCTTATATAAACATTGTAGGTGGATTGAGAATTGACGAACCTGCAATAGATCTGGCTATTGCTATGGTACTTATAAGCAGTCTTAAAGACAGTCCGATTGATGAAAAAGCTGTTGTTTTCGGAGAAATAGGATTAGCAGGGGAGATAAGAGCTGTTTCTCAGGCTCAGCAAAGAATTAATGAAGCTGTAAGACTTGGATTTACAAAAATCATACTCCCTTATCATAATCTCAAAGGAGTAAAATGTGACGGTGCAGAGCTTATCGGAGTTAAAAACATCAGACAAGCTTTTGAGGCAATAAGTTTATGAGTATTTTTGTAATGTCAGATGAATATTCACAAATAACGGAAGCTATAAAAAGTTACGGCAACACAATAATTGAGTCTGATACAATTTCCTGTTTTAACAAACCTGAGCAAAAACATATTGATATGCAGATGCTTAAAATCAATAATGATATTTTTATTCTTAAAGAAGCAAAAACATTGTACGAAAAGATTTCGGAACTACCGTACAATTTACATCTGACAGAAACAGATATTATCGGAAAATATCCTTTTTGCACACGACTTAACGCATTATATCTGAACAATAAACTTTTTTGCAGAGAAAAAACGTTAGATAAAAAAGTATATGAATATTGCAAAAATAATAATATTGAGATAGTAAATGTAAATCAGGGCTATACAGCTTGTTCAACAGCCGTAACATCAGATAAAGCCGCTATAACAGCCGATATTTCAATATATAAAGCCTTGAAACAAAATAATATTGATGTTTTATTGATAAGTACAGGAGACATAATCCTTGAAGGTTATGACTATGGTTTTATAGGTGGAGCCTGCACAAAACTTGATTCAGAAAATCTATGTTTTTTCGGTGATATTTCATTACATCCGGATTACGAAGCTATACAAAAGTTTTGTATAATTCATAACGTAAATATTATCTCAATTCTACAGGGAAGACCTCTTAAAGATATTGGAGGAGCTATAAAATTATAAATAAAATGCGTGTGAACACCTGCTATATAAGGTAATTCACACGCATTTTTATTCGTCTGTTTTTTTCTTAGGTTTTACTTTAGATAACGGATTAGATTCAGTAGCTTTTCTCATCTGGTCAGAACTTAAGTGAGTGTATATCTCAGTAGTACCTAAATTTTCGTGACCTAAAACTTCTTTAAGAACTCTGATATCCACACCACCATGCTGATACATAAGCGTTGCGGCTGTATGTCTGAGTTTATGACAGGAATACCCTTGTGAATCAAGACCGATTTTTTCAAGATATTTATAAACCATAGCCTGAATTGTCTTAACTGACATCCTGCGATGATTTCTGCTGATAAAAAGAGCTTTTTTATCAATAACACCATCCACGGGACGTACTTTCATATATGACTGTATAGCTGTTATGCAGGAATTATTCAGATAAATTATACGCTCTTTATTTCCTTTACCAACAACACGCAAGGTATTATCAGTTCGTATATCAGAATAATTAAGAGAAGCCATTTCAGAAACACGAAGCCCACAATTCAAGAAAAGCGTAATAATTGCGTAATCACGTTCTTTATATGAACCCTCAACCGCATTAAGTAATTCAATACTTTGTTCAAGAGTAAGATATTTCGGAAGTGATTTTTTCTTTTTGGGAGTTTCAAGTTCCTTCAAAGGATCTTTTTCAATCAGATGTTTTTTTACGGTTAAATAACTATAAAATCCTTTTAAGCTGGAACATTTTCTGGCTCGTGTTGTATTATTGTTTCCACGTTCACGCTGAATATAATTCATAAATTCATATGCATCACTCAGCGTAACAGAAGCAACAATACTTAAATCTATATCATCAATCTTAATTTTATCAAATTCAGTTTCGTCAGTAAGCTTTTTATGTAACTTTATAAATCTGAAAAAAGTTCTTAAATCTATAAAATATTCATCAACAGTTTTCTGAGATTTTCCTTTAACTGTCTGCAAATAAAATAAATATTCTTTTATAATTTGCGGAGCATCATCAATAAAAGAAACCGCCATACAACATCACCCCAAAACACGATATTTTTTATTATATCACACAGAAAAGCGGATATAAAAATTTAATTGCAACTATTAAAAAAGTTCACAGATCCCTTCAAACTTTAGTGTTTTTATGTTCTTTGTAAAATGTGAATCAAGAGTGGTTCAAATGCACTTAAATCATAGCATCTTACAAAATGTATTCCTGCTGCTGTCAAAGCATTATTTACTAACGCATCCCTTTCTATTCTATCAGGTCTTTGGTGTGTCTTATCATCCAATTCTATTGCAACAATCATTTTCATTGTGTATTTTTCTGCTAAAACAAAATCTATGTGCTTAGATTTGATTTTTCCAAAATACTTCATGTAATCTGTTTTATTTATTCTATTTGTGTCAACTTCTATTAAATCTGCTAACCTCATTTTTATTAAAACAGATAGATTGTATTTGTCTGCTATTCTGACTAGTCCACAATAAAATCTATATTCATTGTTTGTTAATAAATTTCTTTTTCGATATGGATAAAACCCGTTGTTATCTATATACTTCATACCTATTGTACGTTCAGGTACATTACTTTGTCTTGTTATTGGTGCGTTAAAAGGTGGATTTACATATAACTTAAATTTCATATTTACCTCATATTCTATTTATGATTTTATACCTTAGTTCTGGATATCAGTTAAACCCACTAAGTAATCTAAATATAGATTGTAACATATGTACGAGAGAGCATTGTGCAAGATTACTTGAGTTATACAAAATGAATATTTTGTATAGTTGAAGGGAGAGTTTAAAACAACAGGCTGAAAATTCACAGCCTGTTGTTTTATATAAATGCTGTTTAATTCTAAATTAGAAATTAATTTAAATTACGAATTAATTAGCAAACACCCTGATCGATCATTGTATCTGCAACCTTTTCAAAGCCGGCAATATTAGCACCAACTACATAGTTACCCTCATAACCATACTTCTTAGCAGCAGCAGAAACATTGCGATAGATGTTAACCATAATACCCTGAAGCTTAGCGTCAACTTCTTCAAATGTCCAAGAAAGTCTCTGTGAGTTCTGTGACATCTCAAGAGCTGATGTAGCTACGCCACCAGCGTTAGCAGCCTTACCAGGAGCGAATAATAAACCAGCTTCCTGAATAAGCTTTGTAGCTTCAAGAGTTGTTGGCATATTAGCACCCTCAGCAACAGCGTAGCAGCCGTTAGCGATAAGTCTCTTAGCATCTTCTTCGTTAAGCTCGTTCTGTGTAGCACATGGAAGTGCAACATCACACTTAACTGACCAATCAAACTTGCCTTCGTGGTACTCAGCGTTTGGACGGTAGTTCTTGTACTCTGTAAGACGAGCTCTCTTAACTTCCTTGATTTCCTTGATAGCATCAAGATCGATACCTTCAGCATCGTAAACCCAACCTGTAGAGTCAGACATTGTAACTACCTTAGCACCAAGCTCAAAAGCCTTCTGAGCTGCGTAAATAGCAACGTTACCTGCACCTGATACGCAAGCTGTTACACCATTGATATCCTTGCCGTTATCCTTGAGCATTTCAGCAGTAAAGTAAAGAAGACCAAAACCTGTAGCTTCTTTTCTGGCAAGTGAACCACCCCAGTTAAGACCCTTACCTGTGAGAACGCCTTCGTATACGTTCTTAAGTCTCTTATACTGACCGAACATATAACCGATTTCACGAGCACCTGTACCGATATCACCGGCAGGAACGTCAGTGTCAGCACCGATGTGCTTGCAAAGCTCTGTCATAAAGCTCTGGCAGAAATGCATAATCTCGTTATCGCTCTTACCCTTAGGATCAAAGTCAGAGCCACCCTTACCGCCGCCAATTGGAAGACCTGTAAGAGAGTTCTTGAAGATCTGCTCAAAACCGAGGAACTTAATTACACCAAGGTTTACTGATGGATGAAGTCTGATACCACCCTTATAAGGACCGATAGCACTGTTGAACTGTACACGGAAACCACGGTTTACCTGTACTTTGCCGTTATCGTCAACCCAAGGAACTCTGAACATAATAACACGCTCAGGCTCAGTAATTCTTTCAAGAATACCATTCTCCTGATACTTTGGGTTCTGCTCAAATACAGGCTCAAGTGAAGTAAGAACTTCTGTAGCAGCCTGAATAAACTCAGGTTCATTTGAATTTTTAGCTTTTAATAATTCGAGCTGTTCACTTACATATGACATTGTAAGTAGCCTCCTTTAAATTATTTTCACAACTGAACCGTTAGGATCCGTTGTCGATTATATTAATAATACTACTTTTCACATTGTTTTGCAAGATGTTTTACACCTATATTTCTTAAATAGTTAATATTATGCTATAAATCTTAGAAAATTCGCAATTTTCGACATATAAAATGAAATTTTATTTTTGAAATTTTCTTCAAAATAAGTTTTCAACATCGTATTTCCGTTTTGTATAATTCGAAGCCCAGCTTTCAACACACTTTTAACATAAATTTTAGTTGCAATTGCACATAAATTACATTATAATACAGATAGTAATATTTTTAAAGGCGGTAAAAATATGGACTATCATAAAAGATTAAAAGAATTAAGAGTCAAAAACAATTACACTCAAGCTGAAATTGCATACATACTACAAACAAGACAGGAACAGTACAGTAAATACGAAAGCGGAAAACGAGATTTGCCTATAAAACACCTTGTAACTCTTTGCTACCTTTATAAAGTGTCCAGCGATTACATCTTAGGAATTAAAGAATTTAACCGAGAAAAACACTGTTAAATCTCCCCTTTCCTGTTTTTACAAATCTTTTTCCCTATATATAAATAGCATTTACAACAAAACACATATTATACATCTGTTTGAATTGCACAATTAAACTCTACTGTTATTGACATTTTGCCAATAGTATAATAAAATTGATATGTTAAAATTTATTATTATTTATTAAATGAGGTTTAGGTTATGAAAAAGGTTTTATCAGGTATTCTTACCGCAACAATTCTTATGACTTCTGCAATCGGTCTCACTGCTTGCGGCGGTTCAACAAGTGATTCTGATGCAGGTGCAAAAACAGTTGCATCAATTGATGATCTCGCAGGTGCTAAAATTGCTGTTCAGCTTGGTACTACAGGTGATATTTTTGCTTCAGATTATGAAAAAAAAGGTTCAGTTATCGAGCGTTTCAACAAAGGTGCTGATGCTGTTCTTGCTCTCACAACAGGCAAAGTTGACTGTGTAATTATCGATAATGAGCCTGCAAAAGCATTTGTGGCTGCAAACGAAGGTCTTAAAATTCTCGACGAGCCTTTTGCTGTTGAAGAATACGCTATCTGTATTGCTAAAGATAACGATGAGCTTACAACAAAATTCAACACAGCTATTTCTGAGCTTAAGTCAGATGGCACTCTTGAAATGATTATAAACAACTACATCGGTGATGAAACCAAGGGCAAATCTCCTTATGTTACTCCTGATGGCACTGAGTATCCTAACGGAGAGCTCCATATGGCTACTAACGCATTCTTTGAGCCTTACGAATACTACGAGGGCGACACAGTAGTTGGTATTGATGCTATGGCTGCACAGGCAATCTGCGATAAGCTTGGTTATAAGCTTGTAATTGACGATATGGACTTTGATTCAATCATCACAGCTGTACAGTCAGGTAAGGCTGATTTCGGTATGGCTGGTATGACAATTACAGAAGAAAGACTTAACGCTATCAACTTCACAGATACATACACTACTGCAACACAGGTAATCATTGTTAAGGAATAATATAAAATATGCAGCCGATTTCATTTTGAAATCAGGCTGCGTAATTTTGTTGATAAAGGAATTTTAAAATATGCAAGATTTTTTCAATACTATTTCCGACAAATTCACCAGCACTTTCATCACTGATGACCGCTGGGTGCAACTTCTCGAAGGTTTACTTGTAACGGTTGAAATCACTCTTTTTGCTGCTATTATAGGTATTGTCATTGGATTTCTGATTGCTATCATCCGTTCAACCCACGATATGAATCTTTCAGGCAAAAAATGCCGCAGTTTCGGTGATGTTGTTCTCAAAATACTAAATTTCATATGCAACATCTACATTACGGTAATACGAGGCACACCTGTTGTAATCCAGCTTATGATTATGTACTTTGTAGTGTTTGCTTCATCAAGAAACGGTATTTTCGCCGCAATTATATCTTTCGGTATTAACTCCGGTGCTTACGTAGCTGAAATTGTACGTTCAGGCATTATGTCAATTGACAAAGGTCAGTTTGAAGCAAGCCGCTCAATCGGTTTTGATTACAAAAGCACAATGTTCCACGTAATTATTCCGCAGGCATTCAAAAACATTCTTCCTGCACTCGGTAATGAATTTATCGTACTTGTAAAAGAAACATCAGTTGCAGGCTATGTTGCTATTCAGGATTTAACATATGTCGGCAACCTGATTCGTTCAAGAACATACGAAGCATTCTTCCCGTTAGTAGCAATTGCAATTATATACTTAATAATCGTATTAATTCTTACATTCCTGCTCAAAAAGCTTGAAAGGAGACTGCGTAACAGTGACCACTGATAATATTTTAATTAAAGTTGATAATTTACAAAAGTCATTTGGCGACGTAGATGTTCTCAAAGGCGTTAATGCAGAAATCAAAAAAGGTGATGTAATTGTTGTAATCGGAGCTTCCGGTTCAGGTAAGTCAACATTTTTACGATGCCTCAACAGACTTGAAGAGCCTACTGGCGGCCATATATTTTTCGAAGGTGTCGATATCACCGACCCGTCAGTCAACATAAATCTTCACCGTCAGAAAATGGGTATGGTTTTCCAGCAATTCAACCTCTTCCCCCATATGACTGTTATGAAAAACCTCACAATCGGTCCAATCAAGCTTTTGAAAAAAAGCAAAGAAGAAGCAGAGAAAGAAGCACTAAGACTTCTTGAAATCGTTGGTCTTGCAGACAGAGCAAACGCTTATCCTTCTCAGCTTTCAGGCGGTCAAAAACAGAGAATCGCTATCGTAAGAGCTCTTTGTATGAACCCTGATGTTATGCTGTTTGACGAACCTACAAGTGCTCTTGACCCTGAAATGGTAGGCGAAGTTCTTGAAGTTATGAAACAGCTTGCTAAAAACGGTATGACAATGGTTGTTGTAACCCACGAAATGGGATTCGCAAAAGAAGTCGGTACTGAAATTGTATTTGTAGATAACGGTGTAATTCTTGAACAAGGCCCACCAAAAGAATTTTTTGAAAACCCGAAAAATCCAAGATTAAAGGATTTTCTTTCAAAGGTACTTTAACATTCAACTATCAAACAGAGTTGTAATTCAAATTCGGATTACGACTCTGTATTTTTATTCAACCTACGAAAATCCTGCAAACTAAAAATTACAAGCAATAAATTTCAAATTTTACTTTTATTTCTTTCGATACTGTGTTATACTTATATAATGATGTTTAAGGAGGAGATACAATGAACACCATCGGTTTTGATAATCAAAAGTATTTACTTACACAGTCAGAGCAAATCCGCAATCGTATAGACTTGTTTGGCGGCAAACTTTATCTTGAATTTGGCGGAAAACTTTTTGACGATTATCATGCTGCAAGAGTTCTTCCGGGTTTTGAGCCTGACAGCAAAATCAGAATGTTACAGCAGTTGAAAGAAGATGTTGAGGTTGTAATTGCTATCAATGCCTCTGATATAGAAAAAAACAAAGTTCGTGGTGACTTAGGAATCACCTATGATGACGATGTATTAAGACTCATCGACACCTTCCGTGAAATGGGCATATATGTCGGCAGTGTTGTCCTCACTTGTTATAACAACCAGCCATCAGCTAATGCTTTCTTAAAGCATCTCACCTCTTTAGGTGTACGTTGTTATCGTCACTATCCAATCGCAGGTTATCCGTCTGATGTTACACATATCGTAAGCGAAGACGGCTTAGGCAAAAACGAATATATCGAAACAAGTCATTCACTGATAGTGGTAACTGCACCGGGTCCCGGCAGCGGAAAAATGGCAACCTGCCTCAGCCAGCTCTACCATGACCATAAAAGAGGTATCACAGCAGGTTACGCAAAATACGAGACCTTCCCTATCTGGAATTTGCCTTTGAAGCATCCTGTAAATCTTGCCTACGAAGCAGCTACTGCTGACCTTAATGACGTAAATATGATTGACCCGTTCCACCTCGATGCTTACGGTGAAACAGCGGTCAACTACAACAGAGATGTAGAAATCTTCCCTGTTCTTAATACGATGTTTGAACGTATTCAAGGTACTTCACCATACAGCTCACCTACAGATATGGGCGTCAATATGGCAGGTAACTGCATAATTGACGACGAGGCTTGTCGTTCAGCCTCTAAAATGGAGATTTTACGCAGATATTACACCGCTTGTGTTAAACGCTATCGTGGCAAAAGCGATAACGAAAACGAGGTTACAAAGCTTGAAATTCTGATGAACAAAGCAGGCATCACAACAGATATCTTCCCTGCTGTATCTGCCGCTTTACTCAAAGCTGAAACAACAGGGGCTCCAGCAGGTGCTATTGTTTTACCAAACGGACAAGTTGTTACCGGAAAAACTTCTGATACACTCGGTGCCGCATCTGCCTTGTTGCTTAATTCACTTAAAACTCTTGGCGGTATTGACGATAAACTTGATATTATTTCTGCAGATGTTTTAGAGCCGATCTGTGACCTTAAAACACAGTATTTAAAACATAAAAACCCACGTCTGCACACTGACGAGGTGTTGCTTGCCCTCACAATTTCTGCACTCAATGATCCGGTTGCAAAATCAGCTATTGAGCAGCTGGAACATCTGAAAGGCAGTGATGCACACTTCACTGTAATATTAAGCGATGAAGATGAACGTAATCTTCGTCGTTTAGGAATTAACGTAAGTTGCGAGCCTACATTCGAGCATAAACGACTTTATCACAAATAATACAACCTAAACCGCACCCTGTTCTTCGTTTTTTTAACGAAAAACAGGGTGTTTTATTATGCATTTTACATAAAATAAAAAACCAACTATCTGTTTGGTTGTGAGAACTTTAGATTTATGTTTCAAAGGGTTTTCAATTTCAAATTATTATGTTATAATCGAAAAATAATTTGAAAGAAAATGAAAGTGGGAGAATCAGTGAAGAAATCTTTAAAGAAAATTTTGACAGGTATTATCACAATTTCAATGTTATTCAGCTTATCCAATGTAACAGCTTTTGCAAGCCAGGACTATGACCTTGATGGAGACGGAGCATTAACAATCAGCGATGTAACAACTCTCCAGCTTCTTCTTGCAGACTATGGTGACAAATGTGACGAAGGACTAAAAACAAAAGCAGATATAAACAAGAATAATACTATTGATGTAAACGATGTAACTACTCTTCAAATCAAATTATCTGCAAACGACAAATCACAGAGCAGTAACAACAGCAACAAAGTTGAAAAGCCGAAGGACAAAACAAAAACTTTTATTCTCGCAAATGCATGCAACAACGTAGACAAAAACTACAAGGGTACAGTTTATAAGCTCTCTAAGCAGGAAAGAGCTTACATAGAAAAAATCGTTATGGGTGAGTTCGGTACTTCATACAGCGGCTCAGTATGTATAGCACAGTGTATCCGTGACGCACTTGTTTACGGTGAATGTGACGACCCAATGGATCTCAGAAAATCATCTGCTTATGGCGGAATGGGATATGTTGGTTATAAGGAAAATGTAAACAAAGAAGTAAAAGATGCTGTTTCTTTTGTGTTTGATGAAGGCGGAAGTGCAGTTCAGCACAGAATGTATGTAATGTGTACTGATGACTACTACTATGGCTTTCCTGGAAACTGGCACTCAACCCAGAACTTTGTTTTCCAGTACCAGAATGTATTATTCTTCGATTACTGGTATTAATACAATAAAATAATTTATTTCATATAAAAAACGCTGACTATAAAAAGTCAGCGTTTTTTTGCATTTTATTCTTCTCTGAGACTGATGCGTAGATTCTTTATTTTTTCTTTTCTTTCATTTGTTTCCTCTGATAAAACCTTGTATTCTCCATTATCAGACACAACAACATCACCTTCATTTATTTCATCAGGTAAAAGCGATACAGAAATATTAAAAAGCTCACCGTTTTCACCTTCAAGAATTGCAACATCAGACTCTATTCTATCCAATATGTATTTACTCAAAAAAAACTTCCCCTTTCCGTTTCAGTTTCCACAACAATATTCTTACCGTCTGAAAAGACCGTAACTGTGCCATCTTCATCTGTTCTGTATATATCAGCTTCACAAGCTTCCAGATACTCCATAACTTCTTTATGTGGATGACCATAATCGTTATTTTCACCACAGGAAATCACAGCAACATACGGATTTATTTTTGATAACAACTCTTCGTCAGTAGATGTCACACTACCGTGATGTCCGACTTTTAAAACATCAGCATAAATCTCTCCGGTGATAGCTTCAAACGACTCAAGTTCAGCATCACCCGTAAACAAAAAGCTTGTATCATCATATTCAAGCCTTATAACAATAGAACAATTATTAAGATTATCTTCATCTATTGTAACAGGTGCAAGAATTTTAGCTTTAAAATCAGTGGAGTCAATTATATAATTACCTGCTCTCGCTGTTTTTATCTTAAGATTATTATCAGCAATTGTTTCAAGCAGGTTTTCATATGTTCTTGTATCAGTGTCTACATCAGGCATATATATTTTACCAATTTCAAAGTTCTCTATAATCTTTGCCATTCCTCCGATATGGTCTGTATGTGGGTGCGTTGCAACCAGATAATCAATTTTATTATAACCTTGTGATAAAACATATTCTGCAACAGTGTCACCACTGTGTTTTTCTCCTGCGTCGATAAGCATTGTGGTGGAATCCGGCAATTCTATAAAAATACTGTCGCCCTGCCCTACATCTATAAAATGTATTCTGAGTAAATAATCATCATAAATTTCTGAAAAGTAAAAAGTATCACAACCCACACAAAAAACTGTAGTTGCTATCAATATAAGTACAACACTTAATCTGATTTTTTTAATTACACCATCCATTGAAACAAGCTCCGATTTTTTATTAGTTTAGTTATGATTATATTCTATCGCAACTTTTTCTATCTTTCAATAACTTTAAAGAAAAAAGGAGCCGAAACCGACTCCTTTAAAATTATGCAGTTTTTCCTGTATAAAGCTGATAGTATTTACCTTTTTGCTCTATAAGCTGTTCGTGTGTACCTTTTTCAATGATTCTGCCATGTTCAAGAACAATGATACAGTCGGAATTTTTTACAGTCGAAAGTCTGTGAGCAATAACAAAAGTTGTTCTTCCGTGCATAAGCTTATCCATACCATCCTGAACAATTTTTTCAGTACGGGTATCAATTGAGCTTGTTGCTTCGTCAAGGATAAGTGCAGGCGGATTAGCAACTGCAGCTCTTGCAATTGCAAGCATCTGTCTCTGACCCTGACTAAGGTTTCCACCATCACCTGTTAGAACAGTATTGTAGCCTTGCGGAAGCTTATGAATGAAGCTGTCTGCATTAGCAAGCTTTGCCGCTGCAATTACTTCTTCATCTGTCGCATCAAGTCTGCCATAACGTATATTTTCCATTACAGTATCAGTAAACAAATGAGTATCCTGCAAAACAACGCCCAACGAACGACGTAAATCAGACTTTTTGATTTTATTAATATTAATTCCGTCATAACGGATTTTACCATCCTGTATATCATAAAATCTGTTTATAAGGTTAGTAATGGTTGTTTTACCTGCACCTGTTGAACCTACAAAAGCAACTTTCTGACCCGGCTTTGCGGAAAGGTCGATGTTATGAAGCACCATTTTTTCATCAGTGTAACCGAAATCAACATCATCCATTACAAGGTCACCTTCAAGTTTCTTGTATTCAACAGCTCCATCTTCCTTATGTTCATGTTTCCATGCCCACATACCTGTACGCTCATCAGAAGGAACAATTTTACCATTCTCTTCTTTTGCATTAACAAGCATTACATATCCTTCATCCTTTTCAGGTTCTTCATCAAGAAGTCTGAAAATACGGTCTGCACCTGCAAGTGCCATAACAATACTGTTAAGTTGCTGGCTGACCTGATTTATAGGGTGACTGAAGCTTTTGTTGAAAGTAAGGAACGAAACAAGGCCACCAAGTGTAAGACCTGCAATACCATTAAATGCAAGCACACCGCCTAAGATAGCACAAAGAACGTAACTGATGTTACCTAACTGTGCGTTTACAGGCATAAGGATATTAGCAAACTTATGTGCATTATAGGCACTGTCAAAAAGCTGATCGTTTAACTTATTGAACTCATCGATACATTCTTTTTCGTGATTGAACACCTTGACAACTTTCTGACCGTTCATCATCTCTTCGATGTAACCATTAACCTTACCTAAATCATCCTGCTGTGCTGCAAAATATTTTCCACTCTTACCTGCTATTTTACCTGACATAACAAACATCAAAGCAACCATAACAAGAGTAAGACCTGTAAGCGGTAAGCTGATTGAAATCATACTGATAAATACAGAAGCAATAGTAATTACACTGGAGAAAAGCTGAGGCATACTCTGGCTTATCATCTGTCTGAGTGTGTCTATATCGTTTGTATAAACACTCATTATATCACCATGTGGATGAGTATCAAAGTATTTGATAGGTAAACTCTCCATATGAGTAAAAATCTCACAGCGGAGTCTGAGCATAGTTCCCTGTGTAACATACACCATAATACGGTTATATGCATAAGTACATGCCGCACCTATAAGATAAAAGCCTGCAACTCTGAATATAGCCATAGCAAGAGGAGTAAAGTCCGGATTATCTGATTTTGTAAGTGGTGTAATATAATCATCAATCAGTGTCTGTATAAACAAAGTTCCCTGAACATTGGCAAGGACACTTACGATAATGAAAACAAATACCGCTATAAGATGTATCTTATAATATTTAAAAACATAAGCAAAAATCCGTTTCATTATTTTTCCGGGATTCTTTACCTGTGGCTTCATACCCATAGGTCTTTTTCTGCCGGGCATAGGTCCTGCCATATCACATTTCTCCTTTCGCATCAAAATCTCCGCTTCCCTTTATCTGGGCTTCGTATACATCTGAGTAAATCTTATTTGAATTTAAAAGTTCTTCGTGTGTGCCTACACCGCTGATTTTGCCATTATCAAGAACTACAATTCTGTCGGCATTCTGCACACTTGAAATACGCTGAGAAATAATCAGCTTTGTAGTATTCGGGATTTCTTCAGCAAAAGCTTTACGGATTCTTGCATCAGTTGCTGTATCAACAGCACTTGTTGAGTCATCAAGAATAAGGATTTTAGGCTTTTTAAGTAGTGCTCTTGCAATACACAGTCTCTGTTTCTGACCACCCGATACGTTTGTACCACCCTGCTCAATATGAGTATTGTATTTATCAGGGAACGACTGAATAAAATCATCTGCACAGGCAAGCTTGCACGCTTTTATACAATCTTCTTCAGTTGCGTTCTTGTCGCCCCAACGGAGGTTTTCAAGAATTGTTCCGCTGAAAAGCACATTAGCCTGCAAAACAACAGAAACTTCATCACGAAGCTTTTCAAGGTCGTATTCACGGACATTTCTGCCGCCTACAAGAACTTCGCCCTTGCTGGTATCATAAAGTCTGCCGATAAGGTTTATAAGGCTTGTTTTTGAGCTTCCTGTACCACCAATAATACCTATTGTTTCACCTGATTTTATACTGAGGTTAATATTTGAAAGAACAGGCTCCTCACCTGTTTCGTCATAGCTGAAATAAACATCTTTAAATTCAATGCTACCATCTTTAACATCAAATACAGGATTTTCGCAGTTTGTAAGGCTGCTTTTTTCATCAAGCACTTCTGTTATACGCTGAGCACTTGCAGAACTCATTGTAATCATAACGAATACAACGCCAAGCATCATCAAAGACATAAGTATATTCATACAATATGTGAGCATACTTGTAAGCTCGCCTGTTGTAAGCTCAGAGCCTACAATCATATTAGCACCTATCCAGCTTATGGAAATAATACAAGCGTAAACAGTAAGCTGCATAATCGGTGTTACGGTAACTATTCCGTTTTCAGCCTTAATAAAAAGCTTATAGAGATTCTGAGCAGCCTTTGTAAATTTACTTACCTCATGTTCTTCTCTTACAAATGATTTTACAACACGGATACCTGTTACGTTTTCCTGCACACTTGCGTTAAGGTCATCGTATCTTTCAAAAACCTGCTTAAAATATTTCATAGTAGTTTTCATAAGTATAACAAGCACTGTTCCAAGAAAAACAATCGCCACAAGGTATACACAAGCAAGCTTAGCGTTTATAAAAAATGACATAGCCATCGCACAGATAAGGCTTATCGGTGCTCTGACGCACATTCTGAGTATCATCTGATATGCCATCTGGAGGTTTGTAACATCTGTTGTGAGTCTTGTTACAAGACCTGCAGTTGAGTATTTGTCGATATTAGCAAATGAAAAAGTCTGTATATTTTCAAACATAGTTCTTCTTAAATTTCTTGCAAAACCTGTTGACGCTCTGGCACCATGTTTACCGCCAAGAAAACCTGTTACAAGACCACCGATTGCACACAGAACCATAATTCCACCTACAAATAAAATGTGGTTCATATCCTTTTTTTGAATACCATCATCAATTATTGAAGCCATCAAAAAAGGAATAAAGGTCTCAAACAATACTTCTAAAATCATACAAATCGGTGTAATAATAGAGTCTTTTTCAAACCCCTTAATCTGTTTGCTTAAAGTTTTCAGCATATCTGTACTCCTTCATCTGTTTTCAGAAACTGTTTCCAATGAAAGCCTTACGCTCTTATCATATTTATGTAATCAATCATCTAAAAAACATTCAAAGAAAATCGTTCCTTTTAAAATTATTATAAGTTTTATTTACCAAATAGTCAATAAGAATTTTATCCAATATGTACATAAAACGGCTCTGCCATATTGACAAAACCGCTTTTGAAACTTTTATCTTTTAATGCTAATCTGTAATGCCGTAACATCATTAACATCTGAATATTCATCTTCATTATAATCTGATGAATACTCTATAAATTTTTCTTCCAAAGAATTAAGATAAGAATATTTTTTAGAAATCACATTATTTAAAATTCTCACATCTTTCTTATCCAAATTTCCGTCGGAATTAAGATCGCCTTTTTTCAGCATAAATTCTGAACCTGCAATAACAAAATCTGTATTTTCATCAGCAAGCATTTTTTCAATATCCTGTTTTTTTGCTTTAAATGTATATGCACCCAATGTATCAAATTTAAGTTTTACACTTTCTTTAAAGCTATCACTATAACATTTATAAAATTTTTGAGCCTTTGTATTTAAAATACCTTTTTCTTTAAGATGCTTGTCAAATTTTTTTGCAAGGTTTGTAGAGTATGCAGTATCAGAAGTAAGTTTTGAAAAATCCACTCCGTTTGAAACATAGAATACTCCTGCATTAAACAGTATTTTAGGGTCGGTTATATCAAGCCCTGAATAAACAACTGCATCTATAGGTTCATTATCGTCATATCTTCTTAAAGCCGCATATGAACAGCCGTTTATAAGTTCGCAATATTTATTGACTGTTTCAACAGAAAACAAGTTTATATCTTTATCTTCTTTCGCGTTTACACTTATAACCGAAGATAGAGAAAGCAGAAAAGCAAGGAAAATTATTGTTATTTTTTTCATAAATATAAACACCTCCCACGATATAATTAGTATATCTGGTTGAGAGGTGTTTATATATAAATTTACTTAAAAAGTGAAGTATTGATAAATAGAAAATAATGTTACTTCTTAACCTCTGATGCATTATTTTTACTAAATCTACGCAAAATAGTTTTTCTCGCAGAAGTTATTGCTTTTCTAAAACGAAAACTCTTTATTTTATCGTGATATACATAGTTTATTTCAGCACATATCATAAGACTCATCATAAAAAAGTAAAGCAATATCATCACAATTGCAAGACCTGTAATTACACCATAGATAGAAAAACCGTTAAAACTTTCTACATAAACTGAAATACCAAAAGAAAGCACATACCATGAAACAGTACAAAGTAAAGCACCGGGTAACTGATATTTGAATTTATATTCCTTATGCTCTTCTTTTGAAATACAAGGAAAATTTCTGTATATCAATGCAAAAGTTACAGTAAAAATGATAAAAAGCAAAACAAAACGCATATGGAAAATTGTAGCTATGATATCAGGCATATAGGAAAGCACAGGAGAAAGTAATTCATCAATATAAGACCCAAGTCCGATTACAATAAAGGAACCTAAAATAAGAACAAAAAGCAATATGGTATATAACATCGCCCTGAGTCTGAGCAGAAACCAATTTCTGTCTTCATATGCATTATAAACCCGATTAAGCCCGTTTGTGATAGCATGTATTCCCTGTGCCGCTGACCATAATGTTATTATTATAGTAATAAACGAAATTCCTGCTGTATTGTTATAGGTCTCAGAAAGAAATCCTTTTATAAAATCAACTACATTTTCAGCAAAAATGGTTGTTAACGTAAGCTCTATTAAATCCGGCGATATGTGGAGGCTTTGTAAAAGTGAAACAAAGAATGCCGCAAGAGGTACTGAAGACAGCAAAATAAAAAAAGCCGACTGTCCTGCAATTGCAAAAACATTATCATAGACACATTTACTTATTATAGGATCATATTTTTTCATTATCGTGTTATACAATGCAATAAATCCTTTTATAAATTTCATTTTTACACACTCCAATTCATCACTTGCAACTATCTGAATATTTATCTTATAAACACACTTTTATTTTATTATAAAACTATTACAGAAAAAAATCGATAGTAATTTGACCTTTCTCAACAACTAATATATTAAATTTTTGAAATATTTGTTGATTTAGACAAAAGATAGTGCTAAAATGTATTTATTATACTTCGGAGGTGTCACTATGACCTATCTTCTGTCCATAGTTCCCATAACAGGATTGATCGCTTTGCTGACTGCTTTTATCAAAGCTAAAAAAATAAGCTCTCAAAGCTCGGGAACAGAAAAAATGAAGGAAATTTCCGATGCAATCGCAAAAGGTGCTAAGGCTTTCCTTTTTGCAGAATACAAAGTTCTCGTTATTTTTGTAGCTGTACTTTCAATACTTATCGGATTTTTACTACCAAACGGTTGGCTTACTGCACTTTGCTTTATAATAGGTGCGTTATTTTCAACCTTTGCAGGTTATTTTGGTATGACAGTTGCAACTAAAGCTAATGTCAGAACAGCAAATGCCGCAAAAGAACACGGTATGAATAAGGCACTCAACATCGCTTTTAACGGTGGTGCTGTTATGGGTCTTTCTGTTGTTGGTCTTGGTGTAATTGGTCTCGGAGCCATTTTTTTCTGGCTTGTAGCTAACTTCAATTTAGTAGGCTCTGATGCTGATATGATAAATATACTTACAGGTTTCAGCCTTGGTGCTTCCTCTATTGCTCTGTTTGCAAGAGTAGGCGGTGGCATATACACTAAAGCAGCTGACGTAGGTGCTGACCTTGTAGGTAAAGTTGAAGCAGGTATCCCTGAAGATGACCCTAGAAATCCGGCTGTTATTGCCGATAATGTTGGTGATAACGTAGGTGACGTTGCCGGTATGGGAGCCGACCTTTTTGAAAGTTATGTCGGCTCTGTCGTATCTGCAATTACTCTTGCTTATGCAACATCTTCACTCGGATTCAGCGGTGCTGTCTTCCCTCTCCTGCTTTGTGCAATAGGCATCATAGGTTCAGTTATTGCTACTTTCTTTGTAAAAGGTAAAGAAAACAGCGACCCGCAAAAAGCTCTTAAAAGAGGTGAATATCTCAGCGAAGCTCTTGTAATCGCAGGTTCTGCCGTTTTGAGCTACTGGATTTTTGATGATTTCACAGCATTCTTCTGTGTTGTTATCGGTCTTATTATAGGAATTATCATAGGTGAAATAACTGAAATTTATACCTCAGAAAAATACAAATCAGTAAAAGAAATTGCAGAAAGTTCAAAAACAGGTTCTGCTACCAACATTATAAGCGGTTTAAGCGTTGGTATGAAATCAACAGCAATTCCTATTATTGTAATTGCAATTGGTATTCTTGCATCTTATATGATTTTTGACGGTCTTTACGGTATTGCTCTTGCGGCTGTAGGTATGCTTTCAACCACAGGTATAACCGTTGCGGTTGATGCTTACGGTCCTATTGCTGACAACGCAGGCGGTATTGCCGAGATGAGTGGTCTTGATAAAAATGTACGTAATATAACAGATAAACTCGATGCTGTAGGCAACACTACTGCCGCTATCGGCAAAGGCTTTGCTATCGGCTCAGCTGCTCTTACTGCTCTTGCATTATTTGCATCATTTGCCCAGACTGCTAACCTTACAGGCGGCATAAATATTCTTTCACCTCAGGTTGTAAGCGGTTTATTTATCGGCGGTATGCTTCCGTTTATTTTCTCTGCATTTACAATGAGTTCTGTCGGTAAAGCCGCTAACAGTATGATTGAAGAAGTAAGAAGACAGTTCAGAGAAAAGAAAGGTATTCTTGAGGGTAAGGACAAGCCTGACTATGAAAAATGCGTTTCAATTTCTACTAAAGCCGCACTCAAAGAAATGGTTATCCCAGGTGTGCTTGCAGTAGTTGCTCCGTTACTTATCGGCTTCCTTCTCGGTGTTGAAACTCTCGGCGGTATGCTTGCAGGTGCTCTTGTTACAGGCGTTATGATGGCTATATTTATGGCTAACTCAGGCGGTGCATGGGACAATGCCAAGAAATACATCGAAAGTCTTAAAGACGGCGGAAAAGGCAGTGATGCTCATAAAGCGGCTGTTGTAGGTGATACTGTAGGCGATCCGTTCAAAGATACATCCGGTCCATCTATCAATATTCTTATCAAGCTTATGACTATCGTATCTCTTGTATTTGCCCCGGCAATGGTTGAAATTGGTGCTTTACTTCATTTTTAATTAACTTTATCATTTAAACATTTCCCCGTTACTGACAAAAGTAACGGGGATTTTTGTTAAGACAAAGCATTATAAACGCAAACAAGGAGCTTCAATTAAATGAAGCCCCTTGTTTTATATGGTAGGTAATAATAAGCTGTTTTATTTATATAAAATCAGTTTTTGATTTTGTCATCTCTGCCGAGAAGATAATCAACTGATACTTCAAGAATATCCGCAAGAGCTACAAGCTCAACATCAGTTACAAATCTTATCTGACCTTCAAGTTTAGAAAGTCCTGAAGCGTTCATATCAACACCGCTTACCTGAAGCTGTGCAAGAAGCTCTTTTTGCTTCATTCCCTTTTGCTTTCTGACACTTTCTACTCTATGTCCGATTAAGTTTCTATCTCCCAAATCCTGTTTACGCAGTCTCATTTTTATTCTCTCCAAATCGTTTTAATTCTTTTTTAAAATTCTTTAAAAACATTGTAGCTCTATTATATTACTTTATTAGAAAAAAAACAAGTCTTTTTTGTAAATATTTTTAAAAAAATGAAATTTTTTAGAAGAAAAAGTTGCAAGTGTTTTATTTTTATTGATTTTCAACAACTACATACACTTTAATATGTGCATACTTGCTACTTTTTACTTCTTATTTTTCATATGTGGAAAATTGTGACTTGTGTTGAAACTGCATTTTTCGCATGTGGAAAAATGTTAGTTATGTTAAAAGTTGATTTTATTACATTTTTTGCGATAAGATTACAAAAATATTACTAAAACATTTATTTTAATTCAGAACTCGTTTTTTCAAAAATCTTTTCAAAACCGATTGACTTTATAGAACATCTGTTCTATAATAAAATAAAACATTTGTTCGAGATGATTGCTATGAAAATTTGTGATACAGTTAATTCAGAGAAATATAAAAAAGACCGTGTTATTCTGCACAGTGATTGCAACTGCTTTTATGCAAGTGTAGAATGTCTGCTTAATCCTAAGATAAGAAATTATCCTGTTGCAGTAAGCGGTGATGCAGAAAACAGACACGGAATAATCCTTGCAAAAAATGAAATTGCTAAAAAATACGGCATAAAAACAGGTGAAGCAATATGGCAGGCTAAGGCAAAGTGCAAAAACCTTATCACAGTCCCTGCAAGACTCGGTCTTTATAAGAAATATTCAGATATGGTAAGAAGAATTTACTCGGACTACACCGACAAAATAGAACCCTTTGGTTTAGACGAATCCTGGCTTGATGTAAGCGAAAATTTAACTATGGGTGGTCTGGATATTGCCAAAGAGATTTCTTGCCGTATCAAGGCGGAAATCGGCATTACAGTAAGCATAGGGGTCAGCTTTAATAAAATTTTTGCAAAATTCGGAAGTGATTACAAAAAACCTGATGCAATAACCGAAATCAATCGTTCTAATTATAAAAAAATAGTATGGAATTCTCCTGCACAGGAGCTTTTATATGTGGGAAATGCGACCAGAAAAAAACTTGAAAACATAGGTATATTTACAATCGGAGATATAGCTCAGGCACCAATTTCACTGCTCAGAACTCATCTCGGAAAGTGGGGCGACCTAATCTATGGCTTTGCAAATGGATATGACTCCTCACCTGTTGCTCATATCGAGGATAACAACGAGGTTAAATCAATCGGAAATTCTACCACCTCAGCAAGAGATCTCGAAAACAGAGATGATATCAAAGTAGTTGCATATGTGCTTTGCGACAGCGTTTGCAGGCGTATGCGTGAACAGGGATTTATGGCTAAAACCGTATGTATCAGTATGCGTGATAAAAACCTCTGTACTATAAACCGACAGCACACTTTAAATACTTACACAAATCTGACTAAAGATATAACAGTTCAGGCATTAAAGCTTTTTTATCAGAATTTTGATAATAAAACTCCTCTCAGAAGCATAGGTGTGAGTGTTACTGATTTTGTGCATGACAGTATACCAAAACAAATAAGTATTTTTGAAAACGAAAAAAAGATAATTGCTGATGAAAAGCTTGATAAGACACTTGACATTCTGAAAAAACGTTTCGGAAACTATGTTGTACGACCTGCCTCTCTTTTGTCAGACAGAGGACTTACCTCATTTAACCCTAAGGACGAACACGTCATACATCCGGTAGGATATTTATAATATTTAATTTTCAGGAGGATTAATATGATAAAACAATATGTAAAAATCACCGCAACATTTGATTGCGATGGTAATCTTATTCCTGAATTTATATACTGGGATGATAACAAAAAGTATCCCATAGATAAAATAACAGATGTGCGTTACGCAACTTCACTCAAAGCAGGCGGAGCCGGTATCCGCTACACCTGCCGTATTCTCGGAAAAGAAAGATACGTTTTTCTTGAAGAAAACAGATGGTTTGTTGAAAGAATTGATAAATAAAATCAGCTCCCCGATAAATCATTTAAGAATTATCGGGGAGCTATACAATACAATACATTACTATTTTATGCTTTAGTGAAGAAAACCTCATAGTCCTGATAGTTAATGGAGATTGAGGAAATTTCTCCATTCTCTCGGTGAATATAGAAAGATGTATAAGTTGTGTCGTTGAAAATCACATCAATTTTTGAGTCATCAACAATTTCGAAAACTCCTGTATGAGTACCGTCTTCAATCGAGCCGGGACTTAGCCACAAACTGAAAGTATAATCATCCTTGAAATTGAGAGTACCTTGATAAGAAGAATAATTTGTGTTATAAACCTCAGCCATAGGTACTTCATCACCACTAGAATTAACCGCACTCGACGAAATCCACTGATAATTACACAATTCAGATAATTTTGCTGAGTCAGAAGTGTTTGAAAAAATTACATATCCTAAAAAGCCTACCAATAAAATCGCAACAACTGTAATAACAGCCACAGGAAAAATTCTGACTTTCTTTTTATCGGACTTTTTGATATTGTTTTTTTTCTTTTTATTACTCATTTAAATCACCATTCAATTTAAAATAAACTTCATATCCACCATAATTTATCATAATTTCAGTCGGAGTGTAATAGTCGTCCTGTGAAATGATTTCAGCGGTACTGTTTTTGTCATTGGCATAAGTTAAACGAATGACATCATCAACCACAGCATACGCACCGTAGTTTTTTGCAGAGCTAATTAAGTTATCCTGAAAAGTACCCTCATCGCTGAACACAAAAGCATCGCCTGTGTAAGAAGAACCAAACACCTCTTTGAGGCTTACTCTACGGTCTTCTGTTATATCATAAGCTTTATATGCAGTAAATTCAGCACTGAAATTAAGTGATTCATCAGCATCTTCTGCCCCCGGCACTACAATATCTTCAGTTGTTTCTTCAACCTCTGCAGTAGTCGGTTCTGTAAGAATATCTGTGGACTCTGTACTGTTTGTGACAATTACGGTAGTTTCTTCCGCAATACTTGTTACATCCTGAACTTCTGATGTTACGGTAGTTTCTGTATTATTTGTATCATCATTAATATTTTGTGAAATCACATAGGCGGTTATTCCACTTATTATAAGAAAGAGAAAAAGAATTAAAGCAATTACAACAGATTTGGTCTTGTTCTGTTTTGGATCTTTACGTGCATATTTACCAGGCATTTTTATTCACCTTTACTCTCTTCCTGCTCTTTTTTCATTTTTAAAATTACGCTTCTCTTAACCATTTTTCCGTTAAAGAAAATATATTCATCGGCATCCATATTTTCATCAATATCAAGTGAGAGAAATTCTTCAGCCGGATTTTCCTGTTCTTCGAGATTATAGTCAAAAAACTGTCCTTTTTTACGGTTTTCAATTTTCTTATCAATCTGTCTGGTCTTTCTGTCTTTTTCTGTTATTATAGAATACATACCATTATAAACAGCGGAATTAATTATAAAAGAAACTATTGAAGGAGCTAACAATAAAGCTATAACAGCAGTTACTATAATCAATAACAAAGCATTATTTACATTACCTGTAAAAACCAGTATTGTCAGTGAAAACAAAGCAAAAACAGCAACACCAAATGTTGCAAATAAGTTATTCTTAAATTCACCAAAAGACATCAATGCACTGTTTTTGTAAATCGTTTTAAGGGACATATCAAATGTAACGGTCATAGACGGAACATAATATGAAATAAAGAGAAATGCCACAGCTATAATAACAGAAATCGCAAAAAACACATAAAGTACAGCCGTAAAACCTGAATCACTTTCTTTTGAAACAGATATCCACATACTGTAAAGTGAAATTGAAAAATAGCTTACCACAATAGCTAAATAAAGAATTACTCCGTGAACAAGAAATTTCTTAAAGTTATCCTTTAATCCAAGCACGAAAGTTTTTAAAACATTAAAATCTTCATCGCCTCTGACAATTTTTGCTGTAACAAGAGTTACACCTGCAAAAAAAGGAAAAATCGGAATCGCAGAAAGCATTGTAATGAAATTTCCGCCTAATCCTGCTAAAGAATCAATAAAAAAGAATATTGCAAAAAACACAGCACAAGGTACTGCGAATATAAGATTCGTAAGCATCAGTTTTCCGAGATTTGAAAAAAGACTATTAAAAAAATCAACAAGAGCAAATTTATTCTTATTTTCAGCCATTATTAAGCCTCCAGAATGTCAGAAATTAAAGTTTCCTGCAAACAAAATCCAAAGCACTGTATCAAGAACCGCTGATAAGAATGCCGTTATCAAGGAACTTATACAGGCTAAAACATATTGAGATATATGCTTTCTCAGCCCGTTCTGAGTTTCTTTCTTACTTATCGTATGAAGTAACATTTGCTTTGAGATATAAAACGAGTTTGAGGATAAATTTACAAGTGACATACAAAATAAAAAAGTTCCCGGAAGAATAACTGACAAATAAAAAAATCCGCCCTGAACAGAATGTACCGCTGAAAGATATCCCGCAGTAAGTCCTGTTCCAAAACCTCTGAACATTACAACAAACAGCAAAAAAGGTATTCCCCACGGGGCAAGCCCTAACAGAAAAATTATAAGTAAAAACAAAAAATCAGATGCAAAGCACGCACAGAACGTATCTATCGTATTTTGTGATAATCTTGCTTCGAGATTTGTCAGAAACAAAAAATCTATTGAATCAAGAAAACCTTGCTGTGCAGCTGATGAATATACCGTTCCAAACGCAAGCCCTGTTAAAAGCATTACTACAAAAAATGTATGTACACCGTATTTTTTTAAAAAATATTTAAAATCAGATACTGTCGCAGGAAAAACAAAAATCGGTTTCCTGCGACTGCTTTTTTTTAAAGAAAATATTATACTTTTCATTTGCATTCCTCCGTAAAAGTTGTCCCTTTACAGAGTATGCTAACTCAAAGAATATTATGAGAATTATTTACCAAGCTCTTCAGCTCTGTTTGTGCAAGCCTGCATAGCTTTCTGGATTGCATCATAAAAACCGTGGCTTTCCAGACATTCAAGTGCAGCTATTGTTGTACCACCCTTAGAGCTAACCTTTTTGATAAGAGTATCTGCATTGTCACCACTCTCTCTGAGCATTTTTGCAGAACCTTCTAAAGTAGCACAGATGAGATTCATCGCCTTGTCATACTCAATACCGCAATCCTGTGCATAGTCAGCCATAGCCTTTGCAAAAAGATAAATGTAAGCAGGGCTGCTACCGTTGACAGATATAATCTCGTTCATATGTTCTTCAGTAATGTATTCGCAAACACCGCTACCTGCAAACATATTGTAAACAATGCTTTTGTCCTCTTCGCTGATATTTTCAGACGGACAAAGTGCAGATGCACCCTTTTTAAGTAAGAGTGGAGTATTAGGCATAACTCTTACAACAGGACACTTACAACCGATTAAATTCTGCACATATGAGATTGAAATTCCGGCAGCTATTGATACAAATACTTTTGATTCATCAGCACCGCCATCTTTAAGCTCTGCAAGAACTTCCGGATAATTCTGAGGTTTCACAGCAAGAACTGTAATATCACTCTCCTGCATTACCTGAGCACCTGAGTTGCAAATCTTAATACCCTGATTTTCCATAACAGCACATTTTTCTTTATCAAGGTCAAAAACTCTGATAAATCCGGCATTTTCTCTGTCCTGTGATAAAAGTCCTTCTATTATGGCTGTAGCCATATTTCCGGCTCCGATAAAACCGATTGTTTTCATTATAAACTTCCTTTCATACACACTGAAATATTAATAAACACCAAAATCAAGGTTATATTTACAGGTAAAATGATAATTTGATTTATTATATTCACCGTCTCTTATATAATCGCCTTCAAAAAACACTTCTGCTTCGTCTATTCTTCTGTAAAGCAGACCGCTGTAACACGAGCTTGCGGCATGATGATACTGCAAATACTCAGCCAGAAATCTTGATTTTGAGGTATTGTTCAAATCACGCTGTAAGCCGATTGCCGATGCGTAATCAGAATAGATATAACCCTCTGTACCATCTGACAAACGGATTTTATACCACTCAGAATTATATAATTTACCATCAATAAAAGTAAATTCAGTAAATCCATCCATCACAGTTACAATATTATAACTTGTTCCTGCACCTTCTCTGAGATTAACTTCGCTTCCGCTTACATAACCTGCCATTCCGCCTTCAATTACGCTATTGCCTGTGTATGTATCGGTAAGAACCCCTGCAAGGTCATCATCGTATTCAATTGCACTGGCACCTACGTTATACGAAAAACAAACAAGTGCATCAAACTGCTGTTGATTGAACTTAATATTATTCTCTAAAAGAAATTCATTGACTCTTGACGTAAAGCCACCACTGTTCACAGTCTGACATAAATAAGCATAAGCTTCATTTTTTGTAAGATTATTATAAAACTGTTCTCCGGAATAGATAACCTTACCATAGCCTATAGTCGGGTCATCTGTAATATAATCGGGAGTAAGTTCAGGTAAAAAACCCTCATAATTTGCTATAAGTTCAATAACCTCACTGCTTGCTCTGCGTTCGGCACATATAGTTGTTGTGGTGTCGGCTGATTTTGTAACAAAAACCTCTCCCTCACCACTACCTTTTGCGGTAATGAACCTTTTTGAATCAATATGGCTTGAATACGCTTTATAAGTCCAGTTACCAGACTCAGGAAGAGCAATTCTTCCCGTCCAGATATAATTTTTTCCGTCAATCATAAGTGATGACGCTTCTACCGTATACTCTTTTGAGCCGTTTGTTATTACAAAATAAACACCATCACGCTCTGAATCGGTAATAGCATTAAGCTTAACCAAGCTGTTCAAAGGTGCAGAGTTAGGAGTTGCATATACAAAACGAACAGCCTCTGCAGGATTTACGGTAATTACACAACTTGCCGCACCATGGGATGTATAAGCAGTAATTACAGCTTTTCCTTCATTTTTTGCATATACGACACCATCTTTTACAGTTGCAATTCTTGTGTCAGAACTTTTCCAGCTCACATAATCATATGAGGTTAAAAGCACTGATTTACCTTTTCCTAAATCGACAGCGGTATCTGAAATATCCACACTTCCACCGCTTTTTACGGTGATAGTACATTGCTCACTCTTATCTGAATATTTTGCTGTAATAACACAGGTGCCTACTGAAACAGGATAAACCATACCATCATCTGTTACTCGTGCAACCCAGTTGTTTGAACTGCTCCAGCTAACCTTTTCTGTTGTATTTACAGACAGAGAGTATGGATTGTTAAGATAAACCACCGCTGAGGTTGATGAAATACCTGTATAATCATCAGGTTCAGTATAAGACTTAAATGATGCATAATCCTTGTGTACGTACCCTTCTGTACCGCTATTAAGTCTTATATGATACCATGAGCCGTTATAAAGTGCTGTACTGATAAATTCAAACTCCGTATAGAATTCTACACAATCTAAAATGCTGTAATCCGTACTTGGACCCGAACGGATATTGACATCATCGGAGTTTATATAACCGTAGACAGGGGCTGTATTGTTATCGTCATCTTCTGAAACAGATGCAAATTCATAATAAATATAGCCAACTGTGCCATCTTCCAGACTGATTTTATACCACTCTGAGTTATAAAGAAGACCATCTTCAAATGTAAAAGTTGTATAAATATCCATACAGATAATTACAGCAGTATCTGTTGACGCACCACTTCTTAAGTTTACTTCAGAAGCATTTACATATCCTTTGGTACCTGCTTCTATCGAGGCAGACAAAGATTTATCTGTTGTATAAGCGGAAACAGAATTATCATGAATGATGTTTGCCGCTGAAACAGATGTTGCTGAAAAAACAAAAAATAATGTTGATAAAAATATTGACAGGAGCTTAACTGAATAAAATTTTCTTGTCATACACACCACTACTTAAATTCAAAACTTCTTTTTTATTATTTTTCCTCTTAATCTACGGATATATAAAGTGATTACAGATGTAATTGCTTTATCGTAGATAATAAAAAATATATTTCCTGCTATCAGAAATAACCAAGGGACAAAATAATCTCCTATTGAAAATTCTTCTATCGGTACAGACAAAATAAAAATTGATATCAAGAAAGCAGATATTACAGCCACATTAAAGACTGCATATTTTAACAGATACTGTACAATTGTATTTTTTATTCTGCCTTCAAAAACACCTTTCAGTATTGGATAATAACCAAAAAGCATTATAAAATAAACTACCGCTTCCTTATCACCTGCAATTATCAACGCAAGCACTGAAACAATCGCATATACTGCAAATGCCCATTTATAGCCACATTCAATTACTATGCTTGTTATCATCATACCTGCAATACAGGGCAGTGCAAAAGTACCAAACGGGAATATTCCCGTTATCAACATAAGCACGAGAGAAACCGCAGCTATAGTCGAGGAAAGAGTTATTTTTAAAATTCTGTTATCAGTTTTCTTATTCATATTACATTAACAACCGATTCTGCAACAATCACACAAACAGTCAGCACAAATCATTGCTGTGCAAATATCACAAGCAGAACAACTGTCGCCTGATGTATTTGGTGTCTGTGTGTAGCCACCATAGTTATATCTTCTCTGTGAATTCATGCTGTTGAGAGCGGCACGAAATTCGGAATTATTCGGATCCATATTGCAAGCTGTTGAAAAGAATGCAAACGCCTGATCTGACCAGCCTTTACGGTGACAGCACATACCCTTGAGATAGAACCATTCAGCAGTTCTGTTACCCTGAGGAATATTGTCAAGTATCTGTTCAGCCTGACCTATCATATTTCTCTGAATATATACTCGTACACTGTGGTACTGAGTACCCGAGCTTTCTGTTGAATAACCTCTGTTGTAAGTTGTATTTGAGTAAGAGCCTGTAGAACCTGTTCCTCTGTTTTTCTGACGCATATCATTGATATTATCATATGCCTCATTGATTTCTTTCATTTTTTGCTCTGCAACATCCGCAAGAGGGCTGTCTGCATAATTATCGGGATGATACTTTTTTGCAAGTTTTCTGTACGCAGATTTTATTTCATCATCACTTGCTGTAGGAGACACTCCTAAAACTTCATAAGGGTCTTTCATTCTGTCTATGATTCCTTTCTATGTGTATACTTCTATTGCCTATTGCTACTTAATTACTCTTATTTTTATATTTATCAGTTATTCCGTTCTGAATTGAAGGAAAACCTTTAAGTATCATATTATCAAATATACCTTTAAAATCTTTCAGACCGTCAATAAGATTATACGCATCGTATGCTCTGGCTAACGATTGATTAAGCGTAAAAATTATATCCTGAATATCTTTTCGGGTGTTTGTTTTTCTATCGTAAAAAGGATTAAAATTATTTTTCCTGATATCCTTATCAAGGTCATCTGTTGCATCAATTAAATATATCCATCTGCCTATATGATAACCAAACTCATAAAAAGTTCGTTTCTGCATATCATCCTCAGCCTCAAGAGAAAAAACCTCTGCAAGCATTTTTGCGGTAGGATGAGCTGATTTATCTATTATAATTTCCGAATCCGACTCTGCTTCTTCCTGTAAAGTCATCATTTCAGCAACGATTTTGTCAAGCTCAGGATAACGCTTTCTTGCCTTTTTTCTGTTATGAGAAAAAAACGGTTTCACAATTTTCAAAGCTAAAGATTTAAAAAATCCACTGTCTTTGATATCATCTAAAATTTTGTAATATACAGATATCACTGAAAAAGCTGACGCTTTGCGAAAAGCCTCCCCTTCGTCGATAGCATACTTACACTTTTTAAGGGGATTACAAGTGCATCTGCCGTCTTTAAAACCCTTGCAGGAAGATGAAAGCGACATAAGCAACATTGCATAAAATGTACAATCGTAGCTGAGAGTCATTCTCATAAGAAAAGAATAATCCTTTCCCATTTGCTTACAAAGTCCACAATAAACAGCCTTATATGCATCATATTCACGAACTAAAAGCTCAGATTTTTGTATTCGCAGATAGCCAAACACGATATTTCCCCTATTATTAGTATTCACCTTATACTATACTATAATTTGAGCAAAAAAGCAACAGAAAGAAGTGATTTTTATATTAAGTAATACATAATTAAGTGTTGAAAAATAAGATAAAATAACATATAATAGCTTATACAGATAACAAAAGGAATGGACTTTCAAATGAATGTATACGACTTTGATAAAACAATATACGATGGTGATTCTACTGCCGACTTCTATCTTTTTTCCCTGAAAAGACACAAAAAAATCATAACACTCTTTCCTTCTCTGGCTGCAGCTTTTATAAGATTTTACGTTTTCAAAAAAGGAAGTAAAACAGATTTTAAACAAGTTATGTATCGTTTTCTTAATTTTTGTGATACCGAAAATGATGTGATTCTTTTTTGGGAATCTCATAAACACAAAATCAAGAAATTTTATCTTGAGACTCAGAAAGAAGATGATGTTATAATTTCAGCTTCTCCGACCTTCCTTCTGACACCTATTTGCAAGTCATTGAATATTAAATATCTGATGGCATCTGAAGTTGACAGCCACAACGGTAAATACAGCGGTATAAACTGTCACGGAAAAGAAAAAGTACGTCGATTCTATGAAGTTTTCCCAGACGGCAAAATTGATGAGTTTTATTCAGACAGTTACAGCGACACTCCGCTTGCTGAATTAGCCCAAAAGGCTTTTATAGTTAAAAAAGAAAAGCTGTCTGAATGGATTTTTAAATAAAAAATATTTTTACATAAAACAAACGGGGCATAAAATGCTCCGTTTGTTGTTTATAAGCTTAATTTGTTTGAAATACAGAAAGAACTTCGAGCTTAAATATTGTTGAGTATAAAAACGTGATCAGTTAGAACATCCGCATTCAAATGAATATCGTTCTTTCTCGTCTTCCCTTGCGTTAGGAGGGAAAAATGAAGCATTTGGGAAATCAACCTTACTGAACACCTCGCAAGGGTCATCACTCTTAGGTGCACATTCTTTTCTGGGAATAGAAAATTCGTATGATGGTATCATAATCTGAACATTTCTTTCAAGCTGTGTAATGGTAAAGATACCGATTGTTGCTGTAACAGACTGTTCGGTTGATGCCGATAAATTATCTCCAAAGTAATTCAGAACACAATCAGGAAGATTACACAAAGGTGCCGCCCTGCGACAAGTGCATTTTAATTCTGCCGAAAGTGCCATTGGCTCAGAAATCTGAACAGTAGCTTTCGGAACATTTCCTTTGTATGTGCAACAATTAACCTTTTCTTCACAGGAAATTCTGTCTGCATCACTTGAAAAGCTCTTTGAATTACCTTCGCTGCCATACAACACAACTCTTTTTCCGTAGACAGCAAGACCATTTATATTAGAAGGAATTGAACATCCGCTTGAATACACTTCAAGACATATGTCAAAGTAGAATGTAACATCGACAGCATAAAAGCCTCTGTGAAATGCTACGGGTTCAACTTCAACCTTCGAAGTGATTACACTCGCCTTGCAAATTCTTACTGAACAAGCGTTTTGCAAAACCATCTGATTTGCAGGTGTAAAATATACATTTAAATTATTAAGACAATCCTTAGAACCACAACTGTCGTAAATACGGCTTGCATTTATGCAAACAGCGTCAGAATAATTATCTGTCGGGCAAGAGTGTGGTGAAGTAAATGTAACATCTGCCATAAAAATAACCTCCATAAATATATTTAACAGGCTTTTTGCGGCTCTGTATCAATACATCTTATGGAGGTTTTTATTATTTGTGATAAAATTAAAACTAAATAATATATTCTTCTATAACCTTGTCAAATTCGGCCTTTACGATAGCTAAATCATTCTGAGAATAGTTAGAAAAAGCAAAGAATATCAGTGATTTTTCATAACTGAAATACTGAGTTGAATTGAAACTGTAAAATGAAGTATCGTTATTATAAATCCCCATATCATTTACAAAAAATCCACAGGCAAAGTCTGATTTATAAGGAGTGAATAGTTCTTCCTTTGATTTTATACTCAAAAATTCCTCTCCGCATAATGCATCAGTCCATTTAAGCATATCACCAATGTTTGAAATCATACCCACTGAAGAATAACCTACACCATTGTAAGTTGTCCAGTAATTATCATGAACATTACGATATGGTATAGCGAGCATATCAGTTTTTTCGAAACCTGTATTACACATACCTATCGGGTCTAAAATATGATTTTTGATATAGTCGTCATATTTTTCTGAACTTACCTTCTCAATTATATCACCAAGCAGATAATAACCTGAGTTAGAATAGTTATATTCCTCATACTCACCAACAAGATCCTGCGATAATATCCAGTTAATAATAATATCGTGGTTTTGATCGTATGAATTATCGGAATCTACATCACATACACGAGTATTATTTTTTGTAAGCTCATTTTCTTTATTAAGATAATCAGGTATACCGTCTGTCATTGTGAGCAGGTGTCTTATCGTAATTTCACTGCCATACTCATATTCCGGAAAATACTTATCTAATGTATCAGATGTACTTAACTTACCTTCTTCCTGCAAAAGCATAATTGCCACTGCAGTAAACTGCTTGGTAAGTGAACCTATATAATAATCGGTATTAATCGAATTATATGTATGTGTATCCTCATTAGAAAAGCCATTATTACCTATATACTCAAAATCATTTCCGATTTTGTAATATATAGTTCCCATAAAATTATGTGATTTGAGAATTGTATTAAATCTGGCTTCTATGCTTTCAGCATCCTGCTTTATTTTATTATGATTCAGAGTCGGCATTGACGGAATCTGATCCGTGGTAGCGTTGTCAGGAATCGTTGTATTTACTTGTGTGGTGTTATTCGTTGAGTTGGTTGTCTGAACAGCAGTAGTATCGCTCGGTTCAGTTTTTGGTTTATCATCACAACCACAGGCACACAAAGATAACGCAGTATTGCCTGCTAGTATAACACACAAAAGCTGTTTTAAAAATGTTTTCAAAAAAACACCCCTAATATAGCGTAATTTGCTTAGATTTTTTCCATCTTACAGAAGTTAGCCATAAGAGTTTTTGTTCCTACTTTGTCAAATGATACTTCAAGCATAGTATCATTACCCATCTTCTCAGCCTTGGTAATCATACCTTTGCCAAATACCTTGTGAAAAACACTGTCACCGACTTTATATGAAACACCAGATTGTGCCGCAGGCTTTGTAAAAGTGTTGAAACTCTTGTTAGGCGTTTTTCCTGCACCAAAGCCTGTACCGACAGATATCTTCTCTGCATTGGATGTTGTAGACCCTGAGTAAGAAGAACCACCGTAAGTTTTTCTTCCGCCTGTGTATTCCAGAAGGTTCTGCGGAATTTCGTTTACAAATCTTGAAACCTTATTGTAAGATGTTGAGCCCATAAGCATACGGGAATTTGTCTTTACAAGATAAAGCTTTTCTTTTGCTCTTGTAATACCTACATAAGCAAGTCTGCGTTCCTCATTAAGCTCGTCAGGATTCATTATGGTAGCGATTGATGGAAATACGCCTTCTTCCATACCACCGATAAACACAACAGGAAACTCAAGACCTTTTGCACTGTGGAGTGTCATCATAACACAACTGTCTGCTTCTGCATCGTAGTTATCAATATCTGTCTGCAATGAAATTTCTTCAAGAAAGTTTGAAAGCGAAGCTTCTTCAGCATAATCTTCCTCAAATTTAATTATATTTGAAGAAAGCTCTTCAATATTTTCAATTCTGACATCCGGATTATCTTTTTCTGTTTTAAGATATTTTACATATTCGGTATGCTCAAGAATAAGATTATATAATTCCGCAAGAGAATAATCTCCACTCTGTTCTGCTTCAATAAGTCCATCTATAAGCTGAACAAAGGCTTTAAGTTTTGAAGCGGCACGAGAAAGTTGTGGATATCCGTCAGCATCTTTAATTACAGTATATATACTTTCGCCCACACCTGCGGCTATTTCAGCAGCATGAGCAAGTGTTGTGTTACCTATTGAACGCTTAGGAACATTTATAATTCTGCTTAGTCTTACATCATCGTGCGGATTATTTATAACCTGAAGATATGCAACCATATCCCTGATTTCTTCACGGTCATAGAATCGTCTGCCGCCGATTACTCTATGCGGAATACCACTCCTTGATAAAGCCTGCTCAATAGCATTCGACTGTGCATTCATTCTGTAAAGAACAGCAAAATCAGAGAACTTTCTGCCCTTTGCAACACCATCAAGTATTGTCTGGGAAATAAATGATGCTTCTTCACGTTCAGACTCAGAAGTATGAACAACAATTTTTTCGCCTACAGCGTTTTCTGTCCACAGTGTCTTGCCTTTTCGCATTGAATTGTTTGCAATAACACCGTTAGCGGCATTCAGAATATTCTGTGTACTACGATAATTTTGCTCAAGGCGGATAATTTGTGCACCTTTGAATGTATTTTCAAAAGAAAGAATATTTTCAATGGTCGCACCACGGAATTTGTAGATACTCTGGTCATCATCACCTACAACACAGATATTGCCGTATTTTTCAGCAAGCATACTTACAAATTTGTACTGAACTTTGTTTGTATCCTGATACTCGTCAACCATTATGTATTTAAACTGATTCTGATAATATTCTAAAATATCAGGGCATTTTTCAAAAAGTAACACCGTATTACAAAGCATATCATCAAAATCCATAGCATCTGCAGTTTTTAGTCTTGACTGATAAAGCTCAAACACTTTAGCTATTGATTGCTTGCGATTATCGTAACCTGCTTCTTTGAGCATTTCCTGCGGTGTCTGCATTTTATCCTTAGCCTTTGAAATCTCAGAAAGAATATTTTTTACAGGCAACATCTTCTCGTCGTAATTGAGCTGTTTCATAATATCTTTGACAAGTTTTTTCTGGTCATCGGTTCCATAAACCGTAAAATGGCTTGAAAATCCGATTCTGTCACCATAACGACGCAAAATTCTGGCACAGGTTGAATGGAAAGTTGCAGCCCAAATATCCGTACCATCTTCCGGCACAGCGTTACAAATACGCTCCTTAAGCTCTGCAGCGGCTTTATTTGTAAAGGTAATTGCAAGTATCTGCCAAGGTTTGCAAAGTCCTGACTTAAGGATATAGGCAATTCTGTTTACAAGAACTGTTGTCTTACCGGAACCTGCACCCGCAAGTATAAGGATAGGTCCTTCAGTAGAAAAAACAGCCTGCTGTTGCATACTATTCATATGTGAAAATTCTTTTTTTAACTCTGTTTGCATAGTGAACACCTGTAAAAGAAATATTTTTCCATAAATTTTTATAACAAACGTAAAGTCTTTATAACATAACAAACGGGCGAACACCGTCCGCCCATTAATGTTATATTTAAAGAAATCAGATAAATAATCTGTATATATAATTATTTAACGTGATTGTAATATGTTTCAAGAAGCTCAGGACCGTTTTCAGCAACGATAAGTGAAACATAGTTACCATCCTGAGTTACTTTACAAGCCTCAATCAAAGGAAGTTTTTCCTGATTATATCCAGCATACTGATTAATAATAGAATTGTATGTTGTTGTAAGTGCCTCGTTTACTCTTTCTGTAGCTTCTGCATCTACAGCCTCTACGAGTACGATTTCAATACGAGTTGTGCTGTCTGAATAAATCTCAGCCGCAAACTGCTTAACATCTTCAGGAGCAATATTATAATACTTCTGTAAATCGTCAGTAGTTGAAAGCTGTTTTAATTCAAAAGAACACTGTGTTTTAATATCTGTCATAGCGGCAGAAAGGTCAACGCTTGTTGATGAACAACCTGTGAGCATTACAAATGAGAGAGTAAGTGCAGCTAATAATGAACAAATCTTTTTCATAAGGTACCTCCGATAAAATAAATTATGTATAAATAAGCGAACGCCGAACCACATAAGGCTCGGCGTTCTGTGGTCGAGGTGACAAGATTCGAACTTGCGACCCCATCGTCCCGAACGATGTACGCTACCAAACTGCGCTACACCTCGAATTAAAACAGCTCCGATTTACTCGGAGCTGTTTTTATCTGGTTGAGGAATAGGGATTCGAACCCCAACAAACAGAGTCAGAGTCTGTCGTGCTACCGTTACACTATTCCTCAATGTTTCTCGTTGCATTTCCTTAGCTCTTCGCTGTGTCCCTGCAACGATAGTTATTATATATTATCTTATCTGATTTGTCAACACTTTTTTAAAACTTTTTTTAAAAATTTTTAAAAACTTTTTTGAAGCCTGATATCGTCTCCGAAAAAGTTAAGAACACTGGTGCTGTCACCAAATATTCTTGAGATAAATCTCTCGGAATATGACTTCTGAAGTTCCGCTATAGAAAGGTTAGTATTAATAATAAAAGGCTTTCTTAAAAGCAATCTTGAATTACATAAATTATAGAACTGAGATGCAGAGAACTGACTGTGAAACTCCGTACCCAAATCATCAACAATAAGCAAATCACAATTAGTAAGCATCTCAATATAAGAATCTTCATCTTCTTTTGAGAAACGAAGCTTTTCGAGTTTAGACATAAGAGCAGGTGCAGAAACATAAATAACGCCAAAGCCTCTCCTGATTACTTCATTTGCTATTGCAAGAGATAAATGAGTTTTGCCAAGACCTGTACCGCCTCTCATAAGAATATTCTTTGAGTCAACAGTAAATGTTTTTGCATAATTCAGACAATAATTATACACCTGAGTAATATTACCATAAGGTGATACATTAAAATCAGTGTGAACCTCCTTGCTGTATCTGCTTAAATCAAATGATTCAAAAGTAGATAAAGTAAGCGGTGCAGTTCTGTTAAGTTGTTCGCAGGCTGATGCTATTAAAAGCCTTTTAAAGCAGTTACAATACAAAGTTTTGCCGTTTCTCTCGATATATCCTGTATCCTTACAAAGCTTACAAGTGTACTCAGGCTCAAAATAATCGGGAGAATAACCTTTATTTATAAAAAAATCTCTTAATTCAGCCTGTAAGGCAAGGTTTTTTTCTCTCAGGGCTTCTACCGTTGCTCTGACATCGCCTCCGCTGATAACAGCCCTTGCCGCAAGTGTGCCACTCTTTGATATTTCATTTTCGATTCTCTGAACATCAGGATATTGTGAGTATATTTCTTTTCTTCTTCTGTCAGACTCTCTTTCTGCGTTCATTCTGCGTTCTTCAATTTTAGATTTGGCAATTTTATATATTTCGTTACTGTATCCCATACAGATTACCTCATATCTTATTTATGTAATTAAATTTCTCAAGGTCACTGATATTAAATGATGAAGTGCTTTTTTCTTTTTTATCATTTTGCTTTCCTGCAAGCTCAGATTTTTCAAGGTCAGCTTTATTGAAAATACCATTTGTATTCCAGCGTTTAAGAATACCGTTTATATATCTGAAATCAGCTGTACCTTTGCTGTCAACACATCTTTCGTACGCTTCTCTGAGCATTTCTGATGAAAACTTCCATTCCCCTACCCAAACATCAGCATATTCCATCTGTTTTTTGGTTGGAGAACCGATATTTTTAAGGCCGAAGGCTGCTGACACTATTGAAAAATTCATACTTGAACGTCTTGCAAGCATTATTTTGTTTTCAGCCGCTTCTATGGAGAAAATTCCTTCATCAGACCATTTTATGCCTAGTGTTTCAATAGCCCTCACATTAGCTTTATTAATGCTGAGGCAATACTGAATGAGCATAATTATAACATCAATCGGCAATCCGCAAGTATTTTTTAGCATAAGCAGTGAAGCCGCATCTGAATTTGAAAGAGTTTTACCTAATGCTGTCTGAGCTTCATTAACAAGGATTTTAAACTCTTCATCAACCGCAAGTTGCTGAGCAACAAACACATAATCCGGTCTGCGAGGTTTCATAGTTACAACAGGTGTTTTTGTTTCCGGATCACTTTCTTTTATCTCTGATGTAACAGGCTCGAATTTTTCAGCCTGAACAGTAACTTTTTCAGAAATCTGCTGTTCTTTCTCTATCGGAACAAATTCATCATTTGTCTTTTTAAAAATTCCTCTGGAAACCCAGTATTCAATAGCTTCGGGTATATCTGATACATTAACACCTGTAGCCTTCGAAATCTGATTTTCGTCCATATCTTCTCCGCTGTATCTGAGAAGATACAAAAGCACCTTAAGCTTTACACCATCAGAAAACTTCAAGCCCTCGTCCACAACCGCAGACGGTACTGCAAATATTGAATTCCACGCTCCAAGATTTATTTTAATTGACATTACAAACTACCTCTTTATTATGATAGAGCTTATTATAACACAAATCTACCTAATTCTAAATAAATAAAAAGAAAAAAGTAGATTTTTTTTGAATTATGTGATAAGATAAACCGAAAAGTAATGAAAGGAAGTTTATAATGAAATATACATTTATTCCAAGAGGCGTATGCTCCAGACAGATTACAATTGAAATTGACAATGGCATTATCACAAGCTGTAAATTCACAGGCGGATGTTCAGGAAACACTCAGGGTATCTGTTCACTTGTAACAGGTATGGATGCCGAAGAAGCTATGAATCGTTTAAGAGGCATTGACTGCAACGGCAGGGGCACATCTTGTCCGGATCAGCTTTCTATCGCCATTGAAGAGGCTTTAGAGCTTGAATAACAGTTGTATACGACAAAACGGATGAAGCTTCAGACTTCATCCGTTTTATTTTTATCAATGCTTTTCTTATAAATAATTATTTTAGGTTTGTGCAATCTTTTAAACTTACCTATTTTATAAAGAGCAAAAATAACACAACCAACAACCAACATAACAATTGGCAGTAGAAAAATCAATTGCATACAAAAACATCCTTACGTTTTATTGTTAAGACAATTATAAACGTAAGGATGAAAAATTTTCAGCGTATTATGTCGTTACTTTATTTTGAAAGGAAATAATTCATCATTGTGAAACCTTTTTCAATAAAGTTGCCTGTGTTTTCTGCTTCTTTCTCACAGAAGTTCTCAACCTTGCTGTCAACTTCATTTTTGCTGTCATAAATAAGATAAGGCACAGGATTTGAACTATGTGTACGGATTGAAAGAGGTGTAGGATGGTCAGGGCACACAAGCACCGCAAAATCGTCATAACCTCTTAAGAACTCTGTTACAGGACCAAGAATGTGCTTATCAATAAGCTCAATTGACTTAACTTTGTTTTCTGTTTCACCTCTGTGACCACACTCGTCAGGAGCTTCAACATGAACATAAACAAAGTCAGCACCATTTTTAAATTCTTCAATGGCAGCCTTGCACTTTCCGTCAAAATCAGTATCGATATATCCTGTAGCACCATCAACATCAACGCTGTTCATACCTGCACAGATAGCAATACCCTTTAAAAGGTCAACGGCAGAAATCATACTACCATTTTTGCCGAATTTATCGCTGAAATCATCAAGAAGCGGTTTTGTACCCTCACCCCATAACCAGATAGAGTTAGCAGGACGCTTACCGTTTTCAATTCTCTTAAGGTTAAGAGGATGATTTTTAAGAAGCTCATAACTCTTCTTCATAAGCTCATAAAGCTCAACAGTATACTCGCCCTTTGGAATATACTCTGTAATAACTCTGCCTGTAATATCGTGAGGGGGTGTAAGTTCACCCGGATTTGGATTTCCGTTACTCCATACAAGACAGTGACGATAAGAAACGCCCGGATAGAACTTAAAAATTTCCGTACCGAGATTTTCCTGAATATACTCAACAAGAACTCTTGCATCTTCTGTTGAAATATCATCAGCACAATAATCAATGATTGTCTTTTTCTCGTAATCCTCTTCATCAGAAAGAGTCACAAGGTTACATCTGAGTGTTACATCTGTATCCTTAAGGTCAATTCCGATGCTTGCAGCCTCAAGCGGAGAACGTCCGCTGTAATACTTTGCAGGCTCATATCCTAAAACAGAAAGATTTGCAACGTCACTGCCGGGCTTTAAGCCGTCAGCAACAGTTTTTACCATTCCTACTTCGCCTTTTGCGGCAAGGCTGTTCATACAAGGCTTATCAGCCTTTTCCATTGGTGTAACATTACCGAGTGCCTCAACAGGCTCATCAGCCATACCGTCACACAACATAACAAAATATTTCACTTATAAAACCTTCTTTATATTATCTAACAATAATTTTTATATTTATTTCTGTAATGTGCCAAGACTTGAACATTTAATATATGCATTTATAAAGCCGTCAATATCTCCGTCCATAACAGCCTGAATATTACCTGTTTCGTGAGATGTACGATGATCCTTTACCATTGTATAAGGCATAAATACATAGCTTCGGATCTGGCTTCCCCATGTGATTTCTTTCTGCACACCCTTGATATCTTCGATTTTATCAAGATGCTCTCTCTCTTTGATTTCCATAAGCTTTGAGATAAGCATTTTCATAGCCACATCACGGTTCTGATACTGGCTTCGCTCAACCTGACTGGCAACTACGATACCTGTAGGAATATGTGTAAGACGTACAGCAGATGAAGTCTTGTTTACCTTCTGACCACCTGCACCACTGGCACGATAAACGTCCATCTTAATATCCTCAGGAGCAATATTAACCTGAATGTTATCATCAATTTCAGGCATTACTTCCAATGATGAGAAACTTGTGTGACGTCTTCCCTGTGAGTCAAAAGGAGAAACACGCACAAGTCTGTGAACACCTGCTTCACTCTTAAGATAACCATATGCATTTTCGCCTTCAATAAGAAGCACAGCACTCTTAAGACCAGCTTCATCACCGTCAAGGTAGTCTACTTCTTTTACATTGAAACCATGAGCCTCAGCCCAACGGGAATACATTCTGAAAAGCATCTGTGCCCAATCCTGAGCCTCTGTACCACCTGAACCGGCATGGAATGTAAGAATTGCGTTATTTTTATCATATTCGCCTGTAAGGAGTGTCTGCAAGCGTTGTTTTTCAAGGGTTTCCTTTACTGCGTCAGCTTCGCTTACAGCTTCGTCCAAAAGGCTTAAATCCTCTTCTTCGTTAGCAAGCTCAATCAAAGCACAGGTATCTTCATACTTGGCAACAAGAGCCTCATATGCTTCTACCTTACCTTTCAATGCACCTGTACGCTGTAAAACTTTTTGAGATTTCTCAATATCATCCCAGAAGCCCGGTTCAGTTGCTTTTAATTCAAGCTGCTGAATTTCAGAAAGCATACCTTTCATACCGAGTGCATCTGACAAATCATCAATCTCAGGCTTCAAAGCCTGAAGCTTTAAAAGTAATTCCTCAAACTGTACCATATATATTTTACCTTTCTATAATAACTTTACCTAATCTGCCAATTATATATTATAGCAAACAGACATTGAATTGTAAACTAAATTTTTGATTTTTATGACTTAACACCCTCAAAAATAAAGCACTTTCGTGTACTTTACTTACTGATAAAAGAGTAATTAAGTTTTTATTGCATTTATATTCATAATTTGTTATAATTACAATGTATAAGAATACTCGGAGGATAATATGGATTTTTATAAATATATTTGTCCTGTGTGTGAAAAACAATTTCAAAAGGGCGATGATATAGTCGTATGCCCTGATTGCGGAACTCCTCATCACAGGGAATGTTATGAAAATACAGGTCACTGTTTCAACGAAGAAAAGCACAGCGAAGACTTTGTATTTGATGAAGAAGTAACAGATACCACTACAGACAGCGAAAACAATAATTCTCAGTTTGTAGTTTGCCCGAATTGTAAAGCAGAAAACGAAAAAACAATGTTTTACTGTAAGCAATGCGGCTTTCCGTTACTTGAAAACATAAAAAACAACAACGAAAATTCCCAGAATCAAACTCCTTTCGGAACAACACCACAAAACGGATTCCCTGATATGGCTGGAACGCCTTTCGT
>JAXJTT010000182.1:0-7109 GCA_036309445.1 Ruminococcus sp. | reverse complement strand
GTCATGGGCATACTGGTATTTTCAATGCAAAAAAACAAAATTCAGAGTGCTTCACTTCTGATTTTACCCATCATCGGTATATTTATGGTCATCTGCGGCTTGGCTGAGATTTTCGGCAATAACCAATCTATGGGTAGTTTAATGGGAATTTTGCCGTACATAATTATGGGAGCTTTCGTGCTTGCAGGCATAGCAATCGCTGTTGTTACAACCATAGACAACAAAAAAAGAAAAAAACGCTGTACGGTTCCTATGCAGGCGGTAGTTATAGACCTGATACCGGCAAGACGACGTCGCTATGGTAATGGTATGCACGGCAAAAGAGCATACACTCCTGTATACGAATATTACTACTACGGAGTTATGTATAGAAAACGTGATAAATATGCAACAAATATCAATATTCCGCAAATAGGAGAGCAAGTAACCGCTTTCATAAATCCCGATAACCCCGAAGACGCTTATTTTGAATACAAAAACAAGTCCATCACTACTCTGCTGATAGCCGCAGCCTTCATAGCAATACCGGCTATCATCTTATTCACAATGCTTTTTAATCGCTAATAAAAGGAGTATTTCAATATGAAATTTGATGTAAGCGACCCATTTAGTCAGGAAATTTCGCATAATCAAAATAACAATAACCCTCAGCAAAATTATAACAATAACTACTATCAGAACTATCAGCAAAATTATAACAACAACTACAACAGCACAGGCTATCAGGACCCGATGACTGACGACAGATTTCGCCGACCTGACTTTGACAACCAGCCTTATGACAGAACCTCTTTTCGCTTAAATGAGATGGAAAAACATCATGAAGAAACACAGCTAAATTCAAGCGGACCAAAATCCGCATTGTTCCTGCTTTGGTTTTTCTGCTCAATTGCAGGAATTGTAATATCTTTAATGGCTGAAATTAACCCCGGTGTGGCAATGATTTTGTTCGGTCAGGTTTTTGCAGGTGGAGGCATATTAGGATTTATACAAAAAAAGTGCAAACTCGAAAACTTAATGATTCTGATTTTCCCGCTGATTGGATTGGGACTGATTATTGGTGGACTGATATCGCTTTTCGGTGATAAAAACCTTATCGAAATCGCCCAAATAGCTTCACCGTATATCATCTTCATAGTAACAATCCTGATCGGTATAGGTATGCTTACATATCCGTCTTTTGTCGAAAAAAAGATTCTGCAGCGTTGCACTGTCCCTGTAAAAGCAAAAGTGGTTGACCTTATTAAGCAACACACCAGAAAAGGCGGCCGTATATACACACCTGTGTATGAATATTGCTACAACCGCAGAACCTTCAGACAGCGTGATAAAACCGCTACAAATGCAAATGTGCCAAAAATAGGCGATGAAATGGAAGGATACGTAAACCCTGATGATCCGTCAGAACTTTACGTTATCTGGAAAGGCAGAAACGCAATTAACAGAACCATCGGCTGGATACTCATAATTTTCCCTCCTCTTTACGCACTTTTAAATATAGTCGTTTTTTACACATCATAAACAACAAAACACGGACGTTCAGCTTTTACGGCTGAATATCCGTGTTTTTTGCATTATTTCTCGGACAATCGTAATCTTTACAAACAAAGCAATCAGTATTTCCTGATATGCAACACATATATAACCATTCAAACACACTTTAGATAAATATTATCTAAAATTCAATGATTAAATGCTGTATACCATATAATAAATTTGGTGATTTAATGGATACACGTATAAAGGAACTAAGAGAGGATAACGACCTTACTCAGCAGCAGATAGCAGACAAGCTCGGAATTACCCAACGTAAATACAGCTATCTTGAAACAGGTACTCAACAGCTTACAGACGAAATATTAGTAAAACTTTCAAAAGTTTACTCAGTCACAACCGATTATATACTCAGACTTACCGACAAGCCGAAATAAGCTTATATTATGCAACAAAAAAGCTCTTGTTTGCAGGATTTTCAGACATTCCCTGCAAGCAAGAGTTTTATTTCTTTTTTAAAATATCTTATTGGAAAATTAAAATATTTTTAATTTCGTTAATGGAAATTTCGTATTTTCTTTTAAACAATTTTAACATAGTTCTTAACATTATACGGCTTATTTCACACCACGAATATACAAACCACGTGTTGATTTATCTTTCAACATCGGATTTGTGTTAAAATCTCGGAGGTTTTCCACGCTTTCCACATAGTTTTCCACATTGAGCCTCAATATGTTGAAAGATGTGGAGAGCCTTGAAAATTCTTTTTCGTCAATAAAAAGAGGCACGCAATTTAGTATTTCAGTGCAGTTTCCGTCGCATTTCAGCGTAAACCTTTCACCTTTTCTATCAATGATTTGTGATTTATTTTTGCAAGTTTTGCAATCAATTCCTGCACTTTTATTCGGACAATTAACTGTCAGCATAAGCGGCAGATAACCGTAGGTTATAATTCCCCTGTCAATGTTGCCGCCAAGTCGGTTGATTCTGTCAAACGTAAGCTCAAAACTCAGCTCAACGTCCTTTATACCATACTCCTCAGCCCACAACATATCATAGGTATTCACAAGGTTAAGACCGAATCCGCCGTGAACTGTAAGACCGTGCATTTTTGCCATATACACAGCCGCAAGGCTGTGGCAAAGCACATCACTCACACCGATCTGCGACATCTCGGCAAGCCTTTTTTCAACCTTGTCCTCCCTGCCGAAAAGCCCTCTCGGAATTTCCAGACCAATGTTAAAACCCTCAGCAACAAGCCTTTTAACCTCGTTTATATCCGTATAAAGCGGCAGATAAACAAGCTCACATTCCTTGAAGGCATCACTGATATTTGAAGTAAACACCCTCGCACGTGTACTGCCTTTTGATTTCGGCACAAATGACTCAGGCTTTGCAATTTCAATCTCGTTTATCTCATAATTGTTCACAACAGCTCTGAGGTCATCAAGCTGAGCTAAGGCATCTCGCCTGAGCATATTAAGCACCGACAAAGGCAAAGAGATGTTGTCCTCTATATCTATACTCAGGCTCTCAAAGAAATATGCTGTTGAGCCTGTTTTTTTAAGCTGATTTTCACATTTTTCACTTGCAAGAGCAACCTTGAGTGCCTTTTCACACAGCACATCACCCACAGCAGTAACGCTGTGAATACCGTCGCTGACTTCAAGCACAGGAGCCTGAGCAAGCTTTGCAGTAAACTTACCGCTTACAGGCACATCAGAAAGCTCATCTTTATAAGTCTGCCTTATCTGTGCAAAGAGCTTTTCGTCAGCCGATACAACATCGTCACGGCGTCTTGTACCGAACATCTCATAGCCCTTTTTATTCTTATAATAGCCGTCAGTAAAGCCTGAGCGTGAAAAAACACTTGTCATAAAACGCTTTGTTTCTTCGCTTATAAAGCCGTTGTCACGCTGTTCTCTGCACGCTCTTACAACAGCCGCAACATACTCAGGACGCTTCATTCTGCCCTCAATTTTGGCAGAAGCAACACCCATCTGCTCAAGCTCACCAATATACTCAATAATGCTGTTATCCTTAAGACTCAGAGCGTAACCATCTTTGTTTTTACCTGCCGCAAAAGGCAGACGGCACGGCTGTGCACAGGCTCCCCTGTTGCCGCTGCGTGAACCAAGCATAGCACTGAAATAGCACTGACCCGAAACACACATACACAACGCACCGTGAACAAAGACCTCAAGCTCCACGGGAAGCTGTGAGCATTTTCTGATTTCCTCACTGCTCATCTCACGGCTTAGCACAACTCTCTCAAATCCCATTTCATACAGAGCCTTCACTCCGTAATAAGAATGAACGCTCATCTGGGTTGAAGCGTGAAGATGAAGCTTCGGAGCAATCTGACGGGCAAGTCTTGCCACGCCCATATTCTGAACAATGAGTGCATCAACATCAGCTCTTGCCGCAATTTCTATGGCGTTTTTAAGTCTTTCAAACTCGTCATCAAAAATTATAGTGTTTAATGTAACATAAGCCTTAACTCCGTGTATATGGCAGTAACGCACAGCGTCTTTCAGCTCCTGCTCATCAAAATTATGAGCAGAGGCACGTGCCGAAAACTCTTTTTCGCCAAGATAAACCGCATCTGTACCATTACGCACAGCCGCAACAACGCTATCAAAACCGCCTGCGGGAGCAAGTATTTCAATTTTATTTATCATAATCCATATCAAAGAGAGAATACTGTTGCATAGAGGCAAACTTAGCCGCCTCCGCTTCATCATCAGCGGCAGGGTCGGTATCAGGTGTGCCGTTCATACTTTTTGCAAGAGCCTCCCTCAGCCTTTCGTTTTCTTTTTCAAGTCTTTTATATTTTCTCAGAAGAGCGGTGTTTTCATTGATAGCTTCTGCAAGTCTTTCTTTATATTCACTGCAAAGCTTGTTAAGGTCAGTAGTCTGACGGATAATTTTGTCAGCCTTTGTCACGTAATCCTTGTTTTTCTTCATAGCCTTGTTTCTGTCGTCACAAAAATCAAGGGCGGCAAGCACCGCACAATCCCTTGTATCAAGGTTTTTGCCTGTTGAAATAGTGTTTCTTATATGATTAATAACCTCATCAGCAACGCTTTCAACATATTTTTCGTCGTCGCTTGTAATAAGCGAGTAGCTTCTGCCCTCTATCTGCACACTGATTTTCTTTTTCTCAGTCATAAAAGCACCTCTCTCGTTAATTTCCAATGTAGTCAGCTCAAGGAATTTCTTTGAATATAAAAACACAACCTACGCTGACAAATAACGTAAATGCGTCGCAGACCCGAAACTTTTACCGACAGGGTAAAAACTTAACTTTGCACTAAGCAAAACTTCACCAGCCGCAAGGCTGGCTTCACATCTGCGAAGCAGATACTTCACTTCAATGTCGGAATTTTTCGACATTGAGGTAAATTCCATAGTTATACATTGTAAATTATAATATAATTTCCTGCGATATAAAAGAAAAATGTACGATTTGTAATCTTTTTTTGCCGAAAAAGATTTATCACAACTTATTTTTGTTATTTTTGCATAAAACATTGAAAAATAAAACGATTTGTGTTATTATATTAGTTATTACCGCAAGTAGCACTTTAATGTTTTAAAGTCTTGCTGTAAATGCATAAATATTTGTTTTTGTATATGCGAGGGGTAACGCACATCCACCCACTTACGAACGGGTTTTCACAATTAATTGCGGGTGGACTTTATCAAAAACATTATTACGGAATATTATTTAGACAGGGAAGTGATTTAATGCCCGTTCCTTTTGACTCACGAAGAATTTATTACAGATCGCCTTTTGGAGCAGTAGAGCAGGATACATCCATTCATTTCAGAATCCTCGTTCCAAAAGACCTTTTCACAGGTAAAGCAGAGCTTGCCGTGAAGTACGACTACGATTACAACTGGGAGTATGTCAACCTCCTCTGGCACGGTATGTTTGACGAACACACCGAAATCTGGGAAACAGACTACACACCCGACAGAATCGGACTTTACTGGTACAGCTTCAGACTCCAGACCAAAGAGGGAACAAAATATATTGTGCCATCAGACCCTTATAAAATCAGCACAATTGAAAATTCACCGGGCAGAAGCTGGCAGATTACCTGCTACAAAAAAGGCTTTGAAACACCAAAGTGGCCTGTTGGCGGTGTAATGTATCAGATTTTCCCTGACAGATTTAATTTCAGCGGTGAAGAAAAAAATCTCAAGCGTACAGACTTCCAGAGAAACACTGACTGGTACGCTCTCCCACAGTGGTGGCCTAACGAGCACGGTGAAATCACAAACTCCGACTTCTTTATGGGCGACCTCAAGGGTATCACTCAGAAGCTTGACTATCTTGAGGAAATCGGTGTAAGCTGTATCTACCTCAACCCAATCGGCGAAGCATATTCAAACCATCGCTATGACACAGGCGATTATGCAAATATTGACCCAATCCTCGGTACAGAGGAAGACTTCATTGAGCTTTGTAAAGAAGCCAAAGAAAGAGGCATCCACGTAATCAACGACGGTGTATATTCACACACAGGCTCTGACAGTGTCTACTTCAACAGAAGCGGCAGATACGGCGACAAGGTGGGTGCATTCAGAGATAAAAACTCACCATACTACAGCTGGTATAAATTCAACTACTGGCCTGACAACTACCATTCATGGTGGGGCTTCCACACTCTCCCTGAGGTAAACGAAACCGATCCGCAGTTTAACGAGTATATCAACGGCAAAGACGGTATTGTACGCAAGTGGATGAAGTGCGGTAACTCAGGCTGGAGACTCGACGTAGCTGACGAGCTTCCTGATGAATTTATGGAAAACCTCAGAAAAGCTGTAAAGGAAGAAGATCCTGAAGGCTTTATCGTAGGTGAAGTTTGGGAAGATGCAAGTAATAAAGAAAGCTACGGTGCAAGAAGAAAGTTCTTACTTGGCGACCAGCTTGACTCAGTAATGAACTATGTGTTCAGAAACGCAATCCTTGATTTCTGCCGTGGTGCAGATGCACGTTACGTAATGGACTCCATTATGAGCGTAGTTGAAAACTACCCACGTCCTGTACTCAAAGTATTGATGAACTCACTTTCAACACACGATACAGAAAGAGCACTCACAATCATAGCAGGCGAGCCACTCAACGGCAGAGACCGTCATTGGCAGGCACACCAGAAATTAAGCTACGACCAGAGACAGTACGGCATAAAAATGCTCAAGCTTGCAGTAGCAATGCAGTACACACTTCCGGGCTTCCCTTGCGTATATTACGGCGATGAAGCAGGTCTTGAGGGTTATCGTGACCCGTTCAACCGTTGTTGCTACCCATGGGGACGTGAGGATAAGGACCTTATCAACTGGCATAAGCAGCTTGGTGACCTCAGAAAATCCTGCTCTCCACTCTGGGAAGGCAAATTTATTCCGCTTTCATCAAGAGACAGATTCCTCTCATATCTCCGTCTCGACGGCAAAAATGCACTCTACTGTGCATTCAATACAGGTCATAACGACCATATTGTCAACATTCCACCGGGATTTGAAAAGGGCACACCGCTTTTCGGCACAAACGTAAACAACCGTACCCTCACAGTACCACCACACAGCTGTGCAATGATTTTACT
>JAXJTT010000181.1:0-25733 GCA_036309445.1 Ruminococcus sp. | reverse complement strand
GTTTATACTTATTGTTGTTATCAGCAATGTTAAGATTGTACCACAGGCACATGCTTTTGTTGTTGAAAGACTTGGTGCATATTACGCAACATGGGGAACAGGTATTCACGTTAAAATTCCATTCTTTGATAAGATTGCTAAGAAGGTTTCAATGAAAGAGCAGGTAGTTGATTTTCCACCTCAGCCTGTAATTACAAGAGACAACGTAACAATGCAGATTGATACTGTAGTTTATTTTGAAATTACAGATCCAAAGCTTTACTGCTACGGTGTTGAGCGTCCACTCAATGCTATTGAAAATCTCACAGCCACAACTCTGCGTAACATCATTGGTGAGCTTGAGCTTGACAACACACTTACTTCACGTGATACAATCAATGACAAAATCAGATTTATCCTCGACGAAGCTACTGATGCATGGGGTATCAGAGTAAAGCGTGTTGAGCTTAAGAATATTATTCCTCCACGTGAAATTCAGGATGCAATGGAAAAGCAGATGAAGGCAGAGCGTGAGAGACGTGCAAAGATTCTTGACGCTGAAGGTGAAAAGCGTAGTCAGATTCTTGTTGCTGAAGGTCTTAAAGAGTCTGCAATTCTCAGAGCTGATGCTGTAAGAGAGCAGAAAATCAGAGAAGCTGCCGGTGAAGCTGAGGCTATCCTCACAGTGCAGAGAGCTAACGCTGATGCTCTTAAGATGCTCAACGAAGCGGCTCCTACAGATCGTATCCTCCAGCTCAGATCGCTTGAGGCTTTTGTTAAAGCTGCTGACGGTAAGGCTACGAAGATTATCATTCCATCAGACATTCAGAGTCTTGCAGGCAGTGTTACTGCAATCAAAGAGCTTTGGAGTGACGGTGTATCTAAAGAACAGTAAAATATAACACTATCATATAAGGTGCAGTTTTGAACTGCACCTTATTTTTGTGCTAAATACTTTATTTTGGTGTGAAATGCGTATATATGCCTTGAAAAATGAATAAAATACTGCTTTTCAGAAATAGTAAAAAATTATGGGTATCATATATTTTGTATGAGTTTATGAGAGTGAGGATATCAGAAACAGGTATGTTACAAATTATACTGTGGGATTTTATCTTGTTTTCGTTTTTCGGATGGCTTTTTAATATGGCGAGGTCGCTTTTTACAGAAAAATATTTTGCCAACCGAACATTTCTTTCATTACCTTTTTGTCCTATGTATGGATTGTCAGTTGTGTTGTGTTTTGTGATAATGAAACCATATGCAGAAAATACGCTGTTTTTATTTTCCGGTACGTTGGTGATTCTTTCAGTGGTTGTAGTTATTTTCAGATTTATTTGCTATAAATTTGTGGAGTGCAAGAGCCAACATAATTCTTACAAAGAATTAAAAATCAGAAACTTTATTTCTGTATCTGATGTAATTAACTTAGCTCTTGGAGGATTTTTTCTTGTTGGTTATGCGATTCCTGCGTTAAACGCATTGATTATTCTGATACCAGAGGTTGTACGAGACGGCATAGCATATTCCTTGACGGTTGTTATTGCGGTTGATTATGTTTTATCAATAATAACAACCCGAAAACTGATAAAAAAACTTAATGATATAAGAAATTTATCCGAGTATACCGTTGAAGATAACACAAGAGAAAAAATACTTGAACTGTGCAAAAACAGCAACAAGCTTTTCAGCGACGGAGTATTGCGACGCAGACTTTTAAGATGTTTTCCTGATGTCAGAAAATCAGCTTATGTAAAGCATATTTCAGACAGAATTGATAATGTAAAGAATATAAATATGAATGTGTATAAAGAGGTGCATAAGAATAAAGCAGAAAGAAACTTTGCGGCAGGTTTTTGTTTTACAAAGCTTTTTTATCTGTTCTTAACAGGTTGTGTGTTAGGTACAGCTTTTGAAACAATATGGTGCGTAGCTACCCTCGGACGTTTTGAGATGAGAGTCGGCATGGTCTATGGTCCTTTCATACCTGTATACGGATTTGGTGTTTGTTTTCTTACAATCGTGTTGTATAAGCTGTATAAATTCAATGATGCAAAAGTTTTTGTTATAAGTGGGATTATCGGTGCTGCTTTTGAGTATTTTTGCTCTTGGTTTCAGGAAAAAGCTTTTGGCACGGTTTCGTGGGATTACAGCAATTCGCCTTTTAATATACACGGCAGAACAAATCTTATGTATGCAATTATCTGGGGTGTCTTAGGTCTTCTCTGGGTGCGTTTTCTGTATCCTTTTTTCTCAAAACTTATAGAAAAAATTCCTGAAAAATTTGGGTATTATATTACGGTTATACTGGTTGTATTTATGGTGTTTGATATTTTTATTTCCTGTGCTGCAACTTACAGGTGGCAACAGAGAAAAAACGGAGTTCCTGCAACAAATTCATTTGAAATATTTCTTGATAAAAACCTTGATGACAAATATATGGAATGGGTTTTTCCTCATATGCATAATGTTTGAGATGAAAAATATTCCTGTACGGCAAAATAACCTCACGAAATGTCAATAATAAGAGCTTAAAAAATAAATAATTCCTGTCACATATTGCAATTTGCACGGATTTTTTATATAATGTAATAGATAATAATATTAAGGAGAATGTTTATGAAAAAGGTAGCAATCATTATGGGCTCTGACAGTGACTTTCCGATAGTTTCTAAGGCTGTTACAAAGCTTAAGGAGTTTGGCGTACCATACGAAGTACACGTTATGAGTGCACACAGAACTCCCGATGCGGCTATTGAATTTTCAAAGAATGCAAAAGCTAACGGATTTGGTGTAATTATTGCGGCAGCAGGTATGGCTGCACATCTTGCAGGTGTTCTTGCGGCAAAAACAACACTTCCTGTAATTGGTATTCCTTGTAAATCAGCAGCTTTTGACGGTATGGATGCACTTTTGGCTACAGTAATGATGCCAACAGGTATTCCTGTTGCAACAGTTGCAGTTGACGGTGCGGCTAATGCGGCAATCCTTGCTGTTGAAATGCTCGCTCTTTCTGATGATGACCTTTCTGCAAAGCTTGAGCAGATGAAGGCAGATATGGAAAAGGGTGTAGCAGAAAAAGACAAGGCTATGCAGGAAAAGGTTGCTCAGCTTTAATTTTATCTGAGTGATTTCCACGTTTTCACAAACTAAGTATATAAAATAATTAAAATAAAATTTGGAGTGATTTATAATGAAAAGTTTCTCTGAGAGTTACAAAGAAGCAGGCGTTGACGTAACAGCCGGTTATAAGGCTGTTGAGCTTATGAAAAAGCACGTTGCCCGCACAAAAATTGATGGTGTTGTTTCAGGTATCGGCGGTTTTGGCGGTCTTTTTGCACCAAACGTAAAGGGTATGGAGGAGCCAATCCTCGTAAGCGGTACTGACGGTGTAGGCACGAAGATAAAGCTTGCTTTCATTCTTGATAAGCACGACACAATCGGCATTGACTCTGTTGCAATGTGTGTAAACGACATTATCTGCTGTGGTGCTCAGCCATTGTTCTTCCTTGACTATATTGCAATCGGCAAGAACATTCCTGAGAAGGTGGCAGAAATCGTATCAGGTATCGCAGAAGGTTGCGTACAGTCAGGCTGTGCTCTTATCGGTGGTGAGACTGCTGAGCATCCGGGTCTTATGCCTGCTGATGAGTATGACGTTGCAGGCTTCAGCGTAGGTATGGTTGACAAGAAGAACCTTATCGATGGCTCAGACCTCAAGGCTGGTGATGTACTTATCGGTCTTCGTTCAACTGGTGTGCATTCAAACGGTTTCTCACTTGTAAGAAAAGTATTTGATATTAACGAAACAACAGTTAATAATACATATCCTGAGCTTGGCGACAAGACACTCGGTGAAACACTTCTCACTCCTACAAGAATTTATGTAAAGCCAATCCTTGCTCTTATGAACGAGGTTAAGGTTAAGGCTGTTTCACATATCACAGGCGGTGGCTTCTATGAGAATATCCCACGTATGCTCAAAGACGGTCTTTCTGCAAGAATTGACAAGTCAGCAGTGCCTGTACTTCCTATCTTCGAGCTTCTCCAGAAGGTTGGTAACATTTCTGAACACGATATGTATAATACATTCAATATGGGTGTTGGTATGATGGTTGCAGTTGATAAGGCTGACGTTGACAAGACTCTTGAAGTATTAAAGGCAAATGGTGAAGATGCAGTAGTTCTCGGTGAAGTATTCGAGGGCGAAGACGGAGTTGTTATCGAATAATGAAAAACATAGTTGTTCTTGTGTCAGGTGGCGGCACAAACTTGCAGGCATTGATTGATTCACAGGAAAGAGGAGAGATTGCAAACGGCAGAATCTCCTGCGTAATTTCCTCAAATCCCGATGCTTATGCACTCACACGTGCTAAAAACCATAACATTGACACTGATATAATCCGCAGAAAAGATTTTTCTTCTTTAGAAGAATATGATAAAGCACTCACAGATTTGCTTCTTTCAAAAAAAGCTGACCTTGTGGTACTTGCAGGATTTATGACAATTTTAGGCTCAGAAGTTATCAGAACTTTTGAAAACAGAATAATAAATATTCATCCGTCACTTATCCCGTCTTTCTGTGGCGAGGGCTTTTATGGACTCAGAGTTCACGAGTCAGCTCTTGCAAAGGGTGTTAAGGTAACTGGTGCAACAGCTCATTTTGTTAATGAGGTGTGCGACGGTGGTCCTATCATCATTCAGAAAGCAGTAGAGATAGAAAACGGAGATACTCCCGAAGTTTTGCAGAAAAGAGTAATGGAGCAGGCAGAGTGGAAGATTCTTCCAAAGGCTGTGTCACTTTTCTGTGAGGACAAGATAATTGTAAAAGATAATATAGCAGAAATTATAGAATAATTCGGAGGCAGAAATGAAAGCTATTTCACTTGAAAAAGAAATTTCTTCTGTATCATATCCAGGCAGAGGAATCGTAATCGGCAAAAGTGCTGACGGCTCAAAGGCTGTAATTGCTTACTTCATTATGGGCAGAAGCGAAAACAGCAGAAACAGAATTTTTGTTGAAACAGAGGACGGTATCAAGACTCAGGCTTTTGACGAGTCAAAGCTTGTTGACCCATCACTCATTATCTATGCACCTGTAAGAAAGCTTGGCAACAAGACAATCGTTACAAATGGTGACCAGACAGATACAATCTATGAGCTTATGAATCAGCAGCAGACATTTGAGCAGGCTCTCCGCACAAGAGAGTTTGAGCCTGATGCTCCTAACTTTACACCAAGAATTTCAGGTATCGTAAAGTGCAGTGAGGGCGAGATGAACTATGCTATGTCAATTCTCAAGAGTGCAGACGGCAATCCTGAGAGCTGCCAGAGATATACATTCTCATACGAAAATCCACTTGCAGGTATGGGCAGATACATTCATACATATATGGGCGACGGCAATCCTCTCCCAAGCTACGAGGGAGAGCCAACTTTAGTTGAAATCGGCAACGATGATATCGATACATTTGCAGAAAAAATCTGGAATGCATTAGATGCTGACAACAAGGTTTCACTTTTCGTTCGTTACATTGATATTGCTACTGATACAGCAGAGTCAAGAATTATCAATAAAAATAAATAATCAGCTAATGAAAGGATAATATCCAATGAAAGAACTTGCACTTAAATACGGATGTAACCCCAATCAGAAGCCTTCAAGAATTTTTATGCAGGAAGGCGAGCTTCCTGTTGAGGTTTTAAACGGTAAGCCGGGTTATATAAATTTCCTCGATGCTTTTAACTCATGGCAGCTTGTAAAGGAGCTTAAGGAGGCAACAGGTCTTCCTGCTGCTGCATCATTCAAGCACGTAAGCCCAGCAGGTGCGGCTGTAGCAACAGAGCTTTCAGACACACTCAAGAAAATCTACTTTGTAGATGATTTAGAGCTTACACCAATCGCTTCAGCTTACGCTATGGCAAGAGGTGCTGACAGAATGTCATCATATGGTGACTGGGTAGCTCTTTCTGATACTTGTGATGTTCAGACAGCTCTTCTCTTACAGAGAGAAGTTTCTGACGGTATCATCGCTCCTGACTATACTCCGGAAGCACTTGAAGTTTTAAAGACAAAGCGTAAGGGTACTTACAATGTTGTCAAGATTAACCCAGACTACGTTCCTGCTCCAATCGAGCGTAAGGACGTTTACGGTATCACATTTGAGCAGGGCAGAAACGAGCTTAAAATTGACGAGGAAATGCTCCTTAAGGATATCGTTACAGAGAACAAAGAGCTTACAGAGGAAGCTAAGCGTGACCTCCTTATCGCTCTTATCACACTTAAATACACACAATCTAACTCAGTTTGCTATGCAAAGGACGGACAGGCTATCGGTGTAGGTGCAGGTCAGCAGTCAAGAATCCACTGCACACGTCTTGCAGGTAACAAGGCTGATATCTGGTACCTCAGACAGCATCCGAAGGTAATGAACCTCCCGTTTGTTGACAATATCAGAAGACCTGACAGAGACAATACTATTGATGTTTATATTTCTGACGATTACGAGGACGTACTTGCAGAGGGTACATGGCAGCAGTTCTTCAAGACTAAGCCTGAGCCACTCACAAGAGAAGAGAAGAAAGAATGGTTAGCTACATTCAGCGGCGTAGCACTCGGCTCAGACGCATTCTTCCCATTCGGTGATAACATCGAGAGAGCAAAGCGTTCAGGTGTTCAGTATGTTGCACAGCCTGGCGGCTCAATCCGTGATGACCATGTTATTGATACTTGCAACAAGTACGGTATGACAATGTCATTCACAGGAATAAGATTATTCCACCACTAATTAACGGGGTGTATCTATGAATATTTTAATGATTGGCTCAGGTGGCAGAGAACATGCACTTGTTAAGAAGCTGCTTGAAAGCCCTAAATGCACAAAGCTTTACTGTGCCCCCGGAAACGGTGGTATTTCAAGAGATGCTGAGACAGTAAATATCGGTGTTATGGACAAGGAAACACTTGTTGCTTTTGCTAAAGAAAACAGCATAGACCTTGCTTTCGTAGCTCCTGATGACCCTCTTGCGGCTGGTCTTGTTGACGCATTTGAAGCAGCAGGTATCAGAGCATTCGGTCCTAATGCGGCTGCGGCTGTAATTGAGGCTTCAAAGGTTTTCTCAAAGAACCTTATGAAGAAGTACAATATACCAACAGCAAAATACGAAGTTTTCACAGAGCCTGACAAGGCTATTGAATATATCAAAGCTGAAAACACAACTCCTGTTGTTGTAAAGGCTGACGGTCTTGCACTCGGCAAGGGTGTTATTATCGCTCAGACTATTGACGAAGCTGTTGATGCAGTTAAGTCAATTATGGAGGATAAGCAGTTTGGTGACTCAGGTAATCAGATTGTAATTGAAGAATTTCTCACAGGCCCTGAGGTTTCTGTTCTTGCTTTCACAGACGGCAAGTGCGTAAAGCCTATGGTAAGCTCAAAAGACCATAAGAGAGCATATGATAACGACGAGGGCCTCAACACAGGCGGTATGGGTACAATCAGCCCTAACCCTTACTACACAGATGAGATTGCAAAGGAGTGTATGGAAACAATTTTCGTTCCTACAATCAACGCTATGGTAGCAGAGGGCAGACCATTCAAGGGTTGTCTCTACTTTGGTCTTATGATTACACCAAATGGCCCGAAGGTTATCGAGTATAATGCTCGTTTTGGTGACCCTGAGGCTCAGGTTGTACTTCCAAGACTCAAGACAGACCTTGTTGACATCTGTGAGGCTGTAATTGACGAAAAACTCTCTGACCTTGAAATCGAGTGGCACGATGGTGCGGCGGCTTGCGTAGTAATGGCAAGCGGTGGCTATCCACTTGCTTACAAGAAAGGTATCGAGATGTTTGGTATGGACGATAAGGGTCAGGTTGACGGTGCAATCGTTTATCATGCTGGTACTAAGTACGAAAATGGTAGCTTCTACACAAACGGCGGCAGAGTTTTAGGTGTAACAGCTATTGCTGATACACTTGATGAAGCTCTTGCAAAAGCATACTCAGCAGTTGATAAAATCAAGTTCGAGGGTGCCCACTTCCGTCACGATATCGGTAAAACAAAATAATATTTTTTAGATAACAACGGCAGATTCAGGTCTGCCGTTGTTTGCTTGTAAATTAAGCCTTGATACAATCGGAGAATTTCTTTTAACAGTAAAAAGCTGACCGAAATAAAATCGGTCAGCTTTTTTATAGATTAATGTTAAGTTTTGGCAGGGAAGAGAAGTGTTATTTATCGTCTTTTTGCCGAATTGGTATTTGACTTACCATGTATTAACCAGATTATGTCCCTTTGAGTCAGTAGAAGAAATCGGATAATATCTTACTTCGCCACCTGGATATTTAATATCTGTTGTCTGACTGCTTCCGTTTGTAAAGATTACGTATGTTGCACCCTTTGGCACTTCAAATGTATACATCTTTTCACCGTAATCATTTGTTTTGTAATAGGTCATAGCTTTACCCGGCCATGTTGTCATGCTCTTGTTTGAATCGGACCAGTAGTAGCAGGAAATTGTGCCGCCCCAGTTGAATGAGTTTGTAAATGTAACCTTATTAGTAACTTTTACGGTTGTAGGTTGAGTTGTTGGCTGTGTAGTAGGAGGCACTGTAGTTGGTGGAACAGTAGTTTCAGGTATGATTTCAATTTTCTCGCCAACAGATGAACCACCGATATACTGTGCTATATACAACTGAATACAAGTAGCATCGTTGATGTTTACTTCGCCGTCTGAGTTACAGTCTGATTCAGTGCTACGGAAATCTTCGTTTTCGATTGTTTTTGAAATATGCATCTGTAAGTCGGTAACATCGGAAACATCAATGCTTCCGTCGCCGCTGACATCACCTATCAGATTGTCCAATACAGTAACATTTATGCTTTTTTCAGCATACTGTTCTTTGTAGTCGGTACATCCGATTGTTACTGTATAGTTACCTGATTTATAAGGCTTCCAAGGGAAGATAATGGTACTGCGTCTTTTACCCATATGTAAATCATCTGAGATTTCGTGTGCAGTATAGCATACATTATTTCCTTCTTTAACTGTAATGATATAATCACTGCGGTATGGACCCCACGCAATAATTGATTCATATCTTGTTTTTGCAGTAAAGTTTACTTCAGTACCTGCAAGAATAGCTTTGTCAGTATTTGCTGTAAGGCTTGTAAATTCGAAATCCATATCTTTACAGGTGATAGTTTCAGAAGCAGAAACTACGGTATCAGAATAGTCTTTTACATTAACGGTGATAAGGTAATCGCCCTCGTCGTTGATGTATTCACCTAAATCAAAATTATCTCTGTAAGTTTTTTCTATTATCTTACCTGTTTTGAGGTTTTTGTAGATGAACTGATACTGATAAGGTGCATAACCGCCGCTTACTTCTACATTAAACATTACAGACTGGTTTACGTCAGCAAGGCTGTCAAAATCATTTGAAATTTTTGCAGTAAGTGGTGGCTTAACATTCTCAGTAACGTAATAGTTAAGACCTGTGTAAGCTGTAAAATTGTAGCCGTTGTTGTCATCAATTTTGCCATTTTTATCGCTGAAATAGAGTTTTACATCTGACTTCTGATCAAGCTCAATTACATATTTGTAAAGATAACCACGACGCTCAAGGTTATTTGTCATTTCAACTGTGTTGAACGCTCCGCCATTGATTGAATAGTGAAGAGTTGGTGTGTTATAACCTCTGTAGTAAACTACAGCATTGTTAAGAGTAGTTTTGAAGAATTCAGTTTCTCTGTCGCTTTTATCAAGTGTATAAGGGAAGGTGTTGTTTGGTCTGTAAGTTTTATTTGCTGTTTTATCAACAATCTGTGCGTCTTTTACTGTAAGAATCTCACCATCAGCTTTAGTGTCCTCAAAACGTACCGACCATGTGTAATCTTCAAAATTTTCAGAAGTAACTTCAGGAACAATGTTGTCAAGAGCACAAACCATTGTACCATCACCATAACCTGTTTCACCCTTGTAGTTCAAGTTGCCGTATCCGGAACCATAAGAAAGTACAGGGTAAACAGAATTTGTGAATTTGGTACCATTAAGCTCAGCCGTAATATAGCCCTTAGATGTGTTTCTGTTGCAAGAATTGAGTGTGTATTTGAGGTATAAATCAGCACCTGTGTTATAAGGTTTAACTTCAATTCTTGCGATAGATGTCATAGCCTGATTTCTGGCTGAATCTGCAGGAACACCTTCAACGCAAGATTCAGTGTTGATTGCATCATAAGCAATCCATATGTAACCATTGTTTGACCAGCCGTCACCCCAAGAGTTAGCAACTTTGAAAGCACCCATTTCTCCTGCGTCAACAGTGTTGTTTTTATTTGAGTCGGTCCAGATATTGTCGTTGTAACCGACAATAGTCATTCTGTGACCGCCTTTGATACCTGTACTCTTAACAACAACTTTCTGTCCTTTGAAATTATTGTTTTCCGGTGCAGCAGCGTTAGTCTTGAGTGTGTCGTAAACATAGCAGCTGATCATATTGGAGAACGAAAGAACTTCTCCGTTGCTAAGTGCTTCCTTGATAGGTTTGATGTCTTCATCATCTACAGATGTAATTCTGGTTTCCTCGTTGCCGAGAAGGTCAAAGTACTGGTAATCATTTACTCTGTACTTAATTGCAGTGCTCCATACTTCTTCGGTAGCACTCCAGTCCAAGTAGTTTTTACCGTCATAGGGGACAAGGCTCAAAGGTACGCTTCCCTGATGTTTCATAAAATCAAAAACATTCTCACTGTTTGAACCCTCGTCCTTGGCACCGTTTGCATAGTTATAAACAAATTTTGGTGAGAAGGCATTTTGCGATGTTGAAGCAACATCCATAGATTTGTTCATTTCATATGTAAACTGATAGTAAGCCTGAGCCCATCCGACACAGGTACCTAAGCTGCCCTGATTGCCTATAGGAGGGAAATATTTTGATGTACTGTTGTCAACGCTTGCAGGCAAAGGAGCATTTTTTTTGCGTTTTACTTTGCCGAGAACAGTAATATCGTCGTTTTCAAGTTCCTTGTAATATTCGTCTATGGATTTAATTATTTTTGCATTTTCAGACAAACCTTGCTCAATAGTAAGGTCGCCTGAAGCACGCATATCTTTTGGTATATCAGTGTTTTCGTAGCTTGCTTGTGGTTTTTCAGTTGGTTTCTGCTCGGCTTCTACCGCATTTGCAGGGAAAAATGTCAGCATCGACATAAGCGTTGTTGCTGACAACACAGCAGAGCAAAATCTACTTGCTGTTCTTTTGGTTTTTCCTTTCATTTTTTCTCTCCTTTTATTACCTGTTTTTTTAGAGTTGTGACTCTTTGAGTCATATGATGACAGCATATAATAACGTGCTTTGCTATCATCATTTACATTTCTTATTGTGTCATTTTTTGTTTCAAAAGTCAATATTTTGAGCATTTTCTTTTTTTACAGTAAAAAAAGTTATGTTCTAACAGACAGCACAGCGGTTTTATTCCGCTGTGCTGTTGTTGTTTTTAAAATTATTCTGCTTGAATTACCAAGTGTTTACCAGATTATGACCTTTTGAATCAGTGGATGGAATTGGATAATATCGCACCTCGCCGCCTTTGTATGGAATATCAGTAGTCTGAGCTGAACCGTTTGTAAAGATAATATAGGTAGCACCATATGGCACATCGAAGGTATACATTTTTTCGCCAAAATCATTAGTTTCGCTGTATGTCATAGCTACACCCGGCCACTTAGTCATAGTCGTACTTATATCTGACCAATAGTAGCAGTAAATTGTGCCACTCCAGTTAAAGGAGTTTGTAAATGTTACTGTGTTCTTTGCCGGTACTGTTGTAGGTTCAGTAACAGGCTGAGTAGTTGGTTGAATTGTAGGCTGTGTAGTTGGCTGAGTCGTAGGTGGGGCAGTTGTTTCCGGCTGATACTTAATGATTTCGCCGACATTTGAATCATCGCAAATATATTCAGCAATATGAAGCTGAATATAAGTTGCATCATTAATGTTTATTGCAATGTTTTTGTCACAGTCAGACTGTATTGTGCGGAAATTTTCTGAATCGGTAATTTTTGCAATGTGCATCTGAATCGCAGTTGCATCTTTAACGTCGATATTACCATCACCGTTTACATCACCTATTCTGTCGTCTTTGATTTCGAAAGTCAAGGATTTTTCAGCATATTCGTTAGAGCCGTCTTCCGTTGAAACGGTGATAGTGTATGTACCTGTCTGTGTAGGTGTCCAATTAAGGTAGTTTGTGGTTGTTCGTTTCATCGAATTTGCTTTATCAAAATACTTTGAAACAGAGTGGCATACTTCATCACCACGTTTGATTACAAAATTATACTTTCCCTTGACAGGTCCCCAGTTCTTGATGTTTTCTGATTTTGTAACAGCCTTGAAATTAAGTTCTCTGCCTGTAACGCTTGTACCGTCAGAGTTCATTGAAAGCTCTTTGAATTCAAATGGTAAATCCTTTACTTCGTAATAAAAATACATTGTGTAAATGTCATCAGCATAATCTCTTATGGTTACGGATGTAACGTGATTACCTATTTCTGAGGTAAACAGAGGGAAGTATGTACTATCGCTAGGTTTATGTTTCTTTTCGTTTCCTGTATCCAGATTTTTGTCTGCAATCTCATATGTATATGGAGCATAGCCTCCGGATACTGTGGTATCTATGAAAAAAGCTTCTCCTAAGTCAAGAATGTTCTCACAATCTGTAGTATACTGTCCGTGGAGTGGTTCGTGAACATTTTTTGTTTTGAAAAAGTTCACTCCGTTTGAAGCTGTAAAATACTTACCGTTATTATCGTCAGTGTTATCGCCGTCAGTAAAGTAAAGCTGAATGTTTTCAATTTCATTTGTTTCAAAAACATATTTGTGAGTAGCACCATGTCTTTCCATATTATGTGTCATTGGTGCAGAATACCATTCTCCGCCTTCTTCCTTTATATGAACAACAGGGTTATCGTAGCCTATGTAATAAATAATTGTATTATTAAGAGATGATTCTTGCACATCAACAGCTTTTGAGTTACCATCAAGTTCAAATGGAAAATCGGCGTCTATAGGATAGGTTTTGCCGATATTTCTGTCTACAATTGTAGCTTCTTTAAATATAGTCGGCTTGCCGTCAGATTGTAAATCGGAAAATTCAATGCGTAGGGTATATTCCTCAATGTTTTCTGAGTTGATTTCAGGAGCTACTCTGTCAAGAGGGAAGACGAGTGTTGCGTCGGTAGCAACATTTGAGCCATCAAAAGCTCCGCCACCCGGACAACCTTCAGGGAAATCTGCACAGGTAATCTCAGTACCGTTTCTTTCAGCGAAAATATTAAACTTAGCCTGGTCTCTGCAAGCTGTGTTAAGAGTGAATCTCAGATAAATATCACTGTTATACTTATCAGGATCAACTTCTATTCTTGATACTTCTTCAAATATTCTGAATCTTTCTGTATTTTCCATATCAGGTACAGAAGAAAACTTATTAAGTGCGTCATAAGCAACCCAGATGAAGCCGCCATTCGCATAGGTTTCAGCCCAGGAGTTGACAACCTTGAAAGCTCCCATTTCGCCATCGTCAACAGAGTCATTGTTGTTTATATCACACCAGATATTGTCGTTATATCCGACAATAGCCATTCGGTGTCCGCCTTTATCTCCGCTTAAATTTGAAACGATTTTTTCGCTTTCATATTTTTTATTTTCGGGTGCTGAGTCATTTGTTTTTAAATCAACAGTATTAAAACTATATGCAAAGGTTGTATATGTGAGAATTTCCCCGTTATTCAGAGCTGTTTTTATAGGCAGCAAATCGGAATCGTCAGCAGATGTGATTTGTGTATCTTCTTCACCTATTTCCTCGAAAAACTGATAATCTGTTATTCTGTATTTTATTGCAGAACCCCATATTTCTTCAGTAGGTGCGAGACTTTTAGTATCGTCATCATATGGAAGCATATCTAGTGTTACGCTTCCTTGTCTTTTCATAAAGTTGTAAGCTGTCTCAGGTGGAGTACCCCCGAGATTGCAGTAGTTATTGGTTAATTTAGGTGAAAATGTATTTTCTTCGGTTGTAGTAATATCCATTTTCTTGTTATAGGTATATGTAAACTGATAATATACCTGTGCAAAGAGTGTACAAGAGCCTATGGCACCTTGGTCTCCGATCTTTGGAAAGTATTTCGACTGGCTGTTGTCAACACTGGATGGCAAAACTGTGTTTCTTTTACGTTTTACGCTACCTGATGTCGGTAGATTGTTTACATCAAGTTCTTTGTAATAATCATCTACTGATTTGATGATTTTAGTATCCTTACTTAATCTATATCCGTTATACGGGTTACCTGTTGCACCCATACCTTCGGGTATTTCGTTGCTTTCATAAATAGTTGTAATTTTTTCTGTGCTTTCTGTTACGTTTTCTGCTGTGTTTTCCACCGCATTTGCAGGCATAAATGTCAGCATAGACAGAAGTGTAGTCGCTGAAAGCACAGCAGAGCAAAATCTTTTTGCTGTTCTTTTTGTTTTAGTTTTCATTTTTTGATTCTCCTTAAAATCACCATGTTTTTACTAAATTATGACCTTTTGAGTCAGTGCTTGAAATAAGATAATAATGTATCTAGCCTCCTTTGCAGGGAATATCTGTAGTCAGAGCTGAGCCGTTTGTAAATGTTACCATATTATTTATTCTTTGTCGGTAAGGATACAGACTCAGTTGTTGGTTTAGAAGCAGGTTCTGTTGTATTTGGTTAATTGTGATACAAAATGATTTCACCGACAGAAGTATCCATTGAAGCAATTGTAGTTGCAGGCAAAAGTGCACAACATAACCTTTTCAACCTTTCTTTCACGTTTGATACCTCTTAATATAACATCGGACATTACCACTTTGAAGTCGGTATTTATCACACAATTTTTTACGCTATTGAATGTATTTTATCATTATTGTGAATGGTTTGCAACCAATATTTACCTTATTATCCGGAGCTTTTTCGTTGTATAGATAATAATTTGATATCTGAATACTTCGAAATATAGATTTTTTGATTATTATTGAAATCAACATAAAAACAGCAAAGTCCGTACAAAGGGACTTTGCTGTTTTAAAGTTTATAAAAATAGAACAAATGTTCTAAAATATGTTGATTTACATAAAAACAGAACTTATAATGATTATAGAGATTGCATTGCCCCGTGCAATCTTTTCACTAAAGATAATTTTAATAATTGAATGAAAGGAAGAAATATGAACAATTATCTCGAATGGTCACAAGAATACAGAACAGAAGCAAACAGAATTCTCTCTGTGATTGAAAAAATCAAAGAGAAAGAAAAATTCGGTTTCTTTACAAATAAAAAAGATTACTACAACAGAGTAGCTACATACAAAGGATATTATAACGAGTGTATCAATATAGCCAACCTTCTTGAGGCAAGACATAAAGGAGTGATGTGATGAAGCATAAGGTTTTATATTTTAATGAAAAGAACAATGATAAGATTATTTTTGCAAGAAAAATTCTGTTCAACAGTGATAACAACGATGAAAGAATCCGAATGAAAAAAATTATATCAAAAGCTCTTGATGAAGAACTCACTGAAAAGCAAAAAGCATGTATTGTTGCATATTACCTTGAAGGAAAGAAAATGAAAAATATAGCTGAGGAATTGGGTGTAGCACCTTCAACTGTTACTAGACATATTCAGAGTGGAAAAAACAGACTGATGAATATTGCAAAATATTATATGTAAATTCATTTAATCTCAAAATCAGGCAGGTACCATTTCAAGGCACTTGAGTAGTCATAGCCATTTTTGCACAGATAATTCAAACCATACAGACTTATTCCGACACAATGATTATCTTCATCGTATTCATTACTGTAGCAATCCCAAGGGGAGGCTATGCTTCGAATGTAAGGGAATTCTTTGTCTGTTTCGGTAGTGCCGTCTGATACATAAGAATAAGGTATATAAAACGCTTTTCCGTTCAGGCAGAGCGTTTTATCATATACTTCATTAACTGCTGTTCTGATATCATTGTAATTTTCTCTTAAAGAATTATCCACTTCGTTTTCAGGAATATAAGTTTCTGTATCATTAAAGTCAAAGCTATCTGGTTTTGCTATATAATTTGTATGTAGAATTATCGCTGTTGCTTTAAGTGTTTCGTCGCTGAAATCTTCTTGATACAGAGCCGCTACGAGGGAACAAAGAGTTTCTTCTGAAAAATCTTTTTTATTATTTGATGTTACTTGACTTTGCTCAGTTTTGGCATAATTTGTTTCTTTGTGTGAATTTTGTGTGAAATTTTTTGATATTTCAAGCGGCAAAGCAGCCATAATCAAAAGTAAAACTATAATAAATATTATTTTCTGTCGCATTATATTCCTTTCTTTTGTAAAAAGATACAAATATCTTTAAATCGGTGTTTTAGTTTTAATTCTGCTTGACATAACGGTGTGATTGGCTTAAAATAATATATGTAAAAAAATAAATTTAAATAACTTATAAAGTAATGCAAGTTTTCATATGATGCGTTGCTTTATGTAGAAATGGAGAGCAATATGAAGGTTAAGTTTTCGTGGATCCCGTTTATTCCGATAGCACTTGGTATGGCTGGTTTTAAAACGCTTGCTACGTTTATGGCAGATGAAAACGGTATTTTTTGCGGTTTGAATTTTATCGAAACGTCATATGCTGTAATCGGTGCAGGTCTTGTGCTTTTTGTTTTATGTGTTCTTTTGAATATGATCGACAGAAAAACTGCTCCTGTATATTCTGCAGCAAAGAATATTCCTGCAGCAATATTCTCGGTTATGTCAGCAGTGATGGTAATGGCGTTTTCCGTACTTTCGGTGTATAACAGTGTTGATAACAATGAATCTTACTGGATGCATCTGATATGTTCAGGATTTTCACTCTTTGCTTCAATCGCACTTGTGTTTATGAGCAGAGTGCATTTCACAGGTATAGCACCTGTTTCAAATGTATCTGCATTATATATTTTCCCATCTCTCTGGGCTTGCTCAGAGCTTGTATCCTGCTTCCTTGATGCAACGAAAGTGTCTGTTTCTGCAACAGATATGACTTCACTTTTCTGCTTTATTTTCCTTTCTCTATATCTTTTCTCACACGCTATGGTTGTGTCAAAGATAAAAGGCAGAAACCCTGTAAAAGCTTCATTTATCTATGGTATGCCTGCTGCGGCATTAACTCTTACAGCCGGTGTTTATTACATAACAACAGGTCTGACAGATGGAATGAGTGGTATGCTCCTTATCAGGGGTGTGATGTTTATGTCGCTTGCGTTATATACAATCAGCTTTGTGGCAGAACTTACAAAGGGTATTATGACTAAAGACGAAGTTGAAATTATCGATGAAATGCCTGAAGAAGGCGTTTCTGAGGAAGCTGAGTACGTTAAAACCGAGAGTTATAGCGATATTGCTGTTTCTGAAAGCTACGATAAAAAAGCTGAGTATTCTTCAATTCCTACAAAAGATATCAATGACTTTATTATGGGTTATGATAAGGAAGAGGAAGTTCCTGTTGAGTATCTGACTGATGAAGAAAAGATAAGAAGTGAGGAGATAACAGGCGGATTCTTCTTTGGTACTGAAATCGGAGAACCTGCACAACCTTCAGCTTCTGAGGCTGAAATCAAAAATGAAGTGATTGCAGAACCTGTAGTGGAGCCTAAGGTTGTAAAAACTGCAGTTACACCTGAAACTAAAAAGAAAACTGTTGACAGAATGAGCGAAATTGATATGCTTATTGCTGAGCTTGAATCCAAAAAATAATTGTTGACATTTTATCTTTTTGGTGATAACATAGCAATGAACTATGATAAGGACACGGTCTGTGATATCGGTTTTTTCAGAGAACGGAAATGTAGCTGTGATTTTCCGTAAAACCCCTTACAGATTACCACCTTTGAGTCCGTTCAGGAAATGGAACGGCGTATAACTGCGTTAAGGTTTTTGAGGATATATTTGTAATTAAATATATCAAAGTTGGGTGGAACCACGAAGTACATTCGTCCCGACATTCCGTTTGGAATGTCGGGATTTTTATTATTTAAGGAGAATAAGATTATGATTAAGATTGAACTTAAGGGTGGTACTTTCAAAGAATTTGAAAGTGGAATATCACCGGCAGAAATTGCAAAATCTATTGGTATGGGACTTTATAAGTCTGTTTGCTGTGCAAGAGTTGACGGCGTAGTTGTTGACCTTCGTACACCTATTACACAGGATTGCCGTCTTGATTTACTCACATTTGATGAGCCTGATGGTAAAAAAGCATTCTGGCACACAGCTTCACACGTGCTTGCTCAGGCTGTAAAAAGACTTTATCCTGATGCAAAATGTGCAATCGGACCAGCTGTAGATAACGGCTTCTATTATGACTTTGATGTTAAAAAGCCATTCACAGCAGAAGACCTTGAAAAAATCAAGGCAGAGATGAAGAAAATAGTAAAATCAGGTATTGAGCTTGAGCGTTTTGAGCTTGCTCCTGATGAGGCTGTAAAGCTTCTTGAGGATATGAACGAGCCATACAAGGTTGAGCTTGCAAAGGAACATTCAGACAAGGGCGAGAATATCAGCTTCTACAAGCAGGATGATTTTACAGACCTTTGTGCAGGACCTCACCTTATGAATGTATCTGCAATCAAGGCTATTGAGCTTACAAACTGCACAGGTGCTTACTGGAGAGGTAACGCTGAAAATGCTCAGCTTTGCAGAGTATACGGTGTAGCTTTCCCTAAGGCATCAATGCTTGAGGAACACCTCACAATGCTTGCAGAGGCAAAGAGCCGTGACCACAACAAACTCGGCAGAGAGCTTGAACTCTTCACAACTTCTGAGGTAATCGGTCAGGGTCTTCCTATTCTTCTTCCAAAGGGTGCAAGAATCATTCAGACACTCCAGCGTTTTGTTGAGGACGAAGAACAGCGTCGTGGCTGGCAGCTTACAAAAACACCATTTATGGCTAAGAGCGACCTCTATAAAATCAGCGGTCACTGGGATCACTATAAAGACGGTATGTTTGTACTTGGTGATGAAGAAAAGGATGATGAAGTGTTTGCACTTCGTCCGATGACTTGTCCTTTCCAGTATCAGGCTTACCTCAACCGTCAGCGTTCATACCGTGACCTTCCTTTAAGATATAACGAAACATCAACACTTTTCAGAAATGAGGCAAGTGGTGAAATGCACGGTCTTATCCGTGTTCGTCAGTTCACAATTTCTGAAGGTCATCTTATGTGTACTCCTGAACAGCTCGAAGACGAGTTCAGAAGCTGTCTTGAACTTACAACATTTATGCTCAAGACATTAGGATTATATGATGATGTATCATATCGTTTCTCACAGTGGGACCCTTCAAACACAGAAAAATACATTGGTACAGCTGAACAGTGGAACGAAGCTCAGGGTATGATGCAGAAGATTCTCGACCACCTTGAAATTCCATATGCCATCGGTATCGGCGAAGCCGCTTTCTATGGTCCTAAGCTTGATATCCAGATTAAGAATGTGTACGGTAAGGAAGATACACTTATCACAATCCAGATTGACCAGCTTCTTGCTGAGCAGTTCGGTATGGAATATGTTGACAAGGATGGCACAAAGAAAAATCCTTGCATCATTCACAGAACATCAATCGGTTGCTACGAGAGAACACTTGCTCTCCTTATTGAGAAATATGCAGGTGCATTCCCGATGTGGCTTGCTCCGGTACAGGTTAAGCTTCTTGCAGTTGCAGACAGACACCTTGATTATGTATATGAAATCAAGAAACAGCTTGAAGCAAAGGGTATGAGAGTTGAAGTTGACGGCAGAAGCGAAAAGATTGGTTATAAGATTCGTGAAGCACAGCTTGAAAAAGTACCTTATATGTTCATTATCGGTGATAAGGACGTTGAAGCTAATACAGTTTCCGTAAGACACAGAAAAGAGGGCGACCTCGGTGCAATGCAGCTTGAAGAATTTATTGCAAAGGCTGTTGAGGAAATCAATTCAAAAACAATTAAATAAAGCAGGTGTATTATGGCTTACGGTCTGACTCCGTATGACAAAAAACGCTATAAACAATCCAAGAAACGCCGCAGACAGGCATATTTCGAGGAAAAAACAGGCAGAATAATTCCTGCCGCAAACCGAAAAAGAAATATACTTATTTTGTCAATCTCCCTGCTGATAACAGCAGGGGTGATTGTCGGATTTGTTTTTGCAGTCAATTTTTATTCAGAACAAGGTAAGATAAAGGATAATGAAGCGGAAATTTCTCAGGAAGAAATATTGTTATCGGTAGTCAATAAGCGAAATCCTTTGGAAAGCAATTATGTGCCTGTAACCGTAAAAGTGCAGGGAACAGAGGTAGCACAGATTGCCGCAACAAACCTAGAAGATATGCTGAAAGAAGCCAAAAATCAAGGTCATAAGATAACTATTGAAAGCGGATATGTTTCGTTTGAAAATCAGCAGAGAATGTATGAAGAAAAGCTTGCTGAGTATCTTCAAAACCCTGATTACACAGAAGTCAGGGCAGAAGCGGCAGCCTCAAACGAAGTTCCACAGGGTGGAATGAGTGAGGCACAAACTGGACTTCTGGCAGGGTTTAACGCAGAGAACAGTGCCGCACAACAATGGCTTGAATATAATTGTGTATATTACGGCTTTGTTTTAAGATATCCGAAGAATAAGAAGGAGATTACCTCCAAAGAATACAATCCGTCACTTTTCAGGTACACGGGAACAGAAAATGCTTTGAAAATGCGTTCATATGATATGTGTCTTGAAGAATATGATGAGTATATTGATGCACAGAAAAATTGATTTTTAAAACAAATAATTCTATTAAAGAAGTAAGATGTTATTTGAAACAGTTTTAATAATTTTAATTGCAGAATATTTAAAACTATCTTAAAAAACTTCAAAAAAACTCTTGCAATTTGTGATATCATGTAGTATAATTTATCTGTTATTATGCAGAGTCAGGTAGGTGAGGAAAATGAAAGAGAACATCCATCCAAATTACGAGCAGACAACAATTACTTGTGCTTGCGGTAATGTTATTGAAACAGGTTCAACAAAGAAGGATATCCACGTTGAAATTTGTTCAAAATGCCACCCATTCTTCACAGGAAAGCAGAAATTGGTTGATACTGGCGGACGTGTTGATAGATTCAAGAAGCGTTTCGGTATGAGCAAATAATTTATATCGTAATTGTTGAGGCGGCACTAAGTGCCGCCTTGTTTACTTTAATTATAAATACGGAGCGATATTGTGGAAAAAGACTATAAAACCGTGCTTGAAAATGCAAATGACGAATTTGTAGAAAAACGGTCAAGATTTATCGGCTATTGCCGTCCCGTAAAAACAGAAAAAGAAGCTGTGGATTTTATCAATGAAATCCGCAGTGAGCATTGGAATGCTACACATAATGTTTATGCCTATTCTCTGAGAGAGGGCAACATTAAGCGTTACAGCGATGACGGTGAGCCTTCCGGCACAGCAGGTGTACCGATGCTTGATGTAATTGTCAAAAATGAAATTTATGATGTTGCAGTTGTAGTTACAAGATATTTTGGCGGAGTTTTGCTTGGTACAGGCGGTCTTGTCAGAGCGTATTCTCATGGATGTAAAATTGCACTTGAGGCGGCACAGGTTATTATGATGCAAAATTGCCTTATGTGCGAGTGTGAATGTGCGTATAATCAGTACGGCAAGGTTTCATCTCTGATAATGGGACTTGGTGCTGAAGTTGACGATACTGTTTTTGAAAGCGACGTTGTAATCAAGTTCCACCTGAAACCTGAGCTTTTACAAGGTCTTAACAAAAAACTTGCCGATGCGACATCAGGTGAAGTTACCGTTACAGAAACAGGAGAAAAATTCTTTGCTGTACCTGTAACTGATTTTAAATAAATTTTCGGAGAAAAAAAGGAATATTTCTGTTTTTTTCGTAAAAAGCTAATAGGAAACAGAAAGGTGGGGTAAATATGGCATTTCCTGAAGGTTTTTTGCATGAGCTAAAGCTCAGAAATGATATTACAGATGTTATTTCGTCATATTTAACCCTTAAAAGACGTGGAAGGAATATGATAGGTCTTTGTCCGTTTCACGGAGAAAAGACTCCTTCTTTTAACGTCTATACAGATGATCCGCATTTTTACTGTTTCGGTTGCGGAGCAGGAGGTGATGTAATCACCTTTATAATGAAAATAGAAAATCTTGATTATCACGAGGCTGTAAAATTCCTTGCACAGCGTGCAGGAATGGAAGTTCCCGAGAGCTCTTATGATGACGGTATGAGTAAGCTCAGAATGAGAATTTATGAGGCTAACCGTGAGGCGGCAAGATTTTTTCATTCAACTCTCTATTCTCCTGCAGGCAGAAAGGGACTTGAATATCTCTACAACAGAGCCTTAACTGACCGTACAATACGTCATTTCGGTCTTGGGTTTGCTGATGAAAACTGGTCATCACTTTCAAACCACCTCAAATCAAAGGGCTTTTCCGAATATGAAATATATACGGCAAACCTTGCTTTCCGTCGCAAAAACGGCAACGGAATCTATGATCGTTTTACAAACCGTGTAATTTTCCCGATTATAGATTTACGTGGTAATGTTATTGCTTTTGGCGGCAGAATAATGACAGACGAAAAACCGAAGTATCTCAATACTTCCGATACTCCTGTCTTCAAAAAAAGTGAAAATCTGTTTTCTCTTAACAATGCAAAAAACAGCAACGAGCGAACTCTGATTCTTTGCGAAGGTTATATGGATGTAATCGCACTCAATCAGGCAGGCTTTACAAATACGGTTGCAACTCTCGGTACAGCTCTTACAAGTGAGCAGGCTATGCTTATGAAGCGTTACACCGATGAAATTATTATCTGCTACGACTCAGATGCGGCTGGTCAGAAAGCTACCGCAAGAGCGATTGAAATTCTGAGAAAAGCAGGTATCCCAATCAAAATTCTTACCATACCAAGCGGTAAAGACCCTGATGAATTTATCCGCACTAAAGGCCCTAACGGCCCTGCGGCATTCAAAATGCTGATTGATAAGTGCGGTAATGATGTTGAATATCGTCTTTTTAAGCTCAAAGAGAGCTATAATATAGAAACAACTGATGGCAGAGTTGCATATCTCAACGAAGCGGCAAAGATTATTGCGACTATTGACAGCCCTATTGAACAAGATGTTTTTGCTTCAAAAATCAGCAAAGAGCTTGAAGTTGACAAAAACGCCTTCAAAGAACAGCTTAAAAAGATTTTGCAACGACACAGACGTGAGTACGTCAAAAAAGAAACACGTCAGATTCAGCAGGACTTAAACGGACAAACCGACAAGATAAATACCGAGCACTACAAAAAGCCCAGAAGCTCAAGTGCAGAGGAAAAATTGCTTGTTTATCTTATAAATAATCCCGATTATGCCAATGAAATTTCTTCAAAGGCACCACCTGAAAAATTCAGCAATTCTCTCATACGCAGGTACTACGAATATGTGCTAGGTCGTATAAGAAACGGACTTGAACCGCTTAATAATATTTCTTCTGATTTTTCTTCAGAAGAAGTATCAGGATTATACAGGCTTATGTCGGGAACAATATCATCAGTTTCCACAAGGGAAGCTATGATGGAATATATAAATGTAATCAATGAGGAACATTCAAAGCTGTCAGGTGATGATCTTGCCAATATGTCAGCAGAGCAACTCAAAGATTACGTCGCAAAAATGCGTCAGAACAAGAAGTAAATCAAGAAAGCACCGTGCAGATACATAAAATGTGCAGTGCCTGATGATGATAAAGCACACGGAAACGAAAGGAAAATGAGTATGAATGCACCTCAGGATAAGAAAACAGTAGTCAGAGAGCTTCTTGAACTCGGAAAGCAGAAAGGACAGCTTTCCAATCAGGATATTCTCGATGCGATAGGTGAAATGGATTTTGAACCCGAACAGCTTGAAAAGCTCTATGACAGTCTCGAGCAGATGGGTATTGAAATTGTAGAAGATATGGGAGAAATCAAGATTGATGACCTCGACCTTGGAATTTCTGATAAGGTTGATGCAGATACAGGTTTGCCTGATGGTTCAATCAATGTCGACGACCCTGTAAAGGTTTATCTTAAAGAAATCGGTAGAGTACCGCTTCTTTCATCAGACGAAGAAATCGACCTTGCAATCAGAATTTCTGACGGTGACGTTGCCGCAAAGCAGAGACTTTCTGAGGCAAACCTCAGACTTGTTGTAAGTATTGCAAAGCGTTACCTTGGCAGAGGTATGCAGTTCCTCGACCTCATTCAGGAGGGTAACCTGGGTCTTATCAAGGCTGTAGAGAAGTTTGACTATACAAAGGGCTTTAAGTTCTCAACATATGCAACATGGTGGATCAGACAGGCTATCACAAGAGCTATTGCTGATCAGGCAAGAACAATCCGTATTCCTGTTCATATGGTTGAAACAATCAACAAAGTTAAGAAGGTTCAGAGCCAGCTTCTCCACCAGAACGGTCACGAGCCTACTCCTGATGAAATTGCAGAAGAGCTTGACCTTCCTGTTGATAAGGTAAGAGAGATTATGCGTGTTGCTCAGGAGCCTGTATCTCTAGAAACACCAATCGGCGAAGAGGAAGACAGCCATCTTGGTGACTTTATCCCTGATGACGGTGCTCCTGCTCCTGCTGATGCGGCTTCTCATACAATGCTCAGAGAGCAGCTTTCAGACGTCCTTTCAACACTTACTCCAAGAGAAGAAAAAGTGCTTCGTCTCCGTTTTGGTCTTGAAGACGGCAGAAGCAGAACTCTTGAAGAGGTAGGTAAGGAATTTAACGTAACCCGTGAGCGTATCCGTCAGATTGAAGCTAAAGCGTTGCGTAAGCTCCGTCACCCTTCAAGAAGCAGAAAACTCAAGGATTACCTTGATTATTAATTATGTTTACGTTTGAAGAATGTGCCGTAATGCTTGATGAAATAGCAGATGAAATGCCTCCCGAGCTTTTCAGGGAGCTAAATGCAGGAGTTTCACTTGTTCCTCAGAGCAAAATGCATCCTGCCGCAGTGAATAATGATTTATACATCTTAGGAGAGTATATCCGTGACTCACTGGGAAAATCAATTGTTTTTTACTACGGAAGTATAATCAATGCCTACGGTCATCTTTCATATGATGATTTTTATAAACAGCTTACCCGAATTATGCACCACGAGGTCAGACATCATAATGAATATCTGGCTGGTTGTGATGACCTTGGACTGTATGATAAAAAGCAGATACAAAGCTATCTTCGCAGTAAAGGGAAGCTATAAATACATAGTAACGTGATGTTGCATCCGGTCTGAGCATATAAAATCATATAGAAATAAAGTTTTTATGCCCGACTGCTGATAGTGAGTTTCTTTTAAGCTACAAAGGGATTGTCTTGATTCTTACAAGACAATCCCTCTTTTGCTTTATATGAGATTTCTGTCCTTCAGTCGGGTGCATAAGTGCAAATTATATTCCCGAGTCGGATGCAACGTCACGTTGCTATTAAATTCTCAGAATCTGACCGGGGTATAGAATATTAGGGTTTACAAGACCGTTTTTGTTTGAAAGTTCTTCTATTGTTGTGTTATAAATTCTTGAAATTGACCATAATGTTTCGCCGGGACGCACAACATGGCTTGTCGGCGGCATAAGTGTTCCGGCCGGAATCTGCAAGGTCTGACCAGTGTAGATTGAGTCAGGTG
>JAXJTT010000180.1:0-26096 GCA_036309445.1 Ruminococcus sp. | reverse complement strand
GTGTAACAGAGCTTGAACTTGCAGATAAAAAATACATTGTTCCTGAATATGAGCTTACATGGGAAGAATTTTATAAGATGAATGACGATGTAAGAACTGCTTATTCACAGCTTAAGGGTGTTGAATGTACAGAAGATAAGTACAATGTTACTTTCGGTGAATATATTGATGATGGTTGTTTTATGGTTGTTATCAACGAGTATGAAATAAATTACACAAATAACATAGTTGAAAGAGCAGATGATATAGTATGGATGCAGACTGCTCTTGATATGGATATGTATATTTATGAAAATGGAGATATTCATACACTCGGCGATATGTATAAGCAGGGTAAGGTTACATTTGATAAGTTTAAAGAAGCAGGCGGAATGTATTTCGGTGATATCAACAGCGATGATATTGTTGATGTAAGCTATGTTACACAGCTTCAGCTCTATCTTGCAAATAATAAAAGTGATCCTCTTATGGATTTTATCACAGGCTTTGCAAGTGCATATTATGATGTGAACTTTGACGCAAGCGTTGACGTTTCTGACGTTACAACACTCCAGATGTATCTGGCAGGATACGAAGTTTAATAAAAACAATAAAAGTCTGTCTCGCTTTGATTAGTGAGACAGACTCTTTTTATAAAGGTAAATCTTTAGAACACCGAAATAATTGGTGTGATACCGTTGTCAGGATTTTTCTGAGCCATCGGAATGTACTCAATAGCCTTTGCACAGCCGTTAATAACACAATCTGCAGGCTCTTTATGTACTTTGACTTTGAGCTTTGTAACTTCGCTTATAAGCTTTGCAAAGCCCTGTAATCTTGCCAGACCACCTGTGAGGATAATTCCGTCGGTATAAATATCTCCCGAAAGTTCAGGTGGAGTTTGCTCGAGTACATCTTTTATGGCGGTTGTTATATTCATTGCGATTTCATAAAGAGGTTCGATGATTTCTGATGAAGTAATATCCACAAATCGAGGAAGACCGCTGACAGCATCTCTGCCCTTAAGACGGAAGAGCTTTTCGTTTTCGGTTTCTTTTACACATCCGATTTCAACCTTGCATCTTTCAGCCATATTTTTGCCTATGATAAGTCCGTATTTTTTACGTACAAATTTTATTATTTCCTCATCCATATCACTTCCGCAGCTCTTAATACTGCGTGAAACGGAAATTCCGCCAAGAGAAATTACAGCTATTTCGCAGGTTGCTCCGCCTGCGTCAACAATCAGTATTCCATGTGGGCTTGTGATGTCAAGACCACAACCAAGTGCGGCGGCTTTCGGACTTTCGATAAGAAATATCTTTTTTACTCCGAAAGCACAAACAGCGTTGACGATTGCACGCTTTTCGACCTCGGTTATATTGCAGGGAATAGAGGCTACAACTCTCGGCATTGAGATTTTTACAGGACAAACTTCCTTGATGAAAATAGACATCATATCCTCGGCAAGCTCTGAGTGAGCGATAACACCCTTTTCCAGCGGATGCACAGCTTCAATTCCGTAGGGAGTTTTACCTATGGTTCTGTAAGCCTCGTTGCCTACGGCAAAAATTTCTTCTGTATCAATATCGTGAGTTACAACGCTTGCTTCGTCAAGCACCTTGCCTTTGTTCGGAACAAATACTCTTGTTCTCTCACAACCCATATCTATTGCAATATCCATAAACTCATTCCTTTCAATGTCAGATTACCACACAAAGTGTAGCACAGTATAAATTTTTGCAATCTGACTTTTTAAGCATTCGGCAACACTCGCCCAGAGTATTGCCCGTAGTTATTATATCATCTATTATCAGTATATTTTTATCCTTTACTGTCGATTTGTCAGGTACTCTGTAAACACCCTTTACGTTAGCGGCTCTTTTATTGCCGCTGAGATGATGCTGAAAGTGGTTTTCTTTGAATTTCTCCAAAGTGTCAAGATATTCTATCTCTAAAATTTCAGCACATTCCTTTGCAAGTAATTCAGCCTGATTATAGCCTCGTTTGCGAAAATTTTTCTTGTGCATTGGAACGCAGGTTATAAAGTCAATTTTTGAAATATCAAAAGCTTTCAGAATTTCGGCAGAAAGCGGAAAAGCCAGTTGCTTTGATAGCTTGGGATTGTCACCGAATTTAAATCTTTTGACAGCATCTGAAAAAATTCCGTTATAAGGAAAAGGGGAGACCGTCTCATAACCGCCTACAGCATAATTTGTAAAAGCAGTTTTGGGGAATTTTGTCTTGCAAGTATCGCAAGCATATTCAGTACGCTCGATAACCTTTCCGCAATACGGACATTTTACAGTAAAAAGGATATCATCTATAAAACTCAGTAGTTTTTTAATATAACTGTTCATCTCTTAATAAAAATTCCTTAAGACCGCTGTAACGCTTTGTACGGCGGTTGTTTTGCACCATATATTCAACTGTGCTCGGATTACCGACAAGTACCAGAGTTTTCTTGGCTCTTGTCACGGCTGTATATAAAAGATTGCGGTAATAAAGCTGAGGAGGTCCCTGAAACATCGGTATAATCACGCAGTCAAACTCATTTCCCTGACTTTTATGTACGGTAACAGCATAAGCGAAATCAAGGTCTTGTGCATGCTCATAGGTGTATTTAGCAATCTTTTCGTCAAAGTTGATGACAAGTGTTCTCGATTTTTTGTCAATCTGTTCGATAATTCCTATATCACCGTTGAAAATCCCCTCGCCGACTTCACCATCCTGACGGTGCCACGAAATATCATAGTTGTTTTTTATCTGCATAACCTTGTCGCCGATTCTGAAATTCCGTGAGCCTATGGTAAGCTCTGTTTTGCTTTCAGTTTTTGGATTCAGGATTTTTTGAAGTTTAAAATTCATCTCAGCAGTGCCAAGCTCTCCTTTTTTTGAGGGACAGAGAATCTGAATATTCTCAAAAACAGAATAGCCGTAGGCTTTTGGCAGACGAGATGAGCAAAGGTCTGTAATAACCTGAGAAATATCGGCTTTGTTTTGTCTGAGCATAAAGAAAAAGTCTTTATCAGAAGCATTAAGCACAGGCATTTCGCCATTGACGATCTTGTGTGCGTTTGTGACAATCAGGCTTTTCTGAGCCTGTCTGAAAATTTCGTTGAGTGTGACAACAGGAACGATACCGCTGTTTGTAAGGTCGCTGAGAATATTACCCGGTCCCACAGAAGGTAGCTGGTTTGAGTCACCAACCAGAATCAATCGGCAACCAAGGGGCAGAGCTTTCATAACGCTTTCAAAAATAAAGGTATCAACCATTGAAACTTCATCAACAATGAGTGCATCACACTTGAGCATATTTCTCTCGTTTTTGTTGAAAACAGGCTTGTCGTGCTTGTCCCAGCTTACTTCAAGCAGACGGTGTATGGTCTTGGCTTCAACACCTGTTACGACACTCATACGCTGAGCGGCACGCCCTGTCGGAGCAGAAAGAAGCACCTTCTTACCGTTTCTTTGTAAAATTTTTATGATTGCATTAAGTGTTGTTGTCTTGCCTGTACCCGGGCCACCTGTGAGAATAAGCATACCCTTTGTGAGTGCCTGTGTGATAGCGTCTTTTTGCAGAGATGCGTATTCTATACCATCATCGTGTTCGCATTTTTCGATTTCATTTTCAATATTCTTAAGTGTCTCGCAAGGAAATTGGAGCAACATTCTGATGCGTGAAGATATGTACATTTCGCTTAGGTGAGTTGAGGGAGCAAAGACAAATTCACGCTCGCCTACTTTATCTCTGATAAGTGAACGGTCAAAAATCATCTGCTCAATTACACTTACAACAAGTTCAAGGCTTACCTTTAAAAATTCCGAAGCCTTGTTGCACACAACTTCGTACGGCAGGCAGGTATGACCGTTGCCCTCGTTGTGCAGAATAATATATGCAACACCTGCACGGATACGCTCAACGCTTTCATTGTCAAAATTTCTACGCTTTGCAATAAAATCGGCACTTTCAAAAGAAACTCCGAACTCGCCCTCGCAAAGAATATACGGATTTATCTTGATTTGCTCAGCGGCAGTTGGTCCCATAGCATGAAAGATTTTTATGGCAGTTGAGTTGCTTATTCCGTATTCGCCCAGAAAGAGCATAAGTGTGCGGATTCCCGTGCTTTGTTTTAGCTGCAGAGAAAAATCTTCTGCTTTGCTTTTGGAAATTCCCTTAAGCAGAGCCACACGTTCAGGCTCGTTTTCCATAACATCGAGAGTTTGCTCACCAAACTCTGACACAAGCCTTTGTGCGGTTGTTGCACCAATGCCCTTGATTGCCCCCGACGAGAGATAACGCAGTATTCCCGATGTACCCGACGGGCGGCAAACCTCACAAATCTGAGCGGCAAATTGTTTGCCGTAGCTAGGATGGTTTTTGTAGTTGCCTGTGAGTTTGAGTAAATCACCCGAATGAACCTGTGGCATAATGCCTACAGCCGTGATGTAGTCTTCTTCGTCGGAAAGCTCAATCACGGTGTAGCCGTTTTCTTCGTTTCGGTAAACTATATTTTCAACATATCCTTCAAGCTGTAAAAGCGTAGTTGTATCCATAAAAAATCCTTGCAAATTTATTTTCTTATCGCTATTATATCACTGTTTTTGGTATTTAACAATAAAAATAACGGCTCTTATGTTTACAAATATTTACTAATCTCGCTTTTATCAATAAGTTTTATAAAACCGTATTCTTGGCAGAGTGTTTCGCAGATTTTACGGGTTTCTTTATCCATCTCGCAGTCGATACACAAAATAGAGTCATTTCTGTTTTTGCAAAGCCATCTGATTTTTTCAGCCGCACCACGCAGAATATACTCGGCATTTTCTTCGTTGCCCTTCATCGGAGTAAGGAGAATAATGTTACTCTGATTTTTGTTTCGATATAAGAAATATGTTAGCTCCTTTACGATATTAATTATTCCTGTTACAGCAAAAACAATCAGGATAGAAACAGCTATTGCATTCACAAAAATCACCTCAATATATTTTATTTTCAAATCTAAAAATAGTTCAGTATATTTTGAGCAATTCGGCAAAAGATATTATTGCGGCAATTCCGCAGAATAATTATGAGGTGAATTATTATGATGAACAATTCTTATGTAAACCGTAGCATCAAGTGTACTGTTGACCAGTGTAAGTACAATAATACAAAAGAGTCATTCTGCTCACTTGAGTCAATCAAGGTGGGTACACACGAATCAAATCCAACTATGTCTGAATGCACAGACTGCCAGAGCTTTGAAGTGAAAAGCAGCTGCTGTAAGTAATTACTTTTGAGCAACAGAAAACCGTTCCCACATCGGGAACGGTTTTTGTTTAAACTAAAAATATAAAACTGAACACACAGACAATCACAAGGAATATTATGTTTGTTACAGTGAACACTGCAAAATATCTGCCTTTGTGGTTTTCATATTCAGCGGCATAAAGTTTGTATGAAATAAGACTTGCCATACTGGCAATCAAAGTACCAAGACCGCCTGCGTTTACACCGAGCAGAAGTTCAGAGTAATTATCGGTAAATGCAGAAAGCAAAATTGCGGCAGGAACATTACTGATTACCTGACTTGACAGCACACCGGTGATAAATTCATTTTGGCTTACAAGTCCGGAAAGTGCAGTGCTGACAGTTTCGATTTTTCCGATGTTTCCGATAAAAACAAAGAAGAAAATAAAAGTCAGAAGCAAGCAGTAGTCAGCTTCTTTGAAGATTTTGTAATCAGTGATTGCAATAAAAATTACTGCCGCAACAAGAAGCCAGTACCATTCAAAAACAAATACTTTTGTTACATAAAGCAGGCAGAAAAGGAAAAAGGCAAGATAGGCTGCAGATTTCGGAATATTGATTTTTTTGTTTTTATCCTCAGCTTCAAGAGAAATTTTGCTGTTTTTGCGTACCAATATACAAACAAGAATAAGCACCAGAGAAAGCGTTGTGAGTGGCAACATAAGCAGAATAAAATCTGCAAATGCCATTTGCGAAAGGTTGTAGAGATATAGATTTTGCGGATTGCCGAATGGTGTCAGCATACTGCCGAGGTTAGCGGCAATCGTCTGCATTACAACAATAAATATCAGATGCTTTTCTTTATTTGCCTTTCTGAGAGTCATAATCGACAAGGGTACAAGAGTTATGAGAGCAACGTCATTTGTTATCAGCATACTTAAGAAGAAGCACGACAGGATCAGTACAAGTGAAATGCCCTTCAGTGTGCTTACTTTTTTAAGCAGGGAGGAAGTCAGCAGGTCGAAAACTCCGCATTTCTTAAATCCTGCAACAGCCGCCATAAGGCTGAAAAGTATACAAAGAGTTGAAAAATCTATGTAGCCTGCATATTCAAGTGACGGCGGTACAAAAAACGCTGAAATCACAGCAAGTATAAAAGCCGCACACATAACAGGCTCACGTTTTATTAATTTGATAGGGTTCATAGTTTCTCCGTTTTACAGATACATACTTGCCCTTAAATCAGGACAAGTATGTATTTAAGATATATTTTTTTGATTATCGGGCTATCTTCCGTCATAGCCTTTGTACGACTTTTTGTAAACCGTGCAATAATATCCAGTTCGTCGGTTGTGATTTTTCTTCCGCTGAAACGTGCTTTGTCGGCAATATCTGTAATTTCCTCAGGCAGGGAAACGTGTGAAAATTCCGTAAGCCTGAGCAGATATTTATACATATGCTTAGCACGGCTGTTTGTCGAGCCTGTTGTGAAGTTTTTCTGTCTTGACGAAATAATTGATTTTCGTCTGAGAATTACGGTCAATACAGCCAGCAATAAAACGCCGATAATAATACAAATTACAGAAATAGGGGTGAGTGAAATATGCGGTTTTGCGGTTATTGTACCGACAGGCTGTGTTACAACTTGAGTAGGTGTCTCAGATATGATTGTTGGTGCAGTGCTTTGCTGAACCGTTGTAGGCTGAGGTTGTGTATCTTCAACAGGAGCAGAATACGAGGGTACATCAAAGCTTGAAGGTGTAGCATCAAGCGGCACCCAGCCTATATTATCGTCAAAATACTCCACCCACGCATGAGCATTGTCTGATGAAACAATAGTCTGGGTTGATGTTTCATCAAAATTTTCAACACAGTAGCCTGAAACATAGCGTGCAGGAATCCCCATAGAGCGAAGCATAAGTGTTGCGGCAGTTGCAAAATGTACGCAATATCCTGTTTCACTGTCATTTAACAGCCACAGAGCGATATCTTCTCCTTGCGGTACTTTTTCAGTCTGGAGTGAATATCTTGCAGAGCCTGCAACAAAATCCTTTACATCATCTATTATATATTGCTTGCCTTGATAGACAAAACCGTTTTCAAGTGCAAGTTGTAACATTTCAGAACGTACATTTTGGGGAACCGATAGGTAGTTTTCATACACAAAATTCTTATAATCAAGAGCATCTGTGCTTTTTGGATAGAAATAATAAGCGTCTGAATAGTACGATAGAGAATTATCATCAGAATAAATATCTTCATACGGGCTTATATAAGGAGTGAAGTCGTGTTCCTCGGTTACAAGGTAAGGATTAATAACAGGTGTAAGGTGAGGTGTATAGGATTTAAAACCAACATCATAACTTTTCAGTTTGTCGTCGTTGTTTATGAGAATATCAAGCAACGTAGTACCTGATGGAGATTTATCCGTAAGAAAATACGGAGTGAAAATAACATCTTCATCTCTTTCGGTTGTGATATTCATAATGGTTTTCGGTACATCCTGAGTGATTGTCATAGTGAAACTTTCGTAATTTTCAGGATAACTTCGTGCCTGTTCATCGGTCATCAAAGACCAGGTGTTGTTTTCGTAATTTGTATAAGCAACACCACGAAGATATATTCTGCCCAAATACGGAGCCTCTGTGTTAATGGTCATAATCTTTTGATTGGTTTTCTCCAAAGGTCCGGACTTTGATAAATCTACTTTCTGCTGTATGTGTTTCGTGCGTGCAGAAACAGAGGTTAGTGCTGAGTCGTGACTTTCCATATTGAACAGATCTTGGGTAAATTCGAGAATTTTATCCTGCCACGGATTTCTTTTGTATCCCTCAATCGGATTAAAAATATAAACAACAGCTACAAGTATAGCCATAAAAACAGCTACAATCGGAGTAACCGCAGATGTGTGAGTGGTATTTATACGGTGTATGGCTGAGCTTACAAACAAAGTGAACAGCACAGCAAACAGACCTAGCAGCGGAAATATGTCAGGTAAGGTGTTTATAAGAATAAAGCACGGAATTATCACAATAATTGAAAGTGCGGCAGCAGGAAAAATTAATTTTAATCTTATCAGAAAAGATGTCAATAAGCCGCACATCAGTGCTGAAACTACAACAAAAAGTGCAGTAGCATTATTGGTGCCTGCGGCAAAAGAAACACTTTGCGGCACAACAAGATATATTGAGTATTCTTTCAACATTGAATTTATAACGTAATTAAGCTGTGAAGCAAGTGTGTTATATGAAAATAACACAACAAGTACAAACACTGCAAAAATTACACCGATGCATCCTGCATATTTTGCGTTACTTTTTACAAGTGCAGAAATTATTGCAAAAACTCCTGCAAACAGTGCTGTGCAAATAAATAAAACAGCAGAGTTTACATTGAGGTTAAATGATGAAATAAGGCAGTGAAATGAGAAAATTACAAGCAGAAACGCAGAAATGCCGTCTGCAATAATAAAATTTTTTTTATCAGATTTTTCTGAAATAAAAAATGTAGGCTTGTTCATTATGCACTCACCGCCTCTCCGTTGTGAGTAATTGTATAATTAATCGGGTTATCAGGAGAGAATAAATGCTCTTGTGAATATTCGTTTTTATAAAGCTGAAGAAGATAGTTTTTTACGTCGCTTCCATTCTGAATTTCACGTAGCTCACCATTAGGTAAAGCACAGTAAAAAGCAGTGTTGCTGTTATGAAGCGAATACGCAGAGCATACCAGCTTGCCGAGTGTGATGTTGTTTTCAGAAGCTTTTGATGTGATAACCGGAGTTAAAATAAGCGGTCTGTATACAGGTGTGCTTGGCTCCTTTACGATAAGATTATCGTGTCTTGCTGAAATTTTCCAATGAATGTTTTTAAGGCTGTCGCCTTGCTGGTAATTTCTCAGCTCATACTCGTCAGCAAATCCGCTTGTTTTCGGTTTGTACCCGATGATTGTGTTTTGTATGCCTTCAGGTGCAACAGTAAGGGGTTGCGGCTTTGGTATGACAAGCACTTCAGCGTGACAATTAAGCTTTACGGGAATGAAAAAAATCCCAAGTAAATCATAAACCTTAAAATATTTTGCACTTATTTCAAGGCAACCGCAGTTGTGTGTTACTGAGTCAGTTCTTATATCTATTGTGTCAGTTATCAAGCCACCGTACAAAAAATTAATGCTTTTTTTCTGTCTTGAAAAGCGATTGATAAATCTGAATTTTATTTTCATCAAAGGGCAGAAAAGCTTATTGCTTTTGTTTGTGCTTATGTTTATACAAAGCTTTTCGTCAGCAGTAAGCTCCTTTTGAGTAAAAACAGAAATTCCCTTGATTGAGGCGAAAATCATAAAAGGCAAGCTTAACGCAAGTGAAAAGAAGGGGATACAAATAGTGAGTACAAGAAGATACCACGAAAACCAGGCATAGAAAAACACATTGAAAACAAAAGCACACACAAGAACGACAAGATAAATAAAAATATTTTTAATCATATGTCTACCTTATATTTTTGGTTGTTTTACATTTTTGAGAATGTCTGATAAAATCTGTTCAGCACTGAGCTTTTGTGAAACAGCTTCATTGCTGAGAATGATTCTGTGATTTAAGGTGCTTACAAAAACATTCTGCACATCTCTTGGTACAACGTAATCACGATTGTCGGCAAAAGCAACAGCCTTAGACATATCGGTGAGGGAGAGAGTAGCTCTGGGGCTGGCACCACGTGAAAGGTATCTGCAGTTACGTGTGGCATTTATCAGAGAGACAATGTAGCCAGCCATATTTTTGTGAACAAAAACAGATTTCACGGCTTGTTGCATCTCAATAAGCTGTTCTTTACTTACAACACGCTTAACATTGTCAAGTGGGTTTCCTGTGCTTCTGTTTAAAAGCATCTGACATTCAGCGTCAAAATCAGGATATCCCATTGAAATCTTTACAGTAAAGCGGTCAGTCTGTGAGTCAGGCAGAAGCTGAGTACCTGATGCACCTACCGGATTCTGAGTTGCTATAACCGAGAATGGTTTTTCCAGTGGGTAAGACCTGCCCTCAACTGTCACCTGCTGTTCTTCCATAGCTTCAAGAAGTGCAGACTGAGTTCGGCTTGAGGTTCGGTTAAGCTCATCGGCAAGAAAAAGATTGCAAAAAATTGCACCTTTGTTGTATATCATTTTACCGGTGTCTTTGTTGTATACAACATAACCTGTAATGTCAGAGGGAAGAGTGTCAGGAGTGAACTGAACTCTGCCGTAGTCAAGTCCCAATGATTTTGAAAAAGCCAGTGCCATAGTGGTTTTTCCAACCCCCGGTATATCCTCGATAAGAATATTTCCGTTTGCCAGAATTGCAAGAAGCGTGGTTATAATAGCCCTGTCTTTGCCGTTTACAACCTTGCGAACTTCATTTATAATACTTTTAAATTCATCCATAATAAGTCACCTTTGAACAAATATTGTAATATTGTTATTGTCTTAATTATATATCATAATCAAAACACTTTCAATAAAATTGGTAAAATACATGTAAGATTGATTGCGATTTCATCATAATCTTTTGCTTTGTTTACCTAAATCATATCTATATTTTTGTAAGAAAAATAAACGGTTGCATCGTTTGTTGATGCAACCATTTTGTGTTGTTAAGACTCCTGATGTGTATCTTTCTTTTGTCTTACATTTTCATTGTAAAGAGTTTCACTGATGACCATTTTTCTGATGATGTTTTTAACTGTAATGTCAAGCCCCTGATTTTCGCTGTAATCTGCAGGATAAATGTAATCTACTCGGTTACGATTTAAAAGAGCTTCAACCTTAGAGTCTTTTTTCTGATACACAGCAATAGAATATCCACCATAAGCTTTCATCATCTTCATACACGGCACGTCAGAAAGACCGTCGCCTATGTAAATCATATTGCAAAACGGTACACGTTTGCTGTCATCAGGCATTGAACGATTGAGGTCAACGTCATTTGCAACATCAAGCACACCCTTGTTTATGCGGTAGACAAACTGAGTTTTGTTAGTGTAGTTTACGTCGGTTTTCGGCCAGACACCACAACCTGTTTCGTCATAAAGAAATTCACAGGCAAAAATGCTTTTAAATTCGTCGCTGATTTCCGTACCCTCAATAATTTCCTTTAAACCCGAGGAAATTACATAATGCTCTACAACCACACCGAGTTTTTTTCCAAACTCGTTAATTCTTGAAAACCATTCCTTAACACCGTTGAAAAGTTCGACTTTCTTGCCTGTTTCTACCAGCTTTTCACGGAGGAGAGGGATTTTTTTGTCATTTGAAATTTTGACCATTGCGTACATATATGCAAGGATTGAGTCCATATGTTCACGCTGACCGAGTTCATTTGTGTAGCTCCAGAACTCTTTTTCGGTGATTCCAAGACTGGGGATAAACCCGTAATCCTGCATATCCTTTGTGCAGAGAGTTTTGTCGAAATCATACATTATTGCAATGATAGGAGTATTGTTCATAAAATCACCTTGAAATTTTTGAGGTTTGTTATATAGCTGTTTATTGCTCAAGCTTTTCGTAAAAAGTTGCAATTGCTTCGTCTGCAATTGTGCGGCTGTGTATTGAAACTTCGCCACAGATTGTAAAGGTGGTTTTGCGAGAGTTTTCAACAGCAGAAATTATTAAATCTTTATCCTGCGGTTTTGCGGTAATGATTTTTTCTGCAACCGACAAAACAATAAGAAATTCAGTTATCATATCTGAGGAAAGGGAAAAGAGATATTTTTCTTTAACCTTATCCCAGTATCCGAATAAATCAACAGTAAGGATATTTGCGATTATTTTCCATGTGCTCCAAGCAGTTATACTTTTGCTGTTTTCAAAAATAGTGGTTATATAGTCAAAATACGGATAGACGATTACAGGAGTTTTTTCGCTGATTTTTTCAATCAGATTTGCAGCCCAACGGGATTTTGGATTTTGTATATCGAGCATCATTTCAACAAGCAGGGGGATAACAAGAACTTCTTTTTGAGCAAGTTCTATGTAATAATCATCATTTTCATTTTTGAAAATCTCCATATATGTTTTCTGCAATTTCATATCCAAACCCTGATTTCAATTTATATTATGCTATTATATTACAATATTTCTAACCTTTTTTCAATAAGAAATTGCCATAAAATAAAATGCACACACCAATAACAGCGTGTGCATAAAGATTAATCGTTTTCATCAAAAATATTTTCGGCTATGTTGCCAACAGGTGCCTGAACATCTTTAAGCTTTCGCTGAATCTGTCTGGTTCTAACACCTACAAGTTTGTCAAGCTCTTTATTTGCCTGATCGAGTCGTTGTTGAGTGGCAACTAAAACATCGTTGAACTTATCAAACTCCTGTTTTACACCGCCAAGAACATTCCAGACTTCGGCACTGCGTTTTTGTACCGCAAGTGTTTTAAATCCCATCTGTAATGAATTAAGTAATGCAGCCATTGTGCTTGGTCCTGCAATATTTACTTTATATTCTCTCTGTAAAATTTCAACAAGACCACGGTTTACAACTTCGCTGTATAAGCCCTCAAACGGCAGGAACATAATTGCAAATTCTGTTGTGTTAGGTGGGTCAATGTACTTGTCGTGTATGTCTTTGGCTTCGCTTTTTATTGTAGCAACAAGAGCTTTTGAAGCAAGCTCGATTTTTACCTTGTCACCCTCATCAATCGCATCTCTGAGTGTGGCATAGGTATCACCCGGAAATTTCGAGTCAACAGGAAGGTAGATGAATTTGTCATCGTCAGCAGGAAGCTTTATTGCAAACTCTACAACATTTTTTGAGCCTTTTTTTGTTGCTACATTTGTGTCATATTGCTCAGGAGTAAGAATTTCGCCCAGTATGCTTCCAAGCTGAATTTCGCCCAATATGCCTCTTGTCTTGACGTTTGTAAGCACTTTTTTCAGGTCGCCTACACCAACAGCAAGGTTTTGCATTTCGCCCAGACCTTTATAAACCTGCTCAAGTCTTTCGTTTACAAGAGAGAAAGATTTATTCATCTTATCTTCAAGTGTTTTCTGCAACTTATCGTCAACAGTTTTTCTCATTTCTTCAAGCTGACGATTATTGTCCTCCTGAAGATATTTAAGGCGTACTTCAACAGAAGTTCTGATGTTTTCAAGCTTTTGCTCGTTCTGGAGAGAAAATGTTTTCATTCGTTCCTCGAGTCTTGACATTTTTTCTTCCTGAGACTGAGAAAAAGTCTGCTGATTTGCAACAAGCATTTCGCCCATATTTTTTACAGAATTTTGGGTAGAAGCAGTCAATTCCTGACGGAGTAAACTCTGCTGTGTCTGCATTTCGTTTCTTACAACCAATGCAATGTTATCAGTGTTATCATTTTTACTTTTTTTTATTATCATAAAAATTGCGACAAGCAGCAAAACTGCAATTATCGCAAGCATCACTATGATTATAATTTCGCCTGCACTCATAATTTCACGTCCTGTAATTTTTTCGGTTAAAATAATGATAACATTCTATTTTAGTTGTGTCAACAAAAGACTGTTTCCACCTTTTTTGCACAGCCCTCAGGGGAGTAGAGAAAACGGTCAATATGATTTTCGTTGCAATAATATTTCGGCTTCTGCGGGTTGTATTTATAATCAAAGGTGTCAATTATAATTATTTTGATTTTCATTTTATCAGGGATAATGCTCTTTATGTATACGCTTGCTTGCTGACCTACTTTGATGCCGTCTTTACTTTCCGCAAGCCCTGCAAGATTAGGTGCCAGCTCGACAAAAGCACCGTAGTTTTCAACGCTTCGTATAATACCTGCAACGGTTTCACCGGCTGAAAATGCTTTTGCGTTTTCTTCCCATGTACCTAAAAGCTCTTTGTGGCTCAGGCTGATTCTGCCGTTTTCCATTGATTTAATAACGGCTTTTATATCCATACCTACGCTGAAGCGTTCTTTCGGATGTTCAATTCTTGAAACGGAAATAGTATCAATAGGCATAAGTGCGGCTATTCCGCAGCCGATATCGGCAAATGCTCCGAAGTTTTCCAGATGTGTAATTCGTGCATCTATTACATCACCGCAGGCAAGTTTTGAAATGTAGTTTTCCATACACCTGCGTTGAGCTTTTTCTCTTGATAAAACCGCATAACGCTCACCTTTTTCGTCAACGGCAAAGTCAGTGATAACAAAACAAACAGGGCGGTTTACCCTTGAAATTACAGCAATATCCCTTACAGACCCATCACGTATACCCATAGCACCTTCTTCACGGGGGATAACACCTTTCATTATACCAAGGTCAACAATTAAATTGTGGTTTGCATCGCACACGCAGGCACGTGCTTCTAAGATTCTGCCTTCTCTTTTGGCTTCGGTTAGCAGGGAAAAGCTGTGCAGTGTATTTATATTTTCCTGAGTTAAAATAAGTTTTCCTTCCGGCAAATATTCTGACATTTTTAAGCCTCCGTCATATTTGATTTCATATAAGAATATGATTTTCGGCTTTGGTTTATGACTTATAATATTAGTTGTTTTGTCAAGTGCAATCAAAAAAACACCGTGAATTTCACGGTGTTTTTTTGCTCAGAATTGGAAATAAATAAATGGATTTGCGTTTGTATATGCAACGCAGAATATAAAGAACAGAAATACAAAAACAATAACTAAAGATGAAAAAGTGCTTAAGTTGAGGATTGGATAGTAACCTTCGATTACAGTTTTATTGTTCTTTTTTGAATTGTACCATGCCGCAATATGTGTTATTGTCAAGACTATAATTGCAAATATTGTCCAAGAGAAGATCTGTGTTATTCCACTTTTCCAAATGAACATACGACTTAACACATCTAAGGCTATTTGTGCGTTTTCAGCACGGAAGAAAACCCAACAAATACATACAAAGATGTATGTCAGTACAGCAGATAGTATTCCTCCGATTACAGTAACTTTATTATTTTTACCTTTCTTTCGGAATTTCATAAAAAGCTTGTGTATGCAAAGAGCTAAGCCGTGCAGAATACCCCATAAAATAAATGTGTAGTTTGCACCATGCCATAAACCACCAAGCACCATTGTAATGAAGAGATTTATATATCTGCGGATTTCACCTTTACGGTTGCCTCCAAGTGGTATATAAAGATATTCCTGTAGCCAGGTTGAAAGACTTATATGCCATCTCTTCCAGAATTCTGTAACATTTTTTGAAATATAAGGCATATTGAAGTTTTTGTTGAAAGTGTAGCCAAGTGCCTTTGCGGTACCTACAGCCATATCAGAATAACCTGAGAAATCACAGTATATCTGTATGGAATATGATACAACAGCTAAAATAACAGTTAAAGAAGAGAAGGCGAGAGGTTTTGTGAATACATCATCTACAAATATAGAAAGGTTATCAGCAATAACAACTTTTTTGAATAAACCCATTAAAAATATCTGAAATCCCTCAGAAAGTTCAGATATTTTTAATTTATGGTTGCTTTCTAGCTGAGGCATAAATTCCTGAGCTTTTACTATCGGACCGGCAACCAGTTGAGGGAAAAATGCTACATATAAAGCAACATTCAGAAATGAATTGCTTTTTATTTTTCCACGAAGTACATCAATGGTATAGCTCATTGACTGAAAAGTATAGAAAGATATACCGACAGGTAAAATTATGTTTAGGATACCAGGTGATTCTATTCCAAATGCAGTGGTAAATGAAGAAATAAAGAAGTTAAAATATTTGAAAAAGCCTAAAACAATAAGCGGCACAGCTACTCCGATAAAAACGGATAGCTTTACGTATTGCTTTGCGTATATGTTTTTTGCACAAAACCATGCGGTGACAGTGAGAAAGAGCATTAAGAAACAGAAGCGGTAATCCCACCATCCATAAAAGATATAACTTGCAATTAAAAGGATAATATGCTTGATCAATAGCTGATATTTTTCAGAAATGAGTGAACATATTTTTTTGCTGTTAAACAGCAGGATAAGCAGATATACTATAGCAAAAAATATTATGAAGGTTATACTTGAAAATGTCATACGTTGTTATCCTCCGTAATATAGCGATAAAGTTCTTTTGCGATTTCAGAATGACCACGCTTATTAATATGACCTCTTCCTACTGCTGTATTAGAGAACCCCTGAGGTAACTCAAAAGTTTCGTTATATGCTTGTGAAAAAATAGGGTGCATATTTACAATATCAATGTCATATTTTTCACATATAGATTGGAATTTTTTTATATCTTCAGTTATCTGAAAAGCTTCGACATTGCCGTTATAATCGATACCGAGTTCTGCGTTATGCAGAATTACTAATTTACAACCATTTTCTTTGGCGATGTTGCTTGCGTTTTTTAAAGCTTTTTCTAAATAAACTTCATACGGATCAGTTTCAACAACATGTGAAGAATCGCTTGAAGCATCGGATAAGATACTCCCTTTGTTATCAGACGGGGAAACAGTGTTTTTGCTAGTGTTGTTTGTTTTCATCACGTTTGAGAACTGGGAGTAGACTCTTCTGAAAAAATCACTTTTTTGCAGATAATATACAGGCCCTGAATCATATGAAGGGAGTAAATCATGTGTGCCATTATCAAGATTTTGCAAATCTTTCAATGGAATTGTAAGCGTTGATGTTTCAATTATTATATATTTTGAGGGTTTAAACTCGTTAGTTGCACTTTCTAAATTACGTAAACAGCGGCTTAAAGTATGACCAGATGTGCCGATATTGTATGCATACATATTTTTGTTGTTTTCCGCTAGAAGGTTATTAAGCTGATATGCATAATTTTCAGTTTCGTCTACATTAAATCCCTCAGTGTGAGATGAACCCATAAGTAAAATATCAATTTCATCGCTCTGTTTGGGATAGGTGTTTACGTATCCGTTTTCGTCTGTTTTTGTGAAAGCAAAGCCTTCCGTGCCTAAAAATGAAAGACTATTCTGATCCCAATAATAGTCTGTGGCTTTTGTAGGGGTTGTATGATGCGAAGGTTGATTGCAGTAGAAAAAACAGAATACAGATATTACGCAAAATGCCGTAACAGCAGCAAGAAATGCTTTTAAAAACCATAATAAAGTTTTTTTCAAACTTGTCCCTCCCGATAAATTTCTAGAAATATGTCAGTTTATATTTTTTTAATTATACCACAGACAGAAATAGTTGTAAACAAAAACCCTCTCCAAAATAGGAGAGGGTTAAGTAAGCTATAAAATATAAAATATATTTTCAGATTAAGCCCATCTGAGTGTGTCGTTATAAACATTGATGTAGTCCTGAGCTGAACGATCCCAGCTGTTGTCACTCATCATTGCACGCCACATAAGCTGATGCCAGCCTGCATCATCACGGATACCCCAGAGTGCACGTCTTACAGCGTGAACCATATCTGATGGCTCGTAGTTCTTGAATGTGAAGCCGTTGCCGTAGTTGTCAGCACTATCGAATACAGAGTCTTTAAGACCACCAACCTCACGAACAACAGGAACTGTACCGTAACGGAGAGCGATCATCTGAGCGAGACCGCAAGGCTCCTGTGCAGAAGGCATAAGATAAATATCAGCACCTGAATAGATTTTTCTTGCAAGTTCAGGCACAAAGCCATGACAGAAGCAAAGTCTGCCAGGATATTTAGCCTGCATATAGTTGAAGTAATCTTCGTATTCCTTGTCGCCTGAACCGAGAATTACGAACTGCATATTCTCAGTGTTCATAAGTTCCTCAAGACCCATACGGACAAGGTCAAGACCCTTATGACCAACAAGACGTGTTACCATACCTACGAGAGGTACATCCCAACGCTGCTCAAGGCAGAGACGCTCCTGTAAAGCTCTCTTACACTCACCCTTGCCACTCATATCATCCTTAGAGTAATTGCGGTAAAGCTGATAGTCAGTTTCAGGGTTGTAGCTTACAAGGTCGATACCATTTTTGATACCGCAAAGCTTGTAATGACGGAGGTTAAGCTCGTCGTGCATACCCCAGCTGTACCAAGGATCCTTGATTTCAGCCGCATAGCTTGGAGAAACTGTTGAAACTCTTGTTGCTGTTTCAATAGCACCCTTCATCATATTGAGCTTGCCGTTCATTTCAAGGATTTTTGTCTCATGCTCAGGAATACCTACGCACTCAGTGTTTACTTCCCAGCCGTATTCGCCCTGATACTGAATGTTATGTATTGTGAAAAGGCTCTTGATGTTGTAGTACCATGGTCTGTGTGAATAGAAAAGATAGTAATAAACCGGAACGAGGGCTGTCTGCCAGTCGTTGCAGTGAATCATATCAGGATGGAAGTCGATGTATGGGAGCATTTCAAGGATAGCACGTGAGAAGAAAGCAAATCTTTCAGCATCGTCATAGTGACCGTAAAGTGTGCCACGCTTAAAGTAATACTCGTTATCAATGAAGTAGTATGTGCAATCATTCCATCTTGCCCAGAAAAGACCGCAATACTGATGACGCCAAGCAACAGGAACAGTGAAGTTTGTGATGAAATTCATTGAATTTTTGAGATCCTGCGGAATAGTGCCGTAAAGCGGAACTACGATTCTGCAATCCTGACCTTTTCTGCAAAGAGTGTGTGGGAGACTGCCTGCAACGTCAGCAAGTCCGCCGCTACCGCAAAACGGATTAGCTTCAGATGCACAATATAAAATTCTCATTTGGTTTACCTCCGATTAAACAACTGATTTTTTAGCAATGTATATAGGATAGGAGTCATATCCCATAAGTGAACGTCCGTCCTTAATGGTAACGTCCTTATCTATGATAACATAATTAAGGTTGGTATTGCAACCTATTTTTGTATCCTGCATAATGATTGAGTTGCTGATTTTTGCACCCTCAGCGATGTATACACCCTTTGAGATAATGCAGTTTTCAACTTCACCGTCAATTACACAGCCCTGAGCGATAATTGAATTCTTAACACTGCTTGTAAGACCGTATCTTGATGGAGCGTCATCTCTTACCTTTGTGTAGATAGGACGCTGTGGGTTGAACAACTCATCTCTGACATCCTTATTGAGAAGGTCCATATTGAATTTGAAATAATCATTATTTGAAGTGATAGCTGCACAATAGCCCTTATCCTCAAAGCCGTAGAAGTTATACTTATCTACAAGATTCTGGATAACCTTCTTGATATCAGTTTCATTTACGCTTAATGCGGCTCTGATTTCGTGCATAAGAATATCTTTCTTAACAAGAACTGCACCGAAAATAACATTCTGAGGTTCCTCGCTCTTTTCAGGATTGAGGAAAACCTGATTGATTTTGCCGTTTTCATCAACACTGACTGTCATAGGTCTGTCATAGCCCTGTGGAACAACAGTATTGTTGTAGATAAATGTTGCATCAGCGTTTTTCTTTGTGTGGTAGTCAAAAAGCTCTGTGCAATCAAAGTTTGAAACAATGTTACCGGGAGCGATAAGCACATACTCCTCACGGCTGTTTTCGATATAGCCGTGCATATTGTAAATAGTTTCAACGCAACCTGAGAAAGAGCTTCCGTTATATGGAGGAAGAATTGTAAGCTGGCTTCTTCTCTTTGAAAGGTCGTAAGCATTACCTGAACCTACGTGGTCCATAAGTGAAAGAAAGTTTTTTGTAGCAACGATACCAATGTTATTGATACCTGAGTTTGCCATATTTGAAAGCACAAAATCGATGATTCTGTATTTACCGCCAATCGGTACACTTGCTGTTGTACGTGAGGAGGTAAGCTCAGGCATTTTTTCATTAAGGGTATCTGCAAAAATAAATCCTAAAACATCATTACATCTCATTTGCTGTTACCTCCGTTTCACAGTCAATCATTTCCTTTGGCTTAACAACTGCATTTTCAGCAATAACGCAGTTTTCACCTACTACGGCAATACCCCAGTCGTCTTTGTTTTCGACATCCTCAGGTCTTGCACCTACAACAGCATTTTTGCCGATAACGGTGTTTTCAGCAACAATTGCAAACTGAACATTTGCACCTTCTTCAATCACTGCACCCGGCATAATGATTGAAGAATTTACAGTAGCATTTTTGCCTACTGTAACACCTGAGAAGAGAATAGAAAACTCAAGATTACCGCAAACATTACAGCCGTCAGCGATTAAAGAATTCTGGATTGTAGCGTCACTTGAAACAAAGTGTGGAGGCATAAGAGGATTTCTTGAATAGATGTCCTTGAGGTCGAGTGATCTCTTAGGGTCAAGTAAATCCATATTAGCTTCCCAAAGGCTGTCGATTGTACCAACATCCTTCCAGTAGCCTTCAAACGGATAAGCAAACATACGCTCACCGGCATCAAGCATTGCAGGAAGAACATCTTTACCGAAGTCGTGGTGTGAATTTTCTTTTGCTTCGTCTTCAATGAGGTATTTTCTGAGCTCTTTCCAGCTGAAAATATAGATACCCATTGAAGCGTGTGTGCTTTTCGGAACGGCAGGCTTCTCATCAAATTCATAGATTTTGCCGTCGTCATATGTATTAAGGATACCGAATCTTGAAGCTTCCTCAAGAGGAACGTCAATAACTGCAATAGTGCAGGCAGCGTTCTTTTCCTTGTGGAATTCAAGCATCTTGTTGTAATCCATCTTGTAAATGTGGTCACCTGAGAGGATAACAACATACTCAGGGTCGTAGCGGTCAATGTAGTTGATATTCTGGAAAATTGCGTTTGCTGTGCCTGAATACCAGTCTGCACCCTCAACAGCCTGATAAGGGCTGAGACAGTTTACACCTGAGTGCATTCCGTCAAGATCCCAAGGCTGACCGTTTCCGATGTATTCATTTAAAACGAGTGGCTGATACTGTGTGAGAATACCCACAGCCTCAATACCTGAATTTACGCAGTTTGATAAAGGAAAATCAATGATACGATATTTTCCGCCAAATGGAACAGCGGGTTTAGCAATTCTTCTTGTAAGAACACCAAGACGTGAGCCCTGACCGCCTGCAAGGAGCATTGCAACTACTTCCTTCTTAGGGAACATTTATATTTACCTCCAATTATGTATTTAATGCAGAATTATCTGCAATAGTTTACTTTTATTTGCGTGTGATTTTATATAGCTTCAATCTCATCAAGGGAAGACGGAGAAGCCGCTGTTGTTGTAATAACAGGCTTTTTCGGCTTGATTTGTTCTTCCTTTTTTGGTGGTTCAAGCTTTTGTGAGCATCTAAGATAAATAACGCTGAGTGGTGGTAATCTGAGTGGTAATCCTTGCTTGTAGCCGTGGATTTTCATAGGCTCTGTCAGGATTTTTTCACCGTTGCAGAAACCTGTTCCGCCGAACGCTTCGCTGTCTGAGTTGAATATCTCCTCGTAAATTCCGTAGACAGGAACACCGATGTGATAAAGCTCATACGAAACAGGCTGGAAGTTGCACACAGCGATAATTTCATTTCCGAGCGAGTCGGTTCTTCTGAATGAAATAACGCTTTGTGTAAAGTCGTTTCGGTGAATCCACTGGAAACCATCTGCTGTTGAATCAAGCTCATAAAGAGGTCTGTTTTCAACATAGAATCTGTTAATAGCCTTGAAAAATTCAAAGAGCTTTCTGTGCTTGTCATAGTCAAGTAAATCCCATTGAATACCTGAGTCAAAAGCCCACTCGTCAAACTGACCTATCTCACTGCCCATAAATACGAGCTTTTTGCCCGGATGAGCGTACATATAAGTAATGAAAGCACGCACACCTGCAAATTTGTTGTCGTAGTCACCCGGCATTTTACTGATGAGTGAGCCCTTGCCGTGGGCAACCTCATCGTGAGAAATAGGGAGCAGGAATCGCTCAGAAAAGGCATAGAAAAAGCTGAAAGTCAGGTTATCGTGGTTGAATGGTCTCCATAACGGGTCAAGCGACATATAGTGGAGCATATCATTCATCCAACCCATATTCCATTTATAGTCAAATCCCAGACCGCCGTCTTCAACAGGAAGTGTGAGTTTTGGCCATGATGTGTTTTCTTCTGCAAACATAAGAGCAGAAGGGTGGTACATATGAACGGCTTTGTTGAGCTTCTGAACAAACAGGAGAGCATCGAGATTTTCTTTGCCTCCGAATTTATTAGGCAGCCATTCGCCGTCCTTTTTGCCGTAGTCAAGATACAGCATAGAAGACAAGGCACCGACACGCATACCATCAATATGGTACTTGTCAAACCAGAACATAGCTGATGAAACAAGAAAACTTGTAACCTCGTAACGCTGGAAGTTAAACAGACAGGTACCCCATGAAGGACGTTCACCATCTCTGGGGTCGTGTCCCTCATAAAGACATGTTCCGTCAAATTTTTCAAGACCATGACTGTCTTTCGGGAAGTTTGAAGGTACCCAGTCAACGAGAACACCAATATTTTCCTGATGACATCTGTCGATAAGAGCCATCAGATCGCAAGGTGAGCCGTAACGTGAGGTAGCCGCAAAATATCCTGTAGTCTGGAAGCCCCAGCTTGGGTCGTGCGGATATTCCATAATAGGCATAAGCTGAACATGAGTGTAGTTCATTTCCTTTAGATAAGGAATAAGCTCATCTGCCAGTTTCTGATAATTGAAAAACTCGCCGTTAGGAAATTTTTTCCATGAGCCTGCGTGAATTTCATAAATATTCATCGGTTTATCAGGAGCAGTGATGATGTGGCGATTCTGCATCCAGTATGTATCATGCCATACGTACTGATTCACATCAAAAACTCTTGAAGCATTATCAGGTCGTGTCTGCGAATGAAACGCAAACGGGTCTGATTTGAGGAAACGCTCATTTTTCTCTGTTTCAATACAGAATTTGTATAAATCAAATTCTTTTAATCCCTCAACCATAAGCTCCCAGCAACCATAGCCGATTTTATACATATAGTGAGAGTCCTGATTCCAGTCATTGAAATCACCTACAACCGAAACGCTGAGTGCATTAGGTGCCCATACTCTGAAAACAACACCATCTCTGCCGTCCCAGTTTACGAAATGTGCACCGAACAGGTCATATGCACGCACTGCATCACCTGCCGAAAAAATTTCGAGGGCAGTACGGCTGTCGTCGAAGTGATAGTTCATTATATCAACTCCTTTTATTAAAGCTGATGCCGCAGAAAAATATGTAGCATTTGCGGCAATATATAAGTATTTGTTCTCACAAATATAGCATTTTAATTTTATACAAATATATAATACCAAAAAAATATGTTGTTTTCAAGCAAATTTGAAAAATAAATAACGTTATTTTAGTGAAAATTTTATAAAACTCGACATATATACTTATTGAGCGATTGTTTTTTTGTTAAAATTACCTTGTTTATTTTGTTTTTTAGCAATTAGCTAAAAATTTTTGGTCTTCTTGAAATAAAATATTTACTTTTGTACTTTTGTGTGTTAAAATTTTAATGCATAAAATCGTGATGCAAAAACAATAAGAAACTTTTATACAAAAGTATATATAACTAAGAAGTTTGATATTCATTGATTTAAATGTAATGCGAAAGGAAAAAGACACTATGAATTCAAAATTAAAAAATGATGCTACAGATTTTTTGTTCAAGGCAATACTTTCACTCGAAAACGAGGAGGAGTGTTATCGCTTTTTTGAGGATTTATGCACAAGCCCTGAGCTTAAGGCGATGTCACAAAGACTTGTTGTAGCAAAAATGCTTACAGAAAAAAAGGTTTATACTGAAATCGTCAAGGAAACAGGAGCTTCAACTGCTACAATCAGCCGAGTAAAAAGAGCTTTGTTTGATAACGATACATACGGTTATACCCTTGTGCTTGATAAGATGCAGGAAGTGGAAGAATAATGAGCTATAATGCGTTTGCAGATTTTTATGATGGTCTGATGCAGGACGCTGCCTATGAAAAACGCTGTGAATATATAATGCAGCTGATGAAAAGGCACAATCACGATATGGGTATTACCCTTGACCTTGCCTGCGGCACAGGTAGTCTTACCTGTGAGCTTGCGGCTAAGGGCGTTGATGTTTACGGAATTGACGCAAGTGCCGAAATGCTCAGCGAGGCTATGCAGAAATCGGCTGAAAAGGAGCTTCAGATTCTTTTTCTCAGGCAGAAGATGCAGAGTATTGACCTGTATGGCACAATAGATACCTGCGTGTGTACTTTAGACAGCATAAACCACCTAACAAACCCTGATGATGTGGCTAAAACATTTGAGAGAGTTGCGTTCTTTATGAACAAAGACGGAGTTTTTATGTTTGATGCCAATACTATTTATAAGCACGAAAAAGTTCTTGCTGATAATACCTTTGCATATGAAAACGAAAAGGTATTTTGCGTATGGCAAAATTCTTTAGGAGAAAATAACATTGTGGATATAGACCTTGATTTTTTTGAGGGAGAAAACGGTGTTTATTACCGCACAAGCGAGAGCTTTTCGGAGCGTGCATATTCTCAGACTGAGGTTGAAAAAATGCTTGAAGAAGCAGGCTTTGAGGTTGAAGCGGTTTATGGTGATATGACCTTTGAAAGTCCACGTGAAGACGAGCAAAGACTTGTTTTTGTGGCAAGAATGAAAAATCCAAAGAACAGAGAATTTTGAACGGAGAATATAAATGGATAAGATTATTAGATGTATAACTTCTGACGGAGCCGTTATGGCTTCGGCAATAGATGCTTCAGATATCGTTTTTAAAGCTAAGAAAATTCACAATCTTTCACGCTCTGCAACAGCAGCATTAGGCAGACTTCTTTGTGCAACATCAATGATGGGTGCAATGCTTAAGCAGAAAGATGCTACAATTAACCTCAGGGTTTCAGGCGATGGTGAATTAGGACCTGTAATTGCAGTTGGTGACAGTAAAGGTAACGTAAGAGGATATGTAGGTAATGCAGATTGCCCGACTGAGTATTACAATAATGGTAAAATCAATGTTTCAAAGGCTGTTGGTAAGAATGGTGTTCTCAATGTTATGAGAGATTACGGCAGCGGAGACCCTTATATAGGACAGGTTGAGCTTGTTAGTGGTGAAATTGCCGAGGATATTACAAGCTACTATGCAACAAGTGAGCAGATTCCGACAGTTTGTGCACTTGGTGTGCTTATTGATAAGGAAGATGGCGAGGTGATGCTTGCAGGCGGTCTGCTTATTCAGCTTCTTCCGGGTGCTTTTGATGATACTATTGAACAGCTTGAAAAGAATCTTGCAACACTTGAGCCTGTAACAACAATGCTTGCAAAGGGTATGAGCATACTTGATATCTGTAAAAAAGCATTAGAGGGCTTTGAGGTAGAGGTGCTTGACGAATATCCTGTAAACTATGTCTGCACTTGTTCAAAAGAAAAACTCGAGAGACTTTTCTGCACAATGAGTGACGAAGATATACGTTCAATGGCTGACGAAAAGGGTATGGCTGTGGCTAACTGCCATTTCTGTAACAAAAAATATGTGTTCACAAAGTCAGACCTTGAAAAAATCATCGAGGAAAAGAACAGAAAAGATTAATAAAACTTTATATTTAAGTTACGGGCGGATTTTCTCCGCCCGATTTTCTTTTTTAAGTACATTTTTTTCGTGGATTTTTTTAAATATTTGTAACTTGAATTGTATTCAGCGGCTTTTTCTAGAAAAATAAAGATAGCAGATGTTCGATAAATACTGGACTTTTTAAGAATTACAAAAAAAATCAAAAAAAATTTAAAAAAAGTGTTGACAAATTGAATGGTTTGTAGTATCATAATACCTGTCGCTGAGAGATACGAAACAAAATCAAGCGACAAGGCATGTGGGAGCATAGCTCAGCTGGGAGAGCATCTGCCTTACAAGCAGAGGGTCATAGGTTCGAGCCCTATTGTTCCCACCACATTTGGCCCGGTAGTTCAGTTGGTTAGAACGCTAGCCTGTCACGCTAGAGGTCGACGGTTCGAGCCCGTTCCGGGTCGCCAAATTTGCCTCTGTAGCTCAGT
>JAXJTT010000179.1:0-16652 GCA_036309445.1 Ruminococcus sp. | reverse complement strand
TTCTGTTGTTTTATCAGCTCTCTCAAGCGACTACGTTAGTATATCACACCTTTTTTCAAATTGCAAGTGTTTTTTGAAAGTTTTTTCAACTTTTTTTAAATTTCTTTTTTACAATAAGACTTGACAAAGTTTTTTTACCTCTATATAATAGAAATACAAATGAATCCCAATGAAAAACTTTGACGGGAACAAGATACAAAACACTTATCCTCAGAGAGCTGCCGTTTGGTGCAAGACAGCGTTAAGCTTTGTATGTATAGCTCATCCCTGAGTTTTCCGTGCGACATATACTGATATATAGTACGGAACGCAAGACTGCGTTATCGGTCAGGACTTTGTTGGAAGTCTGTAAGGGGTATGCAGAAATGCATATCTGAACTTGGGTGGTACCACGGATATTATGTTCGTCCCTTTTTTCTGAGGGACGATTTTTTATTATTATGAATGTTATATGAGTGCTATATAATCTACGCTCTATATAACGAAAACGGAGGCTTTATAATATGAAACCTAAATTTGAAAAGTACATACCTTTTCAGCAAATCAATATTCCTGACAGAAAGTGGCCGTCAAATGTAATCAGCAAGGCTCCAATCTGGTGCTCTGTTGACCTTCGTGACGGTAATCAGGCACTTATCGACCCGATGAACCTCGAAGAAAAACTCGAGTTTTTCCACGCTTTATGTGATATGGGCTTTAAGGAAATCGAAATCGGTTTCCCTAGTGCTTCTGAAACAGAGTATGAAATCTGCCGTGAGCTTATCGAAGGCAATCATATTCCTGATGATGTAACTATTCAGGTACTCGTTCAGGCAAGAGAGCACCTCATCCGCAAGACTTTTGAGGCTGTTAAGGGTGCTAAGAATGTTATTATACATTTCTACAACTCAACTTCAACTCTCCAGCGTAAGGTTGTTTTTAAAACCGATATGGAGGGTGTAACTAAAATTGCCATTGAGGGTGCAAAGCTCATCAAGGAGCTTATCGCTGAATACTCCGACGATATGAACATCAGACTTGAGTATTCACCTGAGAGCTTCAGCGGCACTGAGGTAGACAACGCTGTATATATCTGCGACAAGGTTATGGAGGCTCTTGGCTCAACTAAGGAAAACCCTGTTATCCTCAACCTCCCTAACACTGTTGAGATGTGCACACCAAACACATATGCCGATCAGGTTGAGTATTTCATCAGAAATCTCAAAAACAGAGAGGCTGCAATTATCAGTATCCACCCACACAACGACAGAGGCACAGGTGTTGCTTCGGGCGAGCTTGCATTGCTTGCAGGTGCTGACCGTGTTGAGGGTACATTATTCGGTAACGGCGAAAGAACAGGTAACCTTGACGTTGTTACAATGGGTCTTAATATGTTCACACAGGGCGTTGACCCTGAGCTTGATTTCTCACATCTTCCAAAGCTCCGTGAAATTTACGAGCGTTGCACAGATATGAAAATCAACCCTCGTCAGCCATACATCGGTGAGCTTGTATTCACAGCTTTCTCAGGCTCTCATCAGGATGCTATCAACAAGGGTATGCAGTATATGAAGGACAGCGGTACTGAATACTGGGAAATTCCTTATCTTCCTATCGACCCTGCAGACGTTGGCAGAGAGTATGAGCCTATTATCAGAATCAACTCTCAGTCAGGTAAGGGCGGTGCGGCATTCATTATGAGCCACAACTTCGGTTATGACCTTCCTAAGAAGATGCATCCTGAGTTTTCAAAGCTTGTTCAGGCTAAGTGTGAAGAACTCGGCAGAGAGCTTATTCCAAAAGAGCTTTTCGATGTATTTAACGAAAACTATCTTGAGCATAATCAGAAATACGCTCTTACTAAGAGAAAAATCTATGAGGAGAGCGAAAACGGCAACGATTACGTACACTTTAAGGGCAAGATGACCATTGATGGTGATTCAGAGGTTACACTCAGCGGTACTGGTAACGGTCCGATTGACGCATTCTTTAATGCTCTCAAGACTGTTGGTGTTGACAAGTACAGCTTCAAGTCTTACAGCCAGCACGCTATCTCTGAGGGTTCTGACTCAAAGGCTGTTTCTTACATTGAGCTTATGACTCCTGATAACAAGACTATTTTCGGTATCGGCATTGATTCAAACGTCAACGTCGCATCTGTTCTCGGTGTGCTCAACGCTATCAACCGTTGCGAAGCTGAATAAGAAACTTTATAAATTCATACAACTAAAGGCATACGAAAAAAATCGTATGCCTTTTTTGTTTGTGTTGTAACACATTTGCGTAAATGTAATAGTATGTAGTGTAAAGAGAAAGGAGGAAACGCAAATGTGTAATTGTTTTGGCAATAACGGCAATAGCTGCACATGGATTATTCTTCTCATAATCATCTTCTGCTGCTGTGGCAACAACGGCAACGACTTCAACTCATCAAACGGCTGCGGTTGCGGCTGCTAAACGGGGTGACCCCGTTCGCAAGTCGAGAAGATAGTTTTGTTCATTTCAGAGCTTATCTGCCCGACATTTAACAAGCAATTTTTTAACTTTGCTTGCGTGACGTTCCATCCAAGCCGAGCAGATAGTTTTGTGCATTTCAGAGCTTATCTGCCCGACATTTAACAAGCAATTTTTTTGACTTTGCTTGTGCGATGTTCCAGCCAAGCCGAGCAGATAGTTTTGAATTATCTCAGAGCTTATCTGCCCGACATTTAACAAGCGATTTTTTTGACTTTGCTTGTGTGATGTTCCATCCAAGCCGAGCAGATAGTTTTGTTTATTTCAGAGCTTATCTGCCCGACATTTAACAAGCAATTTTTTTGACTTTGCTTGTGTGATGTTCCATCCAAGTCGAGCAGATAGTTTTTGTTTATTTCAGAGCTTATCTGCCCGACTAACAACAGATTTTTAGTGACAGAGATTTATTTTGCACTTAAATCTGAAAGCAAGAAAAAATCCCCTCACCGCAAAAGCGATGAGGGGAAATTATTTGTGTTATAAAGTAATCAAGCTAAATTATGATTACCATGTACCTACTTCGTGACCGCTGCCTGACATTGAAGACTTTGGATAGAAGCGTGTAGCACCGCCGTCGAGTGAAATATCAACAGTCTGTGAGCTACCGTTTGTGAAGATAACATTTGTGTTACCTGCAGGTACTGTGAATGTGTACATAGCCTCGCCAAAGTCATTTGTGCCGGCTGACTGCATACCAGTACCAGGCCATGCTACAGGACCCTGACCGCCTGTTGGCCAGTAGTAGCAGTAAATTGTACCGCCCCAGTTAAGTGAGTTAGTAAATGTTACTGTAATACCACCTGATGGGTTTGTTGGCTGTGTTGTAGGCTGTGTAGGCTGTGTTGTTGGCTGAGTTGGCTTTGTTGTAGGCTGTGTTGGCTTTGTTGTTGGCTGAGTTGTTGGCTGACCGCCTGTGTATTTACCAACATTACCAGCGTTTTCAAAAAGCTTAACGCAGTAATACTGAATTAAAGTAGCATCTGTGATATCTACTGCCTTATCGCCATTACAATCTGCTGCTGTAAGAGCATTACCTGTGAGTGTAACAGTCTGAACGAGGTGAAGCTGAAGCTGTGTAACGTCGCTGATTGTTACCTGACCGTCCTGATTTGTGTCACCAATGAGAACTGAGTCAACAGGAGTTGTTGGCTGTGTTGTTGGTGTTGTGCTTGGCTTTGTGGTAGGTGTTACAGGTGTATAATCTACAAATGCATTACCAGCCTTGAAGAGCTTTGTTGAGCCGTTGAGGTCAAGACCAGGCTGCATATCTGCAGGATAACGGTTTGTTGTAGCTGTTTCGCTCTCTGTGAAGATTACAGCACCGTTCTCAAGACCTGCAGGAACTTCGATTACATAGTAACCTGTTGCAGAATCCTTTGTCATAGCCTGACCAGGCCATGCACCGTTGTTTAATGTTTCGCCTGAATAGATGTAAGCGTAAACGCTTGACCAGTTGTATGAAGAGTTATCGAAGTAAATCTTCTGTGTGAGTGTTGGGTCAACCTTTGTGTATGTGTATGATTTAGCATCAGATGTTGTTGAACCGTCAGATGCCTTTACAGATACAGTTGTCTGTGTGCCATAAGCTACGCCTGAACCGATTGTGATTGTCTGACCGTTTGTGAATGACTGATAAGCACCACCGTCGATTGAGTACTGACCGCTTGTAGCGTTGTTGTAGTTAAGTGTAAGTGTGAGTGTATCTGTTGTATAGTTCTTTGAACCAGGATTTACAGAAGCTGAAGGGCCGGCAGGAACAGGGTTATAAACAACAGCGATACCTGTTGAACCGATATTACCTGAAATCTGACCGTTAGAAACTGTAAATTTGTTACCTGTAATCTGGTCTGTGTAAGTGCCGGCAGCCATTTTCTTAGCAGGAACACTTACAGAAGTTGAAGTACCACCGCAGTTTACGAGAACAACGCCGCTTGTACCACGCTCGTTGTAAGCAATTGAACCGCTTGATGAAAGGTACTCAGTCTCTCCAACAAAGTAGTTCTTGAACTGGTTAACAGCCTGAACTTCCTTGTCACCCCAAGCAGTAACAGAAGCTGTACCAATCTGATTCTCTATGCTTGAAGGACGTGCAAAGTACATGCCTGCAACCTGAGCTCTTGTACCAACGATAGCCCATGTCTTCTTAAGAGCTGTATTGCCAACACCGATTGAGTTGCCGCCTGCATATGTATCGTGAGACTCGTTCCACTGAACAGCCTTGTTAGCAGCAGCACCCTTACCAATGTATGAGTTAGCAGCTTCCGAAGCATTACCATTGTTAACTGCGTTTCTGATAGCGTTTGAAATACCGTTATCTGTAACGCTCATCCACTTTGTATAAGCTGTTATGTCAACACCGCCTGTCTCATCAAGAACCTCACCGTAGTAGTAAGGAGTGAAACCTCTTGTTGACTGAGCGTGTGAAGTTGTTTCGCTAAGAACTGTTGACCAGAAGCTACTGCTTACACCGCTTCTATCATCCGGAGTTTCAATGTGCTTAGCACCATCGAAACGGAAACCATCAACACCAGCTGTGATACACTCCTTGAGGAATGTCTTAGCGTAGTTTTGAATCTTTGAGTTTGATGTGTTAAGGTCAGGAAGACCGTCCATACAGTTATGAGTAATGTCATAACGGTCGTTCCAGTTTGAAGTATTTACTGTAATTGAATACCAGCAAGAGCTGTCGTTTCTGATGTCAGAAGGAATTGTGTCTGAAAGGTCATTACCTGACTTGTTAGCCATATGGTTAAGAACAGCATCGACAATAACCTTTACGCCATACTTATGAGCTTCCTCACACATAGCCTCAAACTCAGCCTTAGTGCCGAGAGCGTTCTGTGAGGATGTGTCAATAGTGAAGTTTGAAGGCTGATAGTAAACCCACCAGCTACCCTTCATTGTCTTGCCCTGTGTGGACTCTTTGATTGTCTGAATAGGTGTTGTCTGGACAGCGGTAAAGCCCTGTTCAGCAATTTTCTGCATATTGTTCTTGATACCGTTGTAAGACCAGTTCCAGCACTGGAGGATCTGTCCGTCCTGAATGTTGTCAGCAAGACCATAACTATTTGCTGCAACCTCTGTTTTCTCAACAGTAGCGGCAGTTGCTGTTGTAGTAGCTACTGCTGTGCATGAAGCTGCCATACACATACTGAGGAAAACACTTAATAACTTCTTGTGCAAATTTCTCACTCCTAAATAAAATTACTTTTTCGGATTTACCGTTCCGAATAAAAACAGGTACAAAAAGTCCTGTTTCCGTACAATAATGATAACAAAATTATGAAAAAATAGCAACCTACTTACTGCACAATAAATGTAAAATCTTTTTAGTGATATTGCCAAAATATAGTTTTATATTTTCCCTTTTGGATTTTTAATCTTTTCATTTTATATTGAAATTTTTACGTTTTGCGGTACAATATTATATTAGTAAATAAAGGACGTGACACATATGAAACTGGGACTTGTAACCGAAGGCGGTGCCGCAAGAGCATACTACTCCTGCGGAGTAATGGACGAATTGCTAAGAGCCAACATAATTGCAGATTACATAATCGGAACATCGGCAGGAATCGCTAATGCTGTTTCCTATGCATCAAAGCAGGAAGGCAGAAATCACATAATTGCAACAAAGTATTTCCACGACAAGAGATATATGGGAACAAAGTATCTTTTAAATCCTAAAACAAGATGTTATTTTAATCTGGATTTTATTTTTGACGAAATCCCGAACAAGCATCTCCCTTTTGATTACGAAAAATTTGCAGAATTTAAGGGCGATGTAATGGCAACAGTGACAAACATTGAAAGCGGAAAGGCTGAATATCTGCCTGTTTCAAGGTACGACAGGCGTTTTGAAATTCTCAGAGCAACCTGTGCATTACCGATTTTATTCCAGCCGATAAATATTGACGGAAAATCATATCTTGACGGTGGAATCACAGACAGCATACCTTTTAAAAGGGCTTTTGACGACGGTTGCGACAAATGCATTATCATTCTCACACAGCCGAGAGATTACAGAAAAAGCTCCGACAAAGCCCTTGAGCTTTCTGCAAAAATTTACAGAAAGAACCCCGATTTTGCTCAGGCACTTTTACAGCGTCCGCAGATGTATAACAAACAGCTTGAGGATATAAAAAGGCTCGAAGAACAGGGGCTTGTGTACGTTATTGCACCAAAAGAAAGTCTCGGAGTAAGCCGCACCGAGAGCAAACCCGAAATCCTTGACAAAATCTACCGTATGGGCGAAGCTGACTTGCGAAATCAGCTTGACTCACTCAAAGCCTTTATTAAAAGTTAAACCCAAACAAAAAACTCTTGACTTTTTTTCCGTAGCTTGCTAAAATAGTAATGTTGTTCACGGGATGTAGCGCAGCTTGGTAGCGCACACGTCTGGGGGGCGTGGAGTCGCAAGTTCAAATCTTGTCATCCCGACCAAAAAAAAGCCTTTGTCGCAAGACAGAGGCTTTTTATTTTCGTATTATACTGAAAGTAAAACAAATGATTTAATACACAATTCAAATGAAAAAAACTGTAAATATTAAAATAAATTCAACTTATTTTTTAGCAACACAAAAATACATCTTTTGTTCATCAATCATTGTCAAATATACCGATTGATAAATCAAAATAAAACAACTATAATATAGAACAACAATTTTAAGGAGGGTTTCATAATGAAAAAGAAACTTATTACTGTCATTGCGACAGTGCTCTCTATGGTAATGCTTTTAACAATGCCATGTGACGCAGCAAAAATCTACTATACCAGTGTAGCAAAAATCGAAAACCAGAAAATTTACACTACCGAAAGAGGTACAATGAATTTCACATCCATGCAGGGTATGGCTGTAGGTTCACAGTATGCTTACACAGCAAAGTTGCCGGTTGTAAGCAACAAGGTTGTAGAAGACTACGCTTGCATCGTAAAAACAGACACAGTATCAGGCAAAGAAACAACTCTTACTTGTAACGGCAAAAAATACATTACAGGTACAGGACACGCAAATGATATGTGCGTAACTTCTTATGAAAAGAACAAGTCAACTCTTTTTATTTCAGCAACAAATTCAGCAAATACAAAAGAAGAGAACTTGCTCAAAATGAGCGTTTCAGGCTCAACAATCACAAAAACAGGTGCATTCAAAATCAGATACAACAACAAGCCACTCGCTATCACAGGTATCTCTATTCTTGAACACCCAAACAATAAAAACGGCTATATCATCACTTTCCTTATCAAGAGCAAAAACAAGCTCTATCCAAAAACAGATGATATCTATACAGTAAGAATGCATGCCAGCGAAACAAAAGGCACAATCACTGCAAAGAAAGTTTTCACACTCGAAAAAGAGTTTGTTAAGTCAAATGGTGTACGTGTGGATTACACAGGCTATGCAAATCAGGGATTCAGCTATTACAACGATAAGCTCTATCTCCCATTATCAGGACAGAAATCCGAACAGAACAAGAGCGTAGTTCTTGTTTACAACAACATCAAAGACCATGCATACGATAACTCTGTAGGCGAAAGAATTCAGCCTGACAAAAATACAATATTTGAAATTTCAGACTCAAACTACGGCAATCTCCTCGAAATCGAAAGCTGTGGTATCTGCACAGGCGAAGATAATTTCAAGCTCTATTTCAACACAAACAGACGTAAAACATCAACAGACGCAGACTGGGATGGTCTCCACTACGTAAACGGCTACAAAGCAAAATAATTTGATTTTTAAACGGGTATCTCACTTTGAGATACCCGTTTTTTGTTATATCCTACGGACGCAGACCTAAGCCGCCCTCTAATGTTAAGGTTTCGCCTGTCATATATTTAAAATCAGGATGTGCAAGCTGTACGCACACTCGGCCTATGTCTTGTTCGGGTTTTCCGAAATAACCTGCCGGCGGTGTATGAACATTCTGTTCAAAAGCTTGCGGATATTCATTCTGGAATTTCTCAAGCTGTGCAGTCCACGCAAGCGGGCAAACTACATTTACGTTTATGCCGTCTTTTGCCCATTCAGTAGCGGCAACACGGGTAAGACCTCTGATACCCTCTTTTGTAGCGGCATAAGCACACTGACCGTAGTTACCGAAAAGTCCTGCACCTGATGCAAAATTAATAACACTTCCCTTTGACTTACAAAGATACGGATAGCAAGCCTGCATATAATGGAAGGTTGCGTACAAACCCGAATATATAGCCAAGTCAAACTGCTCTGTTGTATGATTAGCAATAGGCACACCCGAAGCCGAAGCCTGAGCGTTGTTGATAAGCACATCAATACCGCCAAAAGTATCAACTGCCTGCCGGACAACATCAGCTATCGTTTTTGCGTTATCTTTACCTGCGGCTATTTCAGCCTGAACAGCAAGCACCTTTACACCGTAAAGTCGCTCAAGTTCTTCTTTGGCTCCTTCGATTTTATGCAACTTTCGTCCTGTGATAACCAGATTTGCACCCTCTTTTGCATAGGCAGTAGCTATACCATAGCCGATAGAACCTGCACTTCCGTCATTAAGAGTCTTTTTGCCTCCTCCTGTTATCAGAACAGTTTTCCCTGTAAAATATCCCATAAACAATACCTCCTGAGTCGGTACATTGATATTTAGAAGATTACATCTGTATTTTGTCTTCTATAACACCTACTATACACATTCAGGAGGTCTTTGTCAATAATCATAATATATTTTTGTTTGTTGAATTTATTTTAGTGATTATAAACTTCTTATGTATTTCTGCAACACACTTTTTACTATTCATCGTTAATTATCACTTCACAAAAACCAGGCAATAAGAACAGGCGGAAGTGAAGAATTAATAAAAAAATAAAACCGACAAGCTTCTGACGAAACTTGTCGATTTCTGGTGCGCCGGAAGGGACTCGAACCCCTGACCTTCTGATTCGTAGTCAGACACTCTATCCAGCTGAGCTACCGGCGCATATGCGGTTGTATCCAACCGCAAGAAATATGATAACACATTGATTATTAAAAGTCAAGTGTTTTTTGAAAAAAGTACAAGAAATTTTACTTTTCATCAAAGAACGCATAAAATGCTCTGTAAGCCATATACACGTCAATTTTTGAAACGATTTCAAAAGGAGCGTGCATTGAAAGCACAGGAACACCGAGGTCTACAACATCAACGTTCATATTTGCAACGAACTTTGCGATTGTTCCGCCGCCGCCCTGATCAACCTTACCAAGCTCGCCAACCTGCCAGAGAATATCGTTTTTCTCAAGCATAGCTCTGATTTTGCCCATATACTCGGCTGATGCATCAGAAGTATCGTACTTGCCGCCGTGACCTGTGTATTTTGAAATGATAACACCATTATTAAGGTATGATGAGTTTCTTGGTTCATATGCAGAAGCATAGGTCGGGTCAAATGCCGCACTTACATCGGCAGAAAGACAGGTGCTCTTTGAAAGTGCTCTGTAACCTGCAACTCCGTCCTGAGCCGCTAAATCATAGATAAAGTAACGCAAAAAGTCGCTCTGCATACCTGTGTTGCCGTCACTGCCGATTTCTTCCTTGTCGCAAAGATATGTGATGCAGGTCTGCTCAGGCATTTTTTCGTCAATAGCTGCCATAACAGCAGGGTAAGCACAAACTTTGTCATCGTGACCGTAGCCGCCAATCATACTTGCGTCAAAGCCGACATCTCTTGACTTGAATGTAGGCACAAGGCAAAGCTCCGCTGAAAGGAAATCGCCCTCGACAATACCGTACTTCTTGTTGAGGATATCCATAACATTGAGCTTTACGAGGTCTTTGCCCTCATCTTCCGTAACATACGGACGTGAGCCTGCAAGCACATTAAGTTCCTCGCCTGTGAACACCTTTGACATTGGCTTTGAAACCTGATCTTTTGCAAGGTGTGGGAGCAAGTCTGTAACGCAGAAGCAGGATTCGTCTGCATCGTCACCCCAGCAGATATCCACACAACTGCCGTCTTTCTTCACAACTCTGCCGTGAAGTGAAAGAGGAAGTGCCGCCCACTGGTATTTTTTAAGACCGCCGTAGTAATGAGTCTTGAAGAATGCAAGGTTTGCTTCCTCGTAAAGTGGATTTGGCTTTAAGTCAATTCTTGGTGAGTCAACGTGAGCGATTGCAAGTCTTGCACCGTTTTTCACGCCATTCTTACCGATAACCGCAAGGGCAATAGCCTTGTCACGGTTTACGATATACACTCTGTCGCCTGCGTTATAGCTTGCGTTTTCGTTATACTCTGTAAAACCTGCCTCTTTTGCAAGCTTTAAAGTATAGCTTACAGCCTCACGCTCAACAGGTGAGTTATCAAGAAATTTCTTATAGCCTACGCAGAAATCATCTGCCTTCTGAATTTCTTCCTGTGTAAGTGCTTTTGCACCCTTTGGCTCAGCCATCATAATCTGTTCTCTGAGCTCGGTTAATTTGCTTTTTTCCTCAGCCATTATATAATCTTCCTTTCATATATATATATATTTATTTTATGAGTAATACAACTGAATATACTTTTCTTTTGCACTCTCTACTTTTTTAACATACTCGCTGGTTTCGGGATAGGGAATTTCATCAAGCACAACCCCGTCACTGCTGTACTGCGGGTCTTCAAGCCACTCCGACACCACAAAGCCTGCGTTATACGCCGCAACAGCCGCTTGCTCGGTGCCGTAATAGTCGATAAAATAGCGAAGCAGATATGAGCCGTAGTCAATGTTGATTTCGGGGTCGTACAAATCCGACTCGGTATATGTACCCTCACACTCTCTGACCTGCTGCAGCCACTCGAATGTGGTCGGCATTATCTGCATTGCTCCGCAAGCACCCACAGGCGAGTTTGCCTCAGCATTAAAACCGCTTTCTGTGCGGATTACCGCATATATCAGAGCAGGCTCAAGTTCATATTCCTCTGCCGCTGCTTCAACATATTCGCTGTACTCACGTGGGTAACTCATCTTGTAAAAATCTTCTTTTGCCGTGTCATAATAATTGAACACAAAGACCCCTGCCGCCACAATCAGCACTAGCACTATTAAAAATGTAAAACAGCCGTTCACACGTTTTTTCTTTTTTCTTTTTACTCGTCTGCCGCTTTTTACTCGTCTTACCTGTTGCGGATTTACCGCCATTATATCACCGCCTGAGCAAAGTCTTGCGACTTTGCAATGATATATCTGCTACACAGATATGATATTCGCCTTACGGCGAGTGATATTTTGCTTGTAGCAAAATGATATATTTATCCTGTCGGGTAAATATTATGGATATTACCTTTATCGGGCAATCACATACAAAAAACAAATTTGGTTCATATCATATTTTCTGCTCGGGTCGGATACAACGTCACGTTGCCTGCCTTTTCTCTGAGTTGTTCCTCAGAGCCGTTATTTTCTATTACAAAGTCGGAGTTTTCTATAAAAAACTCCTGTGAAAACTGAGCATTCATACGGCTTTCTGCCATTTCTGCAGAAATATTATCACGCTTGCAGATTCTTGCAAGTCTTATATCTTTGTCTGCAATAACGCTGACTATATAATCGCAAAAAACATTCGCCTTGCTCTCAAAAAGCTGTGGAGCATCGAAAACTATGCACTTGTATCCGTTCTGCACAAGCTGTGAGGTTTTTTCAAGAAAAAGCGTAAGTACAAACGGATGAACTATCTCCCCAAGAAGCTTTGTGCTTTCTTTATCTGCAAAGGCACGCTGTGCAAGCTTCGGGCGGTCAAGACTTTTGTCAGCCTTGAGAATGTCTGCACCAAACTGAGCAGCAAGAGTTTTAAGGCAGATTGAATCGGGTGTATAAAGCTCAGACACAAGCTCGTCGGCATTTATCACAGCCGCACCCTTTTGCAAAAGCACCTCAGACACCGTACTTTTTCCTGCACCTGTCTGACCTGTAAGCCCGATTATTCTATGCTTTTTCAAGGTCAATCACCTCAAATCCTGCGGCTCTTATAAGTCTGTTGTAAAGAGCCATACCCACTCCGCTTGATGACGGAAGTCGTGAATAGACTGTTTTTACATCTTCATTTTCGTCAATGAGTCTGAGATTTTCAAAAAGGCTGTGTGCCTGCTGTGAATAATCATTTCTGCTGCCCATTGAGAAACATTTTACATTAAGCTGTGGCACATCTTCGTCACAGCAAAGTGCCGCTGTACTCTCATCTGCGTGAGCGTTTACATAATCAATATACTCACTGTCACTGCATTTAAGAAGTATTACATTTGCACTTGGTGCGTAATGCTTGTATTTCATTCCCGGACTTGCCGCCTGAGCGTCATCTGCAAGACGGTCAAGCACTGCGTGGTCAACCTGCACCTCACCGATAACCGCCTCAAGCTCCTCAAGAGTTACTCCGCCCGGTCTTAACAGACACGGAGTTTCCCCTGCAAGGGTGATTACGGTGCTTTCAACACCAACATCACTCTCACCGCCGTCAATTATTGCATCTATCCTGCCGTCCATATCCTTGAACACGTGCATGGCACTTGTCGGACTGGGAGAGCCTGAGAGATTAGCAGACGGAGCAGCTACGGGAGTTTGTGCAAATCTTATAAAATCCCTTGCCACAGGATGTGACGGCACACGCACAGCCACGGTGTCAAGTCCTGCACAAACCTCCTGCGGAATGATGTCTGTTCTTTTCATTATTATAGTAAGTGGACCGGGCATAAATTTTTCTGCAAGAAGTCTTGCTTTCTGCGGAATTTCAGCCACAAGTCCGAATTTTTCAATATCCTCAAAATCCGCCACGTGAACGATAAGCGGATTATCAGACGGTCTGCCCTTAGCTTCAAAAATTTTTGAAACCGCCTTGCCGTTGAGGGCATCAGCCGCCAGACCATAGACTGTCTCGGTGGGCATACCCACAATGCCGCCATTTCTGATTATCCGGGCGGCTTGTTTTATATTATCCTCATTGCTTTCAAGCATCAGTGTTTTCATCATATCACCCGTCTTATCAGCTTTCCATACTTTCCTTGAGCTTTTCGGCACGCTCGGCTGTTACGAGGGCGTCAATAACTTCCTCGATGTTTCCGTTTAAAATATCCTCAAGCTTATAGAGTGTAAGACCTATTCTGTGGTCTGTGAGTCTGCCCTGAGGGTAGTTGTAAGTACGGATTCTTTCACTTCTGTCGCCTGTGCCGACCTGCGATTTTCGGTTTGCGGCAATTTCGCTTGCCTGCTTGTCCTGCTTCTCCTTGAGAAGTCGGCTCTTCAAGACCTTCATCGCCTTATCCTTGTTTTTATACTGGCTTCTTTCGTCCTGACACTCAACAACCGTACCTGTAGGCAAGTGAGTGATACGGATAGCGGAGCTTGTTTTGTTGATGTGCTGACCGCCTGCACCGCTTGAACGGAAGGTATCAATCTTTAAGTCATTCGGGTCGATGTCAATTTCAACATCCTCAGCTTCAGGAAGCACGGCAACGGTAGTTGTTGATGTGTGAACTCTGCCCTGACTTTCTGTTTCAGGCACACGCTGAACACGATGAACACCGCTTTCGTACTTAAAGCGTGAATAAGCACCGTCGCCCTCTATCATAAACGAAATTTCCTTGAAGCCGCCAAGCTCTGTTTCGCAGGCGTTGACAACCTCAATTCTATATCCCTTTTTCTCGGCATACATTGAGTACATTCTGAAAAGCACCGCACTGAAAAGTGCTGACTCCTCACCACCTGCACCGCCTCTGATTTCGACAATTACGTTCTTTTCATCATTAGGGTCCTTTGGAAGAAGCAAAATTTTAAGCTCCTCGGAAAGTTTTTCGATGCTCTCCTTAGCTTCATCAAGCTCAGCCTGTGCAAGCTCCTTAAGCTCGCTGTCACAGCTCTGCTCTAAAATCTCGAGGCTTTCGTCACGGGTCTGCACCGCTTTTTTGTAGTCACGGTAAGTCATAACGATTTCTTCAATCGACTTCAATTCTTTCATAATCTTCTGATACTGCTCGGGGTCAGCCGCAACAGACGGTTCATAAAGCCTTAAAGACAGCTCAGAATATCTTTTGTCAAAAACTTCTATCTTATCAAACATAGTCAAAATCCTTACAATATTTTTTTAATGTTTTTTTCAATCTTATTTCTCGGCACCATAACTTCTCTGCCGCAAGTCTCGCATTTTAATTTAAAATCCATACCAACACGCAGAATTTCAAAATTTTTGCCGCCGCAGGGGTGCGGTTTTTTCATTTCTACTCTGTCACCGACCTGTATATTCATAAAAGCACTTCCGAAAAATATATTTTATAAAGCAGTAATCTGCACTGCTTTCCACTATACATTATATATCAAGGGTGGTAAAATATCAAGCCGCCGTATTTTAAAGAAATTACAGATTTTTGACGTTTGATTACATATTTTTAGTATTTATGAAGACTTTGTAAGAAGTTTAAAAATCCGTAACTAAATTATGGTCAAAACGACGAAAATGAGCTTTTCTTTTTGTATGGGTTGCCTTTATGCTCCATATATGTTAGAATGTGACTTGTAAGGAAATAAACTCAGACATTTTTTTGAATTTTTTGAAAGGATGAATCCAATGCACTCTAGAAAAATCAGAAGGATTCCTGCGGCATTTGTGGCTACAGCTTTGCTTTTCACTTCAGTGTTCACATGTGCTTACACGGTAAATGCTTCTGAAAAAGAAGCCTACAAGCCAAGATTTACTGAGCCTTCCTATGAAAATAGCGACGATGTAAAGTATTATTACAGCGATGAAAACATTTTCTATAAATACGGCTACGGTATGCCAAACTGCACAGCTTATGCGTGGGGCAGAGCATACGAGATTACAGGCGAGAAGCCTTCTCTGTGCATCTATGATGCAAGCGAGTGGTATGACTATGATGACGGCTATGACAGAGGACAGACTCCGAAGCTTGGTGCTATTGCTTGCTGGACTTATGATCGTTACGGCGAAACAGGCGGACACGTTGCAGTGGTTGAAAGCATTGACAACGGTGTAATCACTTTCTCAAACTCAGCATGGGGCTGGCAGAACTTCTACCTTGAAACTGCTGATGTTGACGACGAAACAGCAGGTCAGAGCGACTGGAATTTTGAAGGTTATATCTACATAGACGAATTTGAAGAGCCGGAGCAGGAAAGTCCGGACAACTATAAGCTCGGCACTTATACAGTTAAAGTAAACGACCACCTCAATGTAAGAGCAGCGGCAAGTACAAGCTCTGAGATCGTTGGTGAGTTTGGCAACGGCGAGAAAATTTATGTTTCAGAAGTTGTTGTGAAACACGACAGAGTATGGGCTTATGCTTCAGCAGGTTCTGTTGAAGGCTGGGTTGCTATCGAATACTGTGTTTACACAGGAGACGATTTTGAACTAACACCACCTCCTGTAATTCCTGACCCACCTGTATCTTCACCTGCACCTCCTGTAGAGGATGACAGCGAAGACGTTGAGTACCTCACAGGTATGTATAAGGTTATCGCTGACGATTACCTCAATGTAAGAGAGTATGCAAGCACAGATGCTGATATCGCAGGTCATTTTGCAAGCGGTGAAAAAATCAGAGTAACTGAAATCGCAAAGAAATCAGACAGAGTATGGGCTTATGCTTCAGCAGGTTCCGTTGAAGGCTGGGTTGCTCTTGATTACTGCGAATACATAGGCGAATATGACGACTCTGTATCAGAACCTGAGCAGGAATATCTCAGCGGTGACATTAACCTTGACGGTTATGTAGATGTTACAGACACAACAATTATTCAGCTTCATCTTGCAGGTGCTTTAACATTCAACGATGTTCAGACAGAGCTTGCAGATATAAACGCTGACGGCAAAGTTGACGTAATAGACGTAACTCAGCATCAGATTAAGCTTTCTAACAACAGATAAGCAACAACAATACGGGTTTGCCGTTAAACAAAAAATTAAATCCGCTTTTTTCAAGTGCTTATTCACTACACAGTGAGTAAGCACTTGTTTTTTTGTCAAAAAGTCTCTGTTAAATAGCTTTTCTCATTGAACATACCTGTTTGTTTATCGTAGGGCGGGGTCACCCCGCCCACAATTCGAGGAGATAGTATCGTTTGTTGGTAAGATTTGTAGCCCGACAATAAACTTTCTGTTACATCGTAGGGCGGGGGCTTGCTCCCGCCGCAATTTAGGCAACGGCGGCACCAAGGCACCGCCCTACAAG
>JAXJTT010000178.1:0-1843 GCA_036309445.1 Ruminococcus sp. | reverse complement strand
GTATTATTATCATTAATTCGCATATAACCTCCATAGTATTTAATCACCGTAAGAGTAGTATTGTCAGCACAAAATGCTAATATTCAGCGGTCATCCTTTTCACCTAAAGTGTCTGTTTTCATCTTCTCCATCTCATCGTCAGCCTTTGAAGCTACAAAGCAGCAGCACATAACTACTACTCCGAGGAAAGCGCCGACGAATAAGCCGACTATAAATCCTATCATTTGTGACTTCCTTTCTTGAAAACATTGTTATTCAGTCCCAAGCCGATCATAAGCGCCGTACCGATTTTGAAAAGAGATTTGAGCTTGATGTTGCCCATTTTTCTGATAATCCTTCTTTTATCAATGGTCGCAACCTGTTCTGTGAGCGCCAACGATTTCTTCGTCAGGCAAGAGCCTTTTACTCTAACGTGAGTAGGAATATGTGCCTTTGTCTGTCTTGATGTGACAGGGACAACAATTGTCGTGGGACTGTATTTATTTCCTATATTGTTTTGGACGATGACAGCCGGACGGACGCCGCCCTGTTCGCTGCCATAGCCTATGCCGAAATCCACTAAATAGACTTCACCTCTGTAAACTCTCAAAATAATACCTCCGTATTATGTAGTCAGCGCGCACCTGTCACAGATACGCGCTGTTTTCGTTTTATTGCATCCATATTGAACGAACAGCTCAATTTTGGGTAACTGTCCGTTTTGATGCCAAGTCGCAGCAGAGCGCAACACAAGCGGCATTGTGGTTGCTTTCCCATAAAGGACATAGTTTGCCGCGAGATGTGTATTTCTTCGGCTCTGTTGTGCTGCGACTTTTTGTTCGGTATTCGTTCTCAACTCCCCCGAACGGGAACACATCAGACGGTCAACGCATATTGACCTCATCAGCCTTACGGCATACTACAAGGATCTCTCATAGCCGCTCTCATTGCCTGCGACGCTTTTAACGCTCGGACTGTGACTAAACGGAAGTATCATTATGCCCTTTGCCTGTCATCGCCCTCCTTGATTGTGCCTATCAAGGTCGAAGTCCTGAAGGCTGCAAAGCAGCGTTCGCTTCTGTAGCTTGTCCGTGCCGGACAGCAAAGGGAAAGTTTCTGATGTGCTGATATTCGGTTGTCGTAGGTTTTGCCAAATCGTAGGCATCGAGGAGAATTTACCCCTCTACTCCTGTATTCCACACTTTTTTTGAATTTGTTGCAGATTATTTTAAAAATTTTTGCAACTTTTTTAATATGGCGGTGTGTTTACGGCTAATAGACGAATAATGCACTTTCCATTTCTTTGACAATTCTCTGACCGTCATTGGCTCGTCATTGTATATGCAAGCAATAAGCTCTTGTTCGTCTTTTGAGAGCAATTGTATTGCTTGGTACAGCTTTTCGAGCTGAATTTTATGTATAGCAGCGTCCTCTACATTCATATTGCAATCTTCAATCAATTCCTCGCCATTGCATTTTTCGTCGTCTTTGTCCTCTTGGATGTCATATAAGGAAACCTCGTTGATTTGACTTTTCTTTTTACAGTCAGCAGCATATTGATTGTGACGTTCGCTCTTACGAATATTGCTAATCTTTGAAATTGGAATCTCAATGAATATGCTGTCCTCGTTTCCGTTTTCAGAAGTCAGCTTATAAAATCTCTTTCCTTTATGGATTGACAAATACTCATAAGCCGCCTTTCCCGATAGTCTTATAAATCTTCTTTTTCCATCGGTGGAGAAGAAATCACCGTTTTTATCTTCAATAAAAAAGATTGACAATTAAAAGTCCTCCGTTCATCTTGAAATGGTTAGATTTCAAGCTGTGCGGAGGAGCGCGAATTAAAGTGCTATTCTGTTCCTGT
>JAXJTT010000177.1:0-10173 GCA_036309445.1 Ruminococcus sp. | reverse complement strand
TCCCAAGGACATCCCTCGGGAGAACGGAGGATTTTAACTATCTCAATAAGATCTTCAAATTTATATTCTGACTTTTCAACAAAATCCATCTTAGTCTTTCCTTTTATAAAATATCCGAAAATGTAAACTTTAACTGTACTATCATTTCGGACTATTTCTGATAATCACAGTTACTTATTTTACCTAATAAGGTGCCACTTTTCAAGTGTTTTCGCAATTTTTTCACCTTTTGGCAAAAATTTCACTTCTGCGGCTGTAAAAGTACGCAATATCAACAAAACAACTACATAAACGAGGACTGCAGCCACAATTGCAGCGATAGTAGCGATTCTGCCGGGGGCGAAAATCAGGAATAACTGGTTCACAAAAAACGCTGTAACTGAGCTTGCTACGGCACCGATAAGCGGCTTAATTACTGTAGCAACAAAATCAGGCATAATTTTTGAATGCTTCACAAGCAGATACATACCAATAATTGTAGAAAGCACGTATGCGATAAGAGAACCTGCAGTGGCACCCTGAATATTGATTTCAGGAATACTTACAAACATCCATGTTATACCAATTTTCACAACCATTCCGAAAGCATAAAGCTTCATTGGAATATCTGTTCTGCCAATACCCTGAATCATACTGCAGATAGGTGTTTCAACTGCTGCAAATATTGTTGTAAGGCCCATTAAAACAAGTACATCTGCACCAATGCGGGCAATTGATTCACTTGTATAGATAAATGACATTACAGGATAAGCAAGAACGGTAAGACCAAGACCCATTGGAAGTGTGAAAATCATTGTCATTCTCAAAACTGTTTCAATTGAAGTTTTAAGCTCTTTCTGGTCACCTTTTGTGTACGCACTTGTAACATTAGGCATTGCACTCTGACCAAACACCTGTGTAACTGCTGTTACAAGCTGCATCATTTTGAGTGCCGCCGCATAACAACCCCAAAGCTTTGTATGAATTGTTATAGGGTTACTTGTGATTGACTCCTCAAAACCGTATTTTCCGTACTGCTCAATCAAAGAATCAGGATTTGTAATAGCAAGTCGTTTGAGGACATTCTGAATAATTACCTGATCAATAAGAGAACCGATACTCATAATAAACGCACCCATAGCAATAGGCACAGCTGTTTTAATAATTCGGATAAATGTTTCTTTCTGTGTTCTGGCATCAATTGAGTTTTGGTAGTATTCCTCAGGGATTCCGTCTCCACCGATTCTGTATCTGAGAAGCAGGAAAACAAAAGCCGCACAACTGCCGAGAGTAATACCAAGGATAGCACCTGCTACGGAAAACGCAAGAATTGTGTTCATCGCATCATATTCAGAATTGAAAGTAAACCACAGGAATGTGCCGTCTGCGTTATACTGCTTCATTCCGAGTTCCATTACGAGATAAGCGAAAAGCAAGCCTAAGACAAGCTTAACTGCTGACTCTATAATCTCAGAAATTGCGGTCGGGAACATATTTCTCTGTCCCTGAAAATAACCTCTGTAACTTGATACAAGACAACCAAAGAAAACTGTAGGTGAAAGACAAATCATCGCATAGATTGAATAAGGAGAATCAATCACCTTGACGTAGATAAAACTTCCGAGAATCATCACAATCAATGAAACTACACCAACAGCGAGGAAAAACGGAATTGATACCTTATGTATCATTCTTACATCCTTGTATCTCTTCTGTGCAATACTTTCAGACACAAGTCGGGAAATAGCAATAGGAAAACCACCTGTTGCAACAGTAAAGATTACTACGAAAATTTCAAAGGCATTACTGAAAAGACCCGAACCCATAGTAGCGTATTCTTCGCCAAACATCGAATAGATATTTGTGAGAAGTACCTGATCAAGAAGTCCGATTACTTTTACAATAACCATACTTAAAGTAAGTATAGCCGCACCTTTAAGGAAAACCTGCGAAGTATCTTTGTCTGTATTACTTATCGCATTATACTTTTTAGACAAATAAAAGCCTCCTAATTTATACGTTTATACTAATCATTACAAAATAATGATTTGCATTACACAAAGAAGGAACAGAAATATAAAAATCTTTATATTTCTGTTCGTTATAAAAATTTATTCAACGTCACAAGGGTCGTCAAGCTTCTCACCGCAAATATTGCAAAAAACAGAATTATGAGGAAGCTCTGTGCCACATTCAGGACAGAATTTTTGATTTTTGCTTGCCGCAATATTTTCATTGATTGCGTTAAGCTGTTCTCTGAGTTCAACAATTTCCTGTGTTTTTTCTTTGATTTTCTCCGACATATCTGTTCCGTGAACAACAGCTTTATATGTCATCGCACCAAGTTCACGAAGCTTTGCACTGATTTCACTTCTGATTTCTGAAGCTGCAATTCTTTGCTTTGAGCTGTCATAAACGTTATTAGCTTTTTTTGAAACGGCTGTAGCCGCAGCTTTTGCATTAACGATTACATCATCAAAAAAGCCTTCAAATTTTCCCATAAATACCAACCTTTCATAATGTATTATACCTTACTTTCCGTAAAAGGAGAGTATAGCTTCTTTTCGTTTAATCATTTCGTCAAACCTGTCTATATATTCATACGGATATTTGTAGTTAAATATACGTTCAAGATAGTCAGGATTCTGCTTTTTCAGCTTAGTTACTGCACCTGCACCACACGCAAGTATTGTATGTGTTTCGTCCATTACATACACGTTATACAAACTTTCATAGCCTTTTTTAGACCAGCCAACATTCTCAAGATTACCCGCCATACGACTTTGTCTGTAAAGATAATAAGGAATATAATTCTTTGAAAGAAGCATATTCTGATTATACTCAAGCATTTTACGGGTTTCTATGGCTGTTTTCTTATCAATTGTAACACCCATTTCGGTAAGCGTTGAGCTTCGCTTCATACAAAGAGTATGCACGGTAATACACTCAGGGTCAAGTTCGAGAATTTTATCTATTGTATCTTTGAAACTTTCAAAAGTATCAGTAGGAAGTCCTGCAATAAGGTCTGTGTTGATGTTTGTAAATCCGCTTTTTCTTGCAAGCTCATAAGCCTGAAAAAACTGCTCTACTGTGTGTTTTCTGCCGATTTTCTGCAAAACATCTTCATTGAGAGTCTGCGGATTTATACTTATTCTGTCAACCTTATTATCTCTGAGAACAGTAAGCTTGTCAAGGTCTATTGTATCAGGTCTGCCTGCTTCAACAGTAAATTCACGGCAAGTTGACATATCAAAGCAGGAATTTACTGTGCCTATCACCTTTGAAAGCTGTTCGGGATTAAGTGTAGTAGGTGTGCCGCCTCCGAAATACACTGTTTCAAGTCTTAAATTAAGCTTAGACGCAATTTCTGCTGTACGCTTGATTTCCTCACACAAAAGCTCTGTGTATGGCTCAACAAGTTTTTTTGCTCTTTCTATTGATGACATTACGAATGAGCAATAACTGCATCTTGACGGACAAAACGGTATTCCGACATAAAGACTGAATGACTCAGGACGTGAAAGCTGTAATATCTTTCGCTCGTTTTCCTCTGTCATTGAAGCAAGCTCCAGTTTTTCCTGACTTACATAATATTCACCAGTAAAGGTTTTTCTTGCCTGCTCTACGCCCATTTCCTCAGACACATTTCTGAGCAGTTTTATCGGACGTACACCTGTTATGAGTCCCCAAGGCTGAGTTATTCCCGTAAAACTGCACAAAAGCTTGTATAACATCTGTGCAAAGGATAATTCGTCTTTTTTGGGGTCTGAGGTGATTTCAGCAGTCTTTTTATCACAGAAATCAGAAACACAAACCTCAGTTACAAGTTTATCGGAAACTTCAGTATAAATATACGGTTTTTTCTTTTCTTCACAATCTCTGAGAATATTTATTTTCTCATCAGGAAAAAACAGACGTGCTACATTCTCAAGCTCATAGTGAAAAGTATGATTGATTATATATAAATTCATATTAAAAACTTCTTATTATTGGATTATATTTTCTTTCGTGTGAAAGTGTTGTAAGTGATCCGTGACCGGGGATAACCTGATAATCACCTTCAAGAGCGAAAAGTTTTTTGATTGAGCTTATTATTTTTCTTCCATCACCTGTCGGCAAATCAGTTCTGCCGTATGACTCACAAAAAAGCGTATCGCCTGCTATTATTGTTTCATCAAACACAAAACATCCGCAACCTTTTGTGTGTCCGGGTGTGGTAATATATTTTATTTCGGTATCACCAAGCATAATCGCATCGCCGTCTGAAAGTAAAATATCCGCTTCAAATGGCTCTATTTCTATGCCGTAGTGTATTCCGCAATTAAGATTAGGGTCGGAAAGAAAATCTGTATTATCTTTACCGGTAACAATTTTTGCAGAAAACATTTCTGCAAGTTCTTTTGCAAAACCGATATGGTCAAAATGTCCGTGTGTAAGGAAAATGTACTCAAGCTTTCCCCCGTCTTGTCTGATACGCTCAATAAGCTTTTCGCTTCTCGCACCGGGGTCACTGACAGCTGACTTGCCTGTGCTTTCGTCAATAAGATAAGTACAGTTAGTCATAAGCTCGGTTACATTAAAAATTTTCATTTTTATCATTGTGATCATCCTTTTTATAATTTTGCAAATAAATTATATTTTTAAATCCTTTGAATCAAGGTCAATAGTAACAGGACCGTCGTTTAAGAGCGACACCTTCATATCTGCTCCGAAGATACCTTTTTCAACAACTGCTACTCCGTTATCGGAAAGTTTCTTGCAGAAATACTCATACAAAGGTTCTGCTGTTTCGGGTCTTGCCGCTGCAATAAAGCTAGGTCTTCTGCCGTGTGAGCAATCAGCGTAAAGTGTAAAGTTCGATATAACAAGCACACCACCGTTTATGTCAGCGAGAGAAAGATTCATCTTGTCATTTTCGTCCGTAAAAACACGGAGAGTAGAAATTTTTGCGGCAAGTGCATCTGCTTCTTTTTCAGTGTCGCCCTGTGCAACACCTAAGAGTACCAGAAATCCGTTTTTTATTTCTCCAACTGTTTTCCCCTCAACCTCTACACTTGCAGAAGTTACTCTTTGCAAAATTGCTTTCATTATTACAACCTCTTGATTTCTTCTATTCCGTTAATATCAGAGAGTCTTGAAATTACCCCTCTGAGATGATCTCTGCCTGATACATTTATTGTTGCTGTTACAATAGCCTTACCATTACCAAGCTCCCTTGAATTGAGAGAATGGATATAGATATGCATATTTGAAAGCTTGATTGTAACGTCAGCAAGGAAACCTGTTCTGTCATTTGCAATAATCTGCAACGTACTGCGGAATGCATCGCCTGTAGCATTTTCCCAATGACAACTAACCCATCTTTCCGGTTCTTCGCACTGATTAAGGTCACAAGGTACATTTGTGCAACCTCTCTTATGGATAGAAACACCATATCCTCTTGTGATATAACCGATTATATCATCTCCCGGAAGCGGATTACAGCAGTTTGAGAACTTAACAAGTACATCGTCTGTACCTTCGATAATTACGCCCGACGAAGCCTTGTGCTTCTTTGGCGGTGCCTGAGGAAGCTCGATTTCTTCCAGATTTGAAGCAAATGTCTTCTGATACTCTTCTTTCAGTCTCGGCATTATCTTCCAGAGATGCAAGCCACCATAGCCGATAGCTGCGTATACGTCATCAAGACATACATACTGCTTTTTCATCAACATTTTCTGGATAAACTCATTGAACTCATCTTCAGTGAGATTAATACCGTTACGCTTAAATTCTTTTTCAAGCATCTGCTTACCTTCAACAATATTTTCGTCACGTTTTTCGTGTTTATACCACTGACGGATTTTTGATTTTGCAGACGCTGTTTTACAGATTTCCAGCCATGATTTATTCGGATGCTCTTCTTTTTGTGTAAGGATTTCACAGATATCGCCTGTTTTGAGCTTATAGTCAATAGGCACAATTCTGTTATTAACCTTTGCACCCACCATTCTGTGACCTACCTGAGTATGGATAATATAGGCAAGGTCAATAGGTGTTGAATCCATAGGTACGCTGATTACATCACCCTTTGGAGTAAAAACATAAACATCGTTTTCTTCAAAGTCATTTTTGATATTTTTTGCAATATCGGTTACGTCTTCGGCTTCGAGCTGATCAAGAATCATACTCTTTACTTTTGCAATATTTTCTGCTAGACGTGAATCAGAATTTTTGCCCGAACCCATACCGAGTTTATACTTCCAATGTGCGGCGATACCGTATTCAGCAGTGTAGTGCATTTCCCATGTTCTGATCTGAACTTCAAATGGTATTGCACGTTTATCAAGCACAGTAGTATGAAGTGACTGGTACATATTTGGCTTTGGCATCGAAATATAATCTTTGAAGCGGTTAGGAATAGGCTTGAAAATATCGTGAACAACACCCAGAACATTGTAACAGTCTGATACTGTATCAACAATTACACGAACCGCAAAAACATCGAATATCTGGTCAATTGTCTTGCCCTGCATAAAAGTCTTGCGGTAAATACTGTTGATGCTCTTTACTCTGCCGCTGATATATACGCTTTTTATAAGACCCTCAGTTTTCACTAAAATCTGAGTTTTGATTGATTCAATAAATTTTTCTCTGTCACCCTCAGAAAGGCTGATTGCCTCCTCGATTTCTTTATAGCCGATTGGGTCAAGGTACTGCAAAGACAAGTCTTCAAGCTCATCTTTGACGGTTTTGATACCGAGACGGTGAGCAATCGGAGCATACACCTGCATATTTTCGTGTGCCTTGTCACGTCTGCTCTGCTCAGGCATACAGCTGATTGTTCTCATATTATGCAGACGGTCAGCAAGCTTAATGATAATTACCCTGATATCATTAGCCATAGCTATGAGCATTTTTCTGATGTTTTCAGCCTGCTGTTGCTCTCTTGATGAGAACGGAATTTTTGAAATTTTTGTTACACCATCAATGAGCTTTGCTACATCTGCACCAAAAAGTTTTTCCACCTCGGCAAGTGTTACCTCTGTATCCTCTACAACATCGTGGAGAAGAGCACTGCATATTGCGTCAGTATCCATTCCAAGCTCAGCAAGAATACATGCAACAGAGGTCGGATGCAAAATATATGGTATACCTGACACTCGACGCTGATCACCGTGTGATTTCTCAGCAAACCTGTATGCTTTTGTAATTTTTTCAAGATCGTAAGAACCGTTGGCTACCTCAAGAATTTTTTGTAATTCTTCGAAATCCTGATAATGTGCTATACCTGAAAATTTACTCATAACTGCATCCCCCTCAGTTTTTTGATTATCTCAGATGAATTTAAATCTACCTTTTGGCTGACCTCTTTCAGGCTAATCTGTGCCGTTGAGATTCCCTCATACATTTCTATAAGAGAAAGCTCTGTCATCGCACTCAGAATTACTCTGAGTTTTCCGATTGATATATTTTTTAGTTTATGTACTAAAGTTTCAACAGGCAGACTGTATCCGCCGTTGTTTCTGAGATAAACATACACCCCTGCAAAATCCTCTCTTGTCGGGAGGATATCGTTTATCTGCTCAGATGTAAGATTTTTGCCAAGGCAGAAATCTTCATAATTTCTCTGACTCTTACAAAAATCCTCAGTGTCAATCTCATTAGGCTTGATATCCTTAATTATTATAGATACGCTCTTTGAGCCGTTATATTCATTTATATCAAGTGACACGGCTAAGTCAAGCAGATCGCCACGTTCATAAGGAAATTCCTCTTTAGTGGTAAAAAATTTCATAGCCGTTACGTTTGTACCGTTTCTTGTAAATACAAGCTTCAAATGCTTATTTTGAGAAAGCGGAATTATCTGTGTGAGAGTCATATTATACAGTCCGAAAAGCGGTGTCGGATTACCAGCACCGTAAGGCTGCAGATATGAAAGCGAGTCAACTAAATCAACATTCAAAGACACAGGATTGAGTTTACAATCAATATTGAGCGTATTAAACGGCATCTGTGTGGTTTTTAAAGCGTAATCGTTAATTCGTTTTCGGAATAATTCAATATTTTCGCTTCTGAGTGACAATCCGACAGCCATAGGATGACCGCCACAATGTGTGAGTATATCAGCACAGGCAAAGACTGCATCACAAAGTGAAAACCCCTCAACACTTCTTCCTGATGCCTTGGCGTTTTCGCCATCACGTGATATAACAATCACAGGCTTTCCGCATGCTTCTTTGACACGTGCGGCTACAATTCCGATTACTCCCTGATGCCAGCCTTCTCCGTCAATTACAACAACCCTGTCAAGCAATACAGACGGGTCAGTTTTTAGCTTTTCGTCTATTTTAAGCAAAATACTTTTTTCTATCTGCTGACGTTCCACATTATCCTCATTAAGCTGAATTGCAATTTCTTCAGCCTTTTCCTCGTCTTCTGTAAGGAGAAGTGAAACAGATTTCTGAGAAAGTCCGAGTCTGCCTACAGCGTTAATTCTCGGAACAAGGGTAAACGAAACATTACCGGATGAAATTTTCTTACCGGCAAGTCCTGCAACACTCATAAGAGATTGAATACCTGTTCTGTCGCTGTTCTGAATATTTTGTATTCCGTGTTTGACAAATACTCTGTTTTCACTTTTAAGCTCCACTATATCGCCAATTGTGCCGATACAGAGAAGGTCAGAATAATTGTCAAGCAGAGAATCCACGTCACAATACTCACCCTCAAGAGCCATAACCATTTTAAAGGCTACGCCAACGCCTGAAAGCATTTTATATTTTGACGGACAATCATCACGATGCATATCAATCACGGCTACCGCATCAGGAAGCTCACCTGACGGCACGTGATGGTCGGTGATTACTGTATCAATTCCGAGAGAATTTGCATAGGCAATTTCTTCTCTTGCTGAAATTCCGTTATCAACCGTTACAATTAGATTTACACTTTTTTCGTGAAGAGTATCAATAGCAGATATGTTCATACCATAGCCTTCTGTTTCTCTGGAAGGGATATAGTACATCACATTAGCACCTACAGCCTCAAGATAAGAATAAAGTAACGCAGTTGACGTTACTCCATCAGCATCATAGTCACCGTAAACACATATCAGCTCACCGTTTTCTATAGCACTTCTTATCCTGTCTGCACCCTTTTGCATATCTTTGATTTCAAAGGGTGATGCAATTAAGTTTTCGTTAAAAAGGAAATCCTCGATTTCTTCTTTTGAAGTTATACCACGAATCTGCAAGAGCATTGCAAGAATCGCAGGAAGCTGATATTCTGTCTGAATTTTTCTTGCCTCAGTTTTATCTAATTCTGCAACCTTCCAATTTTTCAAAATACCACTTCCTTTCTGATTATTTTATAAAATTATTGTTAATTAGTCAATTTGCTCGTTGAGCATATCCTCAGCATGAGCAAGTGCTGCCGCTGTAATATTGACACCGCCGATAATTCTGGCAAGTTCATTTTTTCTGCCTTCAAAATCAAGAGGCGAAACTTCTGTAAAGGTTCTGCCGTCAAGCACCTGCTTTTTGATTAAGTAGTGTGAATTTGCAAGCGAAGCAATCTGTGCCTGATGTGTTACGCAAAGCACCTGAGAATTACGAGAAACTTCTCTGAGCTTTAATCCTACCTTTTGTGCGGCTGAGCCTGAAATGCCTGTGTCTACCTCGTCAAAAATGAGAGTATCAACGGTATCTGTACTTGCAAGAACAGTCTTGATTGCAAGCATCATTCTTGAAAGCTCACCACCTGAGGCGATTTTTGCTACAGGGCGAGGCGGCTCTCCGGGGTTTGCAGAAATAAGAAATTCTGCTTTATCTACACCTTTTTCGTAAAAATCAGTGTCCTCAAAATGAGTTACAATTTCTACATTCGGCATATTCAAGAAACGCATTTCTTCTTTAACACGCTTGGAAAACTCCTCAGCCGAAGCCTTACGCTTTCTGCTGATTTCAAGGGCTGTTTTCATAAGCTCGTTTTCTGCGGCTTTATATTCCTGCTCAAGGTTATCCCTGTTTTTATCAAAATTTAACAGTTGCTCAAGCCTTGTCTGCATTTCTTCTGCAAGTGCAGGAAGCTCGTCACATTCGCAATTGTATTTTCTTGTGAGTCGATTGAGCAAATCCAGTCTTTCTTCAATTTCTTCAAGACGCTGCGGGTCACTTTCCACTGAATCAACAGCATCAGACACCGACTCTGCAC
>JAXJTT010000176.1:0-4288 GCA_036309445.1 Ruminococcus sp. | reverse complement strand
TACTTTTTCATATAATAATATTTCATCGACATAATTATTGTAAACTGTTATATCATCACTTTTTATCTTTTCTTCTAAATCTTTAAGTTCTGATTTTAAATCTTCAAGGCTTTTAGACCTTACTCTGCCTCGGGCAAATGGGATAATGCAGTAAGAGCAGAAACGATTACAACCGTCTTCAATCTTGATAAAGGCTCTTGTATGTTCACCCATTGACGATACGGAAAGATTTTCAAATTTTTCATCTTTGCCGGTGTGCTGAGAAATAGATACGTTTTTGTTTCTGTTTTCAAGAAAATCGTATAAAGCAGGGATAAGCTCTGCACGCTTTGCGTTGCCGAGAACAATATCACAGTTTTCAAAGTTTTCTTCTTTGTCAGGAAAAGCCTGTGGCATACAGCCTGTGAGTATAATTATGCCATCAGGATTTTCACGTCTTATTTTGTTTATAATTTTTCTGTTTTTAGCGTCGCTTACAGATGTTACTGTGCAGCTGTTTATAATAGTAATATCAGCTAAAGTTTTATCTTCGGACTCTTGAAAACCGTTTCTGAGCATATCTTCACGCATAGCCTGAGATTCATATTGATTAACTTTGCAGCCGAGAGTAATTATATTAAAATTCATTTGTAACTTCCCTTATTTTAGTGTATAATGTGGAATTTTATTAAATTGCGATTATGTGATTGATTATTGCACGGAAAAATGGTATTATTTTAGAGTAATTTAGGAGGTGGCTGAATGTTTAACATTCCGATTAGTCTTAACGATAAGAATCAAGTTATGGACATTTTTGAGATTTTTACAAGATTCCCACATGATGCAATTCTTATAAAAAATGGTGATATTACCATTGATGCTCACTCAATTATGGGTTTCTTTTCACTTGATATTTCAAAGCCTGTAGAGCTTATGCTACATAACCAACCTAATGAAAACCTTACCAGTGCGTTATCAAAATATATGGTAGCTGTCTGAGTCTGATAAATGTTATATAAAGCCCTATGACTTAAGTCATAGGGCTTTTAATTATGAGTTTTTATCTACTGTATGGAACTGCTTTAAGTTACCTGTTTTTTCGCTTCTTTTGTCAAGCTCAGCAAGTACATCCTCAAGTGGAATACCCTGTGATACCATCATAACAGTAAGATGATAGATAAGGTCAGCTACTTCGTATACAGTTTCGCTGTTATCGCCGTTTTTAGCTGCAATAATAGTTTCGCTGCACTCCTCGCCTACCTTCTTAAGAATTTTGTCAAGACCTTTATCAAGAAGATAGCAAGTATATGAACCTTCCTTCGGATTGTCTCTTCTGTTTTCTACAGTCTGATAAAGTGCAGAAAGAACTCCTGTGTCGTTCACTTTGATTCACCCTTTATAAAAATTATTTAAGTTTATTAAAAAAGCATGTATGATTACCTGTATGACAAGCAGCACCTGTCTGTTCAACAGTGATAAGTAAAGTATCATCGTCGCAATCACCGAAAATGTCGATTACTTTCTGAAGATGACCAGATGTTGCACCCTTGTTCCAAAGCTCCTGACGGCTTCTTGACCAGAACCATGTATAGCCTGTTTCAAAGGTTTTCTGCATACTTTCTCTGTTCATATAAGCAAGCATCAGAACTTCGCCTGTCGATTTTTCCTGAATGATTGCAGGAATAAGGTCTGCTTTTACAAAAAATTTTTCAAAATCCATAATTTATACCTTATATTTTACTTGTGATTTCAATAGCCTGCTTAAGGTCAAGGTTGCCTGTGTAAATTGCCTTGCCGCAAATTGCACCATAAACATTAAGCTGAGCGAGATTTATTATGTCTTTAAGTACAGACACGCCACCGCTGGCAACAATGTTGCAGCTTACCTCGTGAGCAAGATTGTCAAGCTGTTTGAGATTAGGGCCTGCAAGTGTACCGTCCTGATCAATGTCTGTGAAAACAATCTGAGAAACACCGATCTGTTCCATTCTTTTTGCAAGCTCAATGTAGTTTATCTCAGATTCGTCAATCCAGCCTTCTGCACATACCATACCGTTTTTTGCATCGATGCCTACAACGATTTTGTCGCCAAATTCCTTTACGGCTTCAATTACAAAGTCAGGATTTTTTACAGCAGCTGAACCTAAAATAACCTTGTCGATACCTCTTGAAAGGTAGTATTCAACAGCTTTCATATCACGGATACCGCCGCCTACCTCAACATTCATACCGCTTTGCTTTGCTACATCTATTATTAAATCAGCATTTGTAAGCTTTGCGTCCTTTGCACCGTCAAGGTCAACCATATGAAGCCACTTTGCTCCTGCATCTTTGAAGCCCTGTGCAGCTATGTATGGTGATTCGCAAACCTTATGCACAGTTGCGTAGTCACCCTTGAAAAGTCTTACGCAGTTGCCGTCTTTTATATCAATTGCCGGTAAAATTATCATTATAACACTCCTTTAGTAGAAAGAGGTTTATTTGAGTAATTAGGCTTTACTGCAAGTCTTAAAGAATGTGCAACAGCCTTGTATATAGCCTCGGTAATATGGTGAGAATTATCTCCGTAACAAGATTTGATGTGCAGAGTAATTCCTGCATTATACGCAAAGGCACGCATAAATTCAACAGTCATACAGCAATCATAGCCGCCACATCTTGCCTGTGGAAATTCAGCATCGAATACAAGGAATGGTCTTCCGCTTATATCAACTGAAGAAAAAGCCAGAGCTTCGTCCATCGGAACATAGAAACTTCCGAAACGGTCGATTGATGCCTTATCGGTTAAAATCTGAGAAAATGCCTTACCAAGCACAATGCCTGTGTCTTCAATAGTATGATGCTCGTCAACCTCAAGATCACCTTTTACGGTAAGCTTGAGACCAAAACCGCCGTGAGTAGCAAAAGAATTAAGCATATGGTCAAAAAAACCTACGCCTGTGTCAATGGAAATTTCGCCACCGTCAAGATTTAACTCTAGATTGATATCGGTTTCTTTAGTTGTACGGCTTACTGCAGCAGAACGCATTTTCTCACCTCATTAAAAACATATTTATATATTTTAAAACCTCTTTAACTTCTTCCTCTGTTCCGGCTGTAATTCTGATATAGTCACCCATATAGCGGATAACTATTGAATTATCTTTAAGATATTCGTACAGCTCTTTTCCGAAAGAAGTTTTTACAAATACAAAGTTAGCACAGCTTTCATAAACTCTGAAATCGTCAGTATGTTCTGAAAGTGCCACTAAACCATTATACAGCTTTTCTCTGTTTATGACAATATTTTTTTCACGATTTTTTAAATATTCTTTGTTTCTATATATAACCTCTCCGATTGTCTGTGAAATACTGTTCACATTATATGGAGATTTTACTGCTTTGAGTGCTTTTGTAATCTTTGGATTGGCAACAGCAAAACCAAGTCTTAAAGCCGCAGAACCGATTGATTTGGAAGCAGTTCTGAGAATAATGAGGTTGTCATATTCGTGTGCTTTATCCATAAGACTCTGATTCCAGAAATCCATATATGCTTCGTCAAGCACAACCAGAGCATTAACGGAAGTAATCAGTTTATGTACTTTTTCAGCCTCTGTTCCCTGTGCGGTAGGATTGCACGGATTAGAGAAGATTACAAGATTTATTTTTTCTGTGTTGATTTTCTCTATTACGGCATCAATGTCAGTTTTTAAACTTTCGTCTTTAATAAATGTGTCGCACTGAGTTTCACAGATTGTGGAATAGAATTTATACATTGAAAAATCAGGAGCAACAACAAGCATCTTGTCGCCTTTTTCCATAAAGGCTGATTCTATGAGGAAAATCAATTCATCAGAACCGTTACCAGCTGTTACATAATCGGGATTGATTCCATAATAATCTGAAAAAGCGTTTACAACAGATGTAGCCATCGGGTCAGGATAGCGGTTAAAATCAACTTTTGCAACGGCATCCTGCACCTGTTTCATTATATCTTCCGGATAATTGCAGGGACATTCGTTTGCATCTAGTCTGATTTTGTATGTACCGCTGATTGGCTCATAAGGCTCAAGCTGATTTATTTTTTTATTTAATTCATAGGACATTTGAGTTCATCCATTCTAATTTAATCTTCAAAACGTACTTTAATTGAATTTGCGTGTGCAGACAATCCTTCAGTTTCCGCAAAACGAACAATATCATCTGCATCATTTCTGAGTGCCTCTTCTGTGTAGTAGATGAAGCTTGATTTCTTAATAAAGCTGTCTACGGAAAGAGGTGAGAAGAATCTTGCTGTGCCGCTTGTAGGAAGTACGTGGTTAGGTCCTGC
>JAXJTT010000175.1:0-4666 GCA_036309445.1 Ruminococcus sp. | reverse complement strand
GGTTAGCAGTTTTGATGTTGCCATAACCGTGGTCAACACCGATGATGATTACATCATTAAATTTTTTCATTTTAGATTTCCTCCATAAGATTAAAATTTTGTTGGATAATGAATTTGGGCATAAAAAAAGCACCCTCTACGGGTGCGGTGAAATAATGGGGCTGTCGCGAATGTTGAAGATAAACACTCCTTTCTTAAAAATTTTATATGTAAAGTTGGTAGGTGACAATTTTTGTCACCTACCAGAATTACCTGATGTAGAAATTTCCAAGTGCTCGAAATGAACACTTGGAGAATATGGATATAAAATCAAAGTGGCAAAAAGGCCCTTTGATAAAAATGTGACGCAGTATTCATATATCCAAATCCACGGTTTTGGGCATAAAAAAAGCACCTGCTACTTTTGAAGTAACAGGTGTATGTAACAGATTGAAATTTAGTGGACTTGTGTGGTATAATGATTCATATTAATAAAAAGTTGTGAGACAGTTATGAAAAAGATATTAAATTCAAATACAATAAAAATTATTGCTATTATTGCAATGACCATTGACCATATTGCTTGGTTGGTTTTTCCGGGATATGATGATGGGGTTATCCCTGTTGTTCTGCATATAATCGGCAGACTTACTTGTCCGATTATGTGTTATTTCATAGCAGAAGGTTATCATTACACCAAAAATATAAATAAATACACTATGCGGTTATTTGCGTTTGCTTTTATATCGCATTTTGCTTACATATTCGCTTCTTCATCTTTTGTTGATTGGAAATCCTTTATCCCGTTTTATTACGGAGATGTTTTCAATCAGACGAGTGTTATGTGGTCTCTTGTATGGGGTTTGGTAATGCTCCGTGTTGTAAACAGCGAAAGAATGAAGACAAGCATAAAAGTTTTTCTTGTATTGCTTATTTGTGTTATTACCTTCCCGAGTGACTGGTGCGGATGTTCATAACACAAGTAGTTCTCCGGTAATACATATTCTATCTTTCGTACTTTACTATATTTCCTCAGATATGGAGGAATACATAATGTCAAATATTATTGAAGATTTCTATTACGGCAACATAGAGCCACAAGAAGTCAATTCAGAATTAACCCCCTAACGGTTTTTATAATAAAAATAGTATCTCGCAGATGTTGATACGCAGGCAAAAATTATGCTTGACACGGTTGTGGATCAGAAGAAAACAGCACAAGGCATAATTAAGAAGCTGAAGGAGTAAAATCTGTTGGAGTGGATATGTTCTATGCAGAATGCAGTTACACTATCACGAGAAATAATTTGTAGTTATTTTAAAATGAGAAAGATTTTTACAAATTTAAAAAACACTTTTAAATTTTCTGTTAATAATCTTGACAAGCTGACAAATACTATTATATAATGTGAAAAATATTTAAACTTTGGAACCAGCTGTCTGCAGAGGATGTTGGTTCCTTTTTGTTTTTTTTTAGCAAAAAACATATTACTGTAATTAAAATTGACAGAAAAGGAGAATGTTTAATGGAAATTCAACTTCAGGAACTTATCAACCAGATAAAAAAAGATGGTGTCGAAGCTGCTGAAGCTCAAGCTGCCGCAATACTCGAAACAGCCAAAGCAGAGGCAAAAAAAATCATTGCCGATGCAAACACACAGGCAGATAGAATTTTGTCTGATGCAAAAAATAAAAATGAACGAACCGTAAAATCAGGTGAAGATGCAATCCGACAGGCAGGTCGTAATCTTCTTATATCCTTCAGAGAAAGTGTTACGAAAGAGCTTAAAGCGATTATAGGAGAAAACGTTTCATCGGTTTATTCTTCAGATGCACTGTCACAGCTTATTATCAGAATTGTTGAAGGCTGGGCATCAAAACCTGATGCAGATGATCTTTCTGTTATTCTAAGCAGTGATGACCTTGCAAAGCTCGAAGACTCTCTTCTTGCTGAGCTTAAAGCAAAAATGCTCACCGGAGTTACTCTCAAAGCCAATGACAATGTTGACGGCGGATTCCGAATTGCAGTAAACGGTGACGGAGCGTATTATGATTATTCCAAAGAGGCTGTTACCGATATGTTGTCAAGCTATCTCAGCCCTAAGATTACTGCGTTATTGAAAGAGGCTGAATAATTATGGCGGAGTATTATCTGATATCTCAGCTGCCTTCTCTGGATGGTTTGGGTGAAAACACACCGATACCGGTTACCGAAAATCAATTCTTTGAGTTATGCAGCCGATTTTTAGGAAAAAGAGCACTTGCTGAGCTTAAAAATATTTCTCTTATTCCATCAAGAACTTATGAAAAATCATCATCTGCTCTGATTGAAAAATGGAATGAAGGTGAACGTAATCTTCGCCTTGCATTAGCGAAGCTTCGTGCAGATAAGATGAACAAACATTTTGATGAAGTAATGCAGTCTTTTCCTGCGGGCCTTCTGCAGGCGGTGCACACCGCTATTGAAATTGAAAGTCCTATGGAGGCAGAAAAGTTTCTCAATTGCTACCGTCTTGAGTTTCTGGAAACACTCAGACCAATGGATTCTTTTTCGGAAGAATTTGTGTTCTATTATTGTCTTAAACTTAAGCTCCTGGAGCGTATGAGAAAATTTGATACACATAGCGGGGAGACCGCATACAGAAAAATCTATGACTCAATTATGAGTGAGGATAAAACGGAGGTTATACAATGACCGCAAACAAAGGTAAAGTAGTAAGTATTAACGGCAACCTTGTATCTGTAAGGTTTGAAAATAATGTTTCGATGAATGAAATTTGCTATGTTAATGTTGACGATACCAAACTCAAGAGTGAGGTTATACGCATACGAGGAAATATCGCTCAGATACAGGTTTATGAAATGACAGGCGGCATCAAGTGCGGAGATGAGGTTGATTTTACCGGAGAAATGCTTTCAGCACAGTTGGGTCCGGGGCTTTTGGGGCAGATTTATGACGGACTTCAGAATCCTCTGCCCGTGTTAGCTGAACAGGCAGGCTGGTTTCTTGAAAGAGGAAATTATGCAGACGGACTTGATTCCGAAAAGAAATGGGAATTCACCCCCACTGCAAAAGTCGGGGACATTCTTCGTGCCGGTGAATATATAGGTACAGTTCCTGAAGGACCTTTTACTCATAAAATATTCATTCCCTTTAATTTGCTCGGAATATACACATTGAAATCCGTTGCAGAAAAAGGCGAATATACGGTAAACGAAGAAATTGCGGTTTTAACTGATGAAAGAGGCAGAGAAATCTCTGTTTCCATGTCGTTCAAGTGGCCTGTTAAGCGTGCAATTAAGTGTTACAGTGAAAGACTGGCTCCTGTCGAAACAATGGAAACAAAGGTTCGTCTTATTGACTCCTTCTTCCCGGTCGCAAAGGGCGGAACTTATTGTACTCCCGGTCCTTTCGGTGCGGGCAAAACAGTTTTACAGCACACTACATCGAAATATGCAGATGTTGATATTGTTATTATTGCTGCCTGCGGTGAACGTGCAGGTGAGGTCGTTGAAACGCTGACAGAGTTTCCTGAGCTTACTGACCCTAAAACAGGACGCTCTCTTATGGAAAGAACAATTATTGTGTGCAATACTTCTTCAATGCCTGTTGCATCCCGTGAGGCTTCGGTTTACACCGCAGTAACACTTGCAGAGTATTACAGACAGATGGGGCTCAATGTTTTGATGCTTGCTGACTCAACATCACGCTGGGCTCAGGCTATGCGTGAAATGTCAGGCAGACTTGAAGAAATCCCCGGTGAAGAGGCTTTTCCCGCATATTTGGAATCATATATTGCTGCATTCTATGAACGTGCAGGATGTGTACTTCTTTCTGACGGAAGCAAGGGCTCCGTTACAATCGGAGGCACGGTTTCTCCTGCGGGCGGTAACTTTGAAGAACCGGTTACTCAGGCAACTCTCAAGGTAGTCGGAGCCTTCCACGGGCTTTCACGTGAACGTTCTGATGCGAGAAAATATCCTGCAATAGACCCGCTTATTTCCTGGTCAAAATACAAACCGGTTACAGACCCTGCGAAGTCAGGTTTTTGCAAAAATATTCTCCTTCACGGAGACGAAATCGGTTCAATGATGAAGGTCGTCGGTGAAGATGGTACAAGTATTGAAGATTACACCGCATATCTGAAGGCAGAAATGCTTGATGCTGTTTATCTTCAGCAGAACTCTTTTGATTCCGTTGAAGCAAACTGTACCAAAGAGCGTCAGCGTTATGTAACAGATAAACTTGTGTATATTCTCGGTAGTGAATATGCTCTTGACAGCAAGGATGATGCTCGCAGCTTTTTCAATCGTATGAGACAGAAATTTATTGACTGGAATTATACCGAATTTGAAAGTGAGGCCTTTGCCAAAGCAGAGGCTGAGATAGATACTATGTATGCTGACGGTCAAGGCAGATTAAACCGTGAAGCAGAGCTTCTTCTGAAAGGTGGTGAGTGATAATGAACAAGGTGTTTAACAAAATAGAATCAATTACAGGTAATGTTATTACCGTTAAAGCTCAGGGCATACGCTACAACGAATTGGCACAGATAAACACCCGTTTCGGAAAATCGCTCGCTCAGGTCAATAAAATTGACGGAGATATTGTTTCCTTACAGGTGTTCGCCGGCGGTCAGGGTATTTCAACAGGCGATGAGGTTCGTTTTTTAGGTCACGATATGAG
>JAXJTT010000174.1:0-8532 GCA_036309445.1 Ruminococcus sp. | reverse complement strand
TAAACATCCTGTGTACCTGTTTTCTTAGTTGAAAGAGTTACACTAAAACCGTGATTATCTCCACAACCATGAACCTTATTAACATCGGGGCGAGAAGTGTTTGCTAAAAATGCATGACCCTCACCTGTACCGGCATCGCCACCAATATACACATTCATTTCTACAGGTTTTGAAGTATCATTACCATCGAATGCCCAGCCTCTTAGGGTTACTGAGCCGCCACCGCCTAAGCACGAGTCAAGTGTACCTGTAGGATTATAAAAATCAAAAGTTGTGGCACCTGTACCGCAGTTTTCTTTTGTGTCATACGCATAGATATGAACTGTATAGTTACCGTTTTTGCCGCCTAAATCCGCAATTGGAATTGTATATGTAACTGTTGTGCCTGAAATCTTTGCATTGTAGCTCTTTTGTGTACCGTTTTTATTGCTTGTATACCAGGCATAAATATGCACTTTACTAAGAGCATTTTCCTTTACGGTACAAGAAACTGTAAAGTTATTTGCATCAGTTTTTGATATCCTTACATTTGACACTACAGGTTTTGTTGTGTCAGTAATGGTTAATGTTTTATTTCCTATACATACGTTTGAACCGCTACCTACATTTATTGCATAAACGTAGATAGGCTGTGAGCCTATCTTATCTGTTACAATTGTAGAATCAAATCCATGATTTGAGCCGCAACCATAAGCATTGTTAACATCAGGTCGATTTATATTTGCTTTGATTACATAACCCTTTGCATTTGAAGAACCTGCCTCACCGCCAACATACACATGTACCTCAAGTGATTTTGAAGTATCATCCTTGTCGAAAGTCCAACCTTTTACTCTTACAGTATTTTCTCCTGCTGAAAGAATTTCAAGATTACTTATAGGATTATTGTTTGTTGTGCTATTTTCTGTAATAGTTACATATTTTGGGGCACCACCCATAAGTTCGTTTTTCTTTCCGTCCGCACTGATTGCATAAACATAAACGGGCTGTTTACCTCTTTTGGTTGTGGTAATAGTTGAATTAAATCCATGATAATCGCCACATCCATAAACATCATCAACATCAGGACGATATACATTTGCTTTAATCGCCTTTCCCTCTCCCGAACCTGCAGGACCACCGATATATATATGAACCTCTGTCGATACGGATTTATTAGAGCTATCAAACGACCAGCCACTTACATTTACTGTACCAACTCCTCCCGAAACTTCATCAAGTGCACTTTTAATTGTGCTCTTTGGTACCTCTGGCTTAGGTACATCAGGTTGAGGTGCTTTACAGAACCTAAAAATTTCATAAGTATCATTTAAAACTGTAGTATAAAATCTATGTGCCGGGACAGTAAATCTAGTCATATCAGCAACACCCAGCAGAGTTAATTCAACCGTCTTAACTTTACTTCCTTCATATACAACATCTGTTACAAGTATAGTTTCATTATCAACGCTTGAATATAATGCATCACCGACACACAATTCATTTAATTTATCCCATAAGTTACCAATATGCGTAGAAACCGAAGGTATATACAGCGTTCTATCAATTCCCCAACAATATGATACAAACGCAGCATCATCCATACAATAGAATGGATATTCTTTTCCGTCGTAAGTAGCCCTTGATGTATAAAAAGCACTATTCATATCATTTGTTGCCATTAAAAAATCAGCAATAGAGATATCATATCCTATACATTTTCCGGAAGTAAAGGTTTTTCCGTACGGAATATTATACATTTCTCCAGGTGAATATGTAACATGTCCATTACAACCTTGAATATACGAACGAGCCATCCATCTTACACCATACAACTCATCCGCTCTTGCAACTATATTTTGCTGCTCTTGTGTAAGTGCCTGTGCAGTTGTTGTCGGCATTATGACAAACATACTGAAAACAATAGCAAATGTAAGGCACATACTGATTAATCGTTTATTCATTTTATTCCCCTCTTTTATTTTTATTGTGCTATACACATAAATACCAATTTATGCATAATACACCTTAAAATAATATCAAAATCAACTTAGCAAGTCAACAAGAGGAAAATTTTTCGTATAAATAGACAAAGCAGGATTTTTGCTTAATTTTCCGATTGTATAATATTATCACGCTAAAGCAAAAAAGTCTTATAATCTGACAAAAGCCGTTGCTTCGATTTAAGCAACGGCTTTTGTGAAGTTAATTATTCAGTTTTAAATATCGTAGCCTGCAAGCATCATCTGCAATGTTGTAACATCTGCAACGTCAGTTATGCCGTCATAGTTAATGTCAGAAATTTCTCTTGGAATATAAACATCATAGCCTGCAAGGTGCATTTGTAAAGTTGTAACGTCAGTTACATCTACTACTTCGTCACGGTTTACATCGCCCCAGCTTGTTTCACCGGTGCCTGTAATAACAATATCAGTTGTGCAGCCATAGTAATCGAGAGTGAATACATTTTCGCCCTTTTCAAGTGTAATCTCAGCATAGGTCAGACATTCATCTGCCCACTCCGGATACTCAACATTACTACCATATAGAATCAAAGCATCAAAAAGGTACATATCATTTTCGTTTCTGCAAATCTCAGAAAAACCATCATCATAGGTTACCTTAATTTCAAGACCCTCAAACAGCACAAAACCCATATGCGTACTTCCTGCAGAGAGAGATTCGAGATCAGGCATTTTAGCAATCTCAATTTTCTCAACATCACTGCCTGTTACAATAAACTCATCAATGCAACCATTTAAATTAAGGGTAATAATATTTTCACCTTTAGCCGCAAACAACATCGAATTATCATAAATTTGTTCGCCTTCAAATTTTATACTATCAAAATATTCTGTATACATTTCGTTTACAGGATACACCTGACTTTCGCCATCTGCAAAGTAAGCTGTGATTTCCATTCCTTCTATATAATAGTAAATGCCGGCAAATGAATCTATAACAGCTCTTGTTCTGCAAGGTAACTTTGTGATTTCAATGCTATCAAGAATATGTCCTGTTATATTGAATGTAGCTGCCTTACCTCTGTAAGTAACTGTAACTGTATTGTCGCCTTCTGATACTGAACAAGTATAATCTTCATCCAGACCAAGAACATTGAAGCCGTTTTCCTCGAAATCTTCATAATCTATTGTTTTAACAGCATTTGTACCGTCTTCGTACTTTAAAAGAACTTCTATTCCATCTACGAGCTGTGCAACGTGCACTCTGTCACCGGCGATATAATCTGTTATATCAGGCAAGTTCTGAATCTCTATTGATTCAACTACCTTACCTGTAAAATTAATTGTATCAGTCTTGCCGCCATATACAATTGTCAATGTATTATTACCCTCTGTAATGGTATAGCAACCATTCTCTTTCATTTCGAGAACACCACAGTAACCAACATTATTCTCTCCGTCAAGAACATAACTTGTACCATCTTCGAACTTAACGAGTATTTCCATTCCGTACATAATCATTTCATAACTTATTATATCGCCTGCAAGAAGATTTGTTACATATGGCAACTTCTGAATCTCTATTGACTCAACAGCCTTACCTGTTACATTAATTGAAGTTGAACACTCACCGAAGGTAAAAAAGATTTCATTATCTCCCACATTCAGTCTGAAAAAAGAACTTACTAATGAGTATATTTCGTTATTGCATTTTACTCTGATTAATGCCAAAACTTTATTTCGTTGAGTATAATCAAAAACTTCACTTTTTCCGTTTGTATAGTTAAAACGAATCTCAATACCGTCAAAATATATTTCTTCGTACTGTTCGCCAACATACTCCGTTTTTTCTGGTAGTTTCTCAACAGCAATACTTCCAACCTCAAGAGAATTGATTGGCACCGTTACCGAAACACCTTTTGTCTGGTTTTTGCCTCGCATAGTAAATACTGCTTCTGATGTACTTGGATTTACTTCACATTTATAAATAATCGAATATTCATAGTTCACATCAATACTTTGTGTTGTAAAAACGGTTGAATAGTCATGGGTAAATACTGCAGAGTTGCCGTCTGAAAAGCTGACATTGAACTCAATGTCTGACATATCAAAATAGTAGGTATCACCTGAAAAAATAAAATCAGGTTTTTTATCAGATGCAAGTTGTATACTTGTAACGGTTTTACGAATCGGTTCACATCCTCCATTATCCTCAAACGCATAAATACCTTCAGTTTGAGTTTCTTCTGCAGCTGAAACACCTACTGTAGCAAACGGCATCATTGAAATAATAATTGTTCCTGCCAATAAAAAGCTGATTGGTTTTTTCATTTTATTTCCTTCCGTATTTTTATATGTATCAAGCCCGCCTTGTTACCGCTTGATTACAGTATACTTTTGCAAAATGAATTTTAAGTGACTAAAATATAATTTCAGATAAATTTTTCATCCTGCTTCTTAAATATATTAAAAGGCGGACACATTTCTGTGTCCGCCTTATTTTCAGCTGTCAGACAGCTTGTAATTTTGTTTCAAAGATTACTTCCAGTAACCGTTGAGTGTAATTGTGTTGTTTGAGTTAAGAGCACCGCAGAGTACGAATGTGCGACCATCGAGTTCTGTTGGATGTGTAAATGCAGCAGCATCGAATGGTGTCTTGTAAGAACCTACGTTACCTCTTAAGATGTTGTGTGTGTAGTTGAAGCATGTTCTAACCTTTGTATCGTCTGTTGCGAAGCCAACATATCTTGACTTAGCAAGAGCCTTATACTCGTTAGCATCAAGCTCTACTTCATATACTGACCAAGCTGTGTTGCTTGAAATAAGTGATGTGTAAACCTTGTCAGCCTTGAAGCTCTCAGTTGTCTTTGTCATCTTAGCCTTGTTAGCTGTAGCAGGATCAAAGTCCTCTGAGTAGATGAGGTTCATTGAGTTGATAAGTGTGCCGCCAACCTTTGCAGGAGCTGCAATCTTAAGTGTGATTGTCTTGATGTTAGCGTTGAAGTCGCCCCAGTTACCTGTGTAAGAAACTGTGTTAGCAGCAGCTGAACCTGTGATGAAGAACATCTTGTTGTTGAGCTCTGCGATTGTGTGCTTAGCTGAGCCGTAACCAGCCTTACCGATGTTAGCTCTTGTTACAGAGTTGCCATATGTGTAGTTTGTACGGATATCAGCACTGTAAGCTGAAGTAAAGCCTGTGTAGTTGCAAGCGTTGATAGCATCAGCCTGAGCCTGTGTAAGACCAAGCTCGTAAACAGCCCACTCACCATTCTGAAGCTTTGTTGAAGAAACATTCTTAGCTGTGTAGAGGTAATCGATCTCTGCCATCTTAATTCTGTTAGCATTAGCAAGATCAGAGTTTGTGCTGTAACGGAGGTACATTGTACCCATTGATGTTGTTGAGTTTACAACTGGTGAAGCAGCATAAATAGTAGCTACAACCTTCTCCGGAGCCTTGCTTGTCCAGTAACCGAGGTATGAAGATCTGTTGTTTGTATCTACTGAATCGTTGATAACAAATGTCTTACCCTTAAGTTCAGCAACTGTGTGCTTAGCTGAACCGTAGCCAACTTTGTCGATGTTAGCTCTTGTAACAGCATTTGACCAGATGAAGTTTGTTCTTGTTGTACCCTGCTTGTTTACAATACCTGTGTAGTTTGCTGCATCAATAGCTTTAGCCTGAGCATCTGTTGGTGTGAGCTTGTAGATAGCTAAGTTAGCGTTTGTTGTGAGAATACCTGATACATCACCGTTCATTGTGTAAACGAGGTCTGTTTTCTCAAAAGGAATCTTTGTTGCGTTAGCAAGTGATGAAGATGAAGAATATGCGAAGTATAAATCTTCCCACTGTGTGCCCTTTGTGAAGATAGGAGCTGCAACGTAGATTGAATCGCTTTCAAAACTTGACTCAACCTTAGCTGAAGATTTCATTGTAAAGCTGTTGTTAAGAACACTGCTGCCTGAAACGAGCTTAACCTGCTTTGAAAGATCAACCTCAAAACGATCTGTAGTATTCATAGCAGTCAAAATTTCAAGATCAAGGTTTACAGTTGTGTTACCGCCACCGATGATATCAAAATCAACAGTGAAGAATGTATCACTTGTTTTGAAATCGTAGAGGCTTGGGCTTGTGCTGTTGAAGTAAACAACACCAGGATTCTTTGTGTTTACAACTGCTGAGCTCTCAGAAAGAACAGGCATCATTGTCTTTGCTGTGTTTGAATCAGAAACCTTAAGAACTTTACTGTCATATGTAAGTGTTGCCTGATCGTTGAGAATCCAGTAATTTGACTTAAGGTCAAATGTTACTGTAAGCTTATCGCTATCCTTTGTGTATGCACACTTAACAGTATCGCATACGTTTGAGGTTACAGTTACTGTACCTCCGGCTGTAGCTGCGTCAGCACTGATAGAAAATGCAGATGCCATTGATGTTGTCATCATAACAGCCATGAATGCAGAAAGAAGTTTTCCGGCTTTTTTCATTTTGTTTTCCTCCATAAAAAATATTATGATAATAATTCAGTTCAAAAAGAAAATGCCCGTCTTTTTGAACAAAATCCCGCAAAAAACAAACAAACCTTAAATGCTTATGTCATTTACGCTTGTTTATAAAAATCAGACTGAACCATTTTTTATTTTGTTTATTTTTTGTCGCTCTATAAGCATTATATCACAGAGAAAACAAGCAATCAATCAGTTTATCCAAAAATTTTTGTAAAATGTTAAAGACAAAATGTGTATATATTTACCTTTACCACTGTAATATTACACAAAAATCAAAGCTCCTATTTATGCAACAACACATTTTTACTTCTATCAAATAATTAAAATCATCTTACTTATCAAACAATTCGGGGTGCATACGGCTGTAATGAAAAATATATTGCTGTGCAATACCTGCATACTCACCAAAATCCTCAGGTTTCATATCAGGAAAAAGAATCTCCATTGCTCTTTTCATCCACACGTCAACCGGAAATGCCTCTACCCTGTGAAATCCGAAAAGCAAAGTGCAATCAGCAACCTTTACCCCCACTCCCGTAATTTTCATAAGCTCGGCTTTTGCCTCATCATACGGCAAATCAAAGCATTTTTCAAGCTTCACAACACCGCTATGCACCTTTTGGGCTGCATCAAGCAGATAACGATTACGAAATCCTGCTCTAAGAGGAGCTAAGTCATCTGCTGTCAATCCTGCAATTTTCTCCGCAGTCGGAAACGCATATTCATTCTCAGCTATTTTTTCACCGAAGGTTTCACAAAGTCTTGCAACAATTCCCTTTATCCTTTTTATATTATTGTTTTGTGAAATGATAAATGTGCATAAAGCCTCCCAAGGCTCCTGCCGCAAAATTCTTATTCCCGAAGCATAGCCTGCCGCCTCTGCAAGCACAGGATGTATTAAACTTAACTCAGTTTTAATTTTGCCGTAATCAAGCGATAAATCAAAATAATTTTTCCAGATGTTCTCAAAATCAGCCTCATCAGCCTTTTCTATATATAATGTATCCTCACAGAGTCTTACCGAAACACTTTTTCCGTATGCCACACCCGTAAAAGAACCGTCACTCTGCTCCTCCCAGCGAAAGCATTGTCCGCAATCAAGTGTCTGAGCAAGGTCAAGGTCACGGACTCCATCTATTTTTATACCCTTTTCGTATTTCATACAAATCATTTTCGCACCCCGTTTTACGCTCATTTTTTCAAAAACAGTATACCATATTTAAAAACAATATGATATACTAAAAATAATGTAATTAAATTTATATCAATGGAAGTGATTTTTTTGAAAGAAACAATCTGCACAATACCCATAAATGATATTTTTATGCCGAAAGACGGTTGCCCGATATGCCGAATGGAAGAAATGCTTGAAAAACAGTACGTTAAGTTCATCACAGGCGATGCTATGATGGAGCCAAGTATTCGCATTGAAACAAACAAAAAAGGCTTTTGCCACAGACATTTTTCACAGATGTTCACACAAGGTCAGAAGCTTCCGAATGCGTTGATTCTCGAAAGCCACCTGCAGGAAATTATCGACAACTTTATGCCTGCAAAGCTCAAAGGTAAGCCAGACAAAAAACAGCTTGAAGGTATCAGAGAAGAACTTTCAACCTGCTACGTATGCGACAGAATTGAAAGCGATATGCACCACTTTATGGCTACCATATTTATTGAATGGGCAAAAGGCGGAGAGTTCCGCAAGCTTTACGGTGAACAGCCTTATATCTGCCTTAAGCACTATCATTTTATAATGACCGATGCAATGGGCAGACGTGGAATCCCGTCCAAACTTATGCCTGAGTTTTACGCAGAAACAGCAGGACTCACAAAGAATTACCTTGAAAGTCTTAAAGCTGACATTACACATTTTTGCTCAATGTTTGATTACCGCAGTCAGGGACAAGACTGGGGTACATCAAAAGACTCAATCGAACGCAGTATCGCCTTCCTTACGGGGCAACGTGACGTTGCATCCAATTCGTGAAGATAGCAACTGCTGAGATTATACTTTTACCGAGTAATTTCCTACACCAAAAAGGGATGTCTTCAACGACATCCCTTTTCATATGCTATTCATAAG
>JAXJTT010000173.1:0-1810 GCA_036309445.1 Ruminococcus sp. | reverse complement strand
GGTTAGGTGGGTTGACACCTGCCGCAATTACATCAAAGCAATCATCGGAATCTGTCTGATAGAGCTGAGTAACTTCGCTCATAGTGTTCTGACCTGTGAGGTAGTTTGAAAGACCCGGAATTTTTTTGAGTCTGAGCTTTACCTCTACAGATGGACGACGCATATCGCAGTCGATAAGTAAAACCTTTTTATCAAGCTGTGCAAGTGAGAATGCAAGGTTGATTGAAGAAAGGCTCTTGCCTTCACCGGCCATAGCACTTGAAACACCGATAATCGGGCAAGTGATTTCATCAACAAACGAGAACTGAAGTTTTGTTCGCAGAAGTTTGTAGGCTTCTGATGCGGCAAAGCTGATGTTTTTGCCGATAATCGGAGAACGTGTGTTTGCAGATGTGGTGCCGGTACTTGCTTTTTTGTTGTTGCCGTATCCGTAGTAGTAGCCGCTTTTTGATGACGGAACTGTCATATCAGGCACAGAGGTGAGTATAGGATGATTACAACAACGCTCGACGTCTTCGTCACTGCGGATTGTAATATCAAATACCTCACGCACGGAAATGATAGCAACACTTACTAATATACCTGCGATAAGTCCGAGCAAGGTGTTTTTGCTGTAGCTTGGTGAACTTGGATTTGAAGCCTTTACAGCGTAGTCAACGATGTTGGCAGAAGTGCCTTCAACGATACTCGAAATTCTTTTCGGCAGAATGTAAGCGATGGCATTGGCAATCTTTTCTGCCTGATCAGGGTCGGGACTGGTTACTACAATCTCGAAAATTTCGGTTGAGTTTACAGCAGCCGCTGAAATCATATTTCTGAGTTCGCTGTAGCTCAAATCAAGTTCAGCGTAATCAATGACCTCATTAAGACAAGCTCTTGACTTCAGAATTACAATGTAGGTATCTACAAGGCTCTTAGCAGCCGTAATATCTGAAGAAGTAAGGCTGAATGATGCGTCACCTACAGACAGAGAGTTGTTGTTTACATAAAACATCGCTGACGACTGGTATGTAGGCGTTACAAGGAACACTGTACCTGTCAGAGATATTATCGCACATAGTATTGCCGAAAGGCAGACAATCCAGATTTTATGCCAGACTGCACCGATAATGCGTTTTATGTCTATCTCTATCATAGCTTTATTTTCAATTGTATGGTTTTCATTCATTGCTATTATCTATATCCCCCTATCAAAATTAACTTATCCAATATAATTCTGGATTTTTTGTTCTGTTTAATGAGAAAACAAGTTTAAAATTACAGCGTTGTAACCAAAAACTTAAGATTTATCACATAAAAAGCAAAAAAAGTCAAAAAATCCCTATTCTTATACTCTTTAATTATACCACAAATTGAGCAGTAGTCAATAAAGAAGGAAATAAAAAATAACCAAAAAAGAATGCCTTTTTTTGAATATTATTACAGGTTTGTATATTTTAATTTATGAGGCAGGGAAGTTTATATTACAACGTATTATGTAATTTTGCAGTCGGTCAATAGACATTCTTAATAAATAAAACTTTTTGGTTCAGATTTAAAAAGCCCTGTCGGATACGAAAAATGTATCTGACGGGGCTTGTGCTTGTTTTGTTGAAAAGAAATTTATTTATCAGCCTGCAAAGTGATTGTTACAGTGCCTGTTTTGTCTGTATCAGGGCGGTAGTAGGTAAGCTCGATTTTATCGCCTGCACTGTAATTGCCTAATAAATCAAAGAAATCTGCAAAGGTTTTTACGTCTTTGTTGTCAGCTTTTATGATGATATCGCCTTTTTTGAGACCGAGCTGCAAGAAAGCTTTGGCGAGAGTTTTG
>JAXJTT010000172.1:0-2631 GCA_036309445.1 Ruminococcus sp. | reverse complement strand
CTCCTATAATTATCAGACCTATTGAAAACACAGATGAATATGAGGTGATAAGCGGACACCGACGCTTACACGCCATAGTTAAAGCAGGGATGAAAGAAGTACCTGCTTTTATTTATGCCATAAACCGTGATGAAGCAGCTATTATGCTTGTTGACAGCCATCTACACCGTGAGCATATTCTCCCGTCAGAAAAGGCGTTTGCTTACAAATTGAAGCTTGAAGCAATGAAGCATCAGGGTATCACTTGTGGACAAGTTGGCCACAAGTCACGAGATGAAATTTCAGATACAGACAGCGGTAGACAAATTCAACGTTATATTCGTCTGACTTATCTCATCCCCGAATTACTTGATCTTGTTGATGAAGAAAAAATCGCACTCACACCTGCGGTTGAGCTTTCATACCTTACCGACGAAGAACAGTATGCTCTTCTCGGTTCGATAGAGGTTGAAGACAGAACGCCCTCGCTTTCTCAGGCTGTCCGTTTCAAAAAGTTAAGTCAGACGGGAAATCTTTCTGATGATGATATCGAAACCATTATGCAAGAAGACAAAGCAAATCAGAAGCCTATGTTTAAGGTTTCTATGGAAAAACTGCAGGAAATAGCACCGAGGGTTAAAGACAAAGACTTTGAAGATTTTGTGCTAAAGGCTTGTGAACATTATTACAGATACCTTCTCCGTCAAAAAGACAGGGATTCACGATAAGGAGGTGATGTTTATTGAAGATTAATGCAATTAAAAGAAATTATATTTCAAGCCTTGACGGTTTACCTTATCTGCTTACTTTGGAGATGGTGGCAGGTCTGACAGGATTTAATTATGAGACGTTAAAGAAATACTGTCAGAAAGGTACAATCAAGGCTCGAAAAATCGGAAGAGAATGGCGTGTCAGTCAGGATGATTTTCTTAAAATGGGACTCGGCACATTTGATGATAATGAGGTTAAACAGTAATATTGACGTGAGGGGTGCGAAAGCATCCCTCGAATACTTTTTCAGGAGGTATACAATGAATAAATTTTATGTAGAAAAAAACAGCTTCTGCACCAAGATTTATATCGGTACAGACGGAAACGGTAAGCCAAAGTACAAAAAATTAAAAGCTCAGACAGAAAAAGAGCTTGAAAAGAAGGTAAGAGAATATAAGAACGCTATAGACAGCGGTCTGAACATTCTTAAAAACAATGATACCCTTATAAAATGGGTTGATCATTATCTTGAAACAATAGAAAGTGAGGTTATATGCGACAATATCAAAGAGTCAGAATATAAGACCTTGAAAGCAAGATTACAGTACTTTATAGATTATAAAGGCGGACTTCTTGCAAAAACAAAGCTCAATGATATTCTTCCCTCTCACATTCAGCCCGCCATAAACGAATTATATAAGAAAAACCCTTCAACAGGCAAAACTACGGCAAAGAAAACTATTCAAAGATATATCAGAGCTCTTGCTAATGTCTTTGAATTTGCAAGAAAAGAAAGAGCTTATAATTTCTGTAATCCCTGTGAGGATTTAAAAATTCCTAAAAATTCAGTCACCAAAACCCGGAATGCTATAAATAAGCATACCATTCAGTTAATTCTCACTACGGAACACAGAGCGAAGCTCCCTGCTTGTATAATGCTTCTTGCAGGGCTCAGACGAGGAGAACTAACTGCGCTGACTTGGTTTGATATTGATTTCAAAAACAAAATCATTAATGTAAATAAATCTTATGATTTTAAGCAGTGTGAATTAAAAGAAACAAAAACCAAAGCCGGTATGAGAAAAATCCCGATGAATGATTTTCTTTGCAGTTTGCTTCTTGAAGCTAAAAAGCATTCTAAGGGAACTTATGTCGTTCAGAAGGCATACGGAGGAAGAATGACGGAAACAGCGTGGAAACGCCTTTTTGAAAGCTATATGGAAGCGTTAAGGACAGCTGACGGCAGAGATGAAGATTCGCTTTGTTTTGCAGATGAATGTTTTGAAGAATTCACTGCACATCAGCTCCGCCACACCTATTGCTCAATGCTTCAATGGTCGGGTGTTGATATAAAGACGGCACAGGAGCTTATGGGGCACAGTGAGTACGGTGTAACAGCAAATATTTACACTCATGTTGATGAGGCTACTAAAAATAATGCAGCTATGCTGCAGGATAAATTCATCAAAGAAACTTTGGTTTCATAAATGAGTACGAGCAGAAAGATTCGAAGTTCTTTCTGCTCGTTTTTTTCTGTGTCGGTTTTATATTATAGATTACATCCAACTAAAATATAATATATCATCAATCATTTATCAACAGAAAATGATTGATGAATACACTAAAAATACGGCACGCGGTAAAAAACACTATAAAAAAGTAGATATTTAAAATTATCGATATGTTTAAACACCCTTATAATATAAGGGATAGTGGCACATAGCGGGGGGCACATCGGGGGGCACATAGCACTCGAAAATGTACGATATTTTACGGTAAATTGCGATTTTAGCAAAATTGATTTTATGTATGAAAAAAGCCCGAAACCCTTGTAAAATCAAGGTTTTTCGGACTTTTCTTTGGCAGGGGCAGAAGGGCTCGAACCCTCGGCACGCGGTTTTGGAGACCGCTGCTCTACCAACTGAGCTATACCCCTATATT
>JAXJTT010000171.1:0-23131 GCA_036309445.1 Ruminococcus sp. | reverse complement strand
TCACAACAGTCTGCGACGCCCTCTCCCTTCTCATCTACTTTGCAATCGCAACAGCTATTTTACAATTATAAGCAAACAAAAAACAGGTCATATCTGCGACACAATGCAGATATGACCTTAATTTTTTGCCTTAATAGATACAAAAAACTCTAAATTACATAATTCTTGACAAAAATATCCTCAGTGCTATAATTATATTGTAATATTTATACAAGGAGGCATATTTTATGACTAAACACTCAAAAAAACTCATTTCATTGGTTTTGACCTTTACGATTTTCCTGAGTATGTGCTGTATCAGCAATATTTCGGTATCGGCTAACTGCACGGCAAACTCCATAATATCTATCGCACAAAGCGAAGTAGGTATTACAAGCGGTTATCACCAAAGGAACAAATACACACTTTGGCTTGGCAAAATATCCGGATACGCAGACAATGGTTATGGATATCCATGGTGTGCAACTTTTACATCTTGGTGTGCCGCTCAAGCAGGGTGTCTTGATATCATCTCAAAAACTGCAAGTTGTAATGTTCAGTGGGCAAATACACAAGGCACAAAACATTATACTTCATCAGGGTACATTCCAAAATCAGGTGATTTAATTTTTTATGATTATGGTACAAGTAATAGTGCTAACTCTCTTGACCACGTTGGCTTTGTTGAATATTATGACAGTGCTACAGGTATTGTACATACTATAGAAGGAAATTACGATAACTCAGTTGCAAGAGTAAATCGAAATTATTATAGTAACGATATCTATGGATTTATATCGCCAAATTATATTCCTGAAAGAAAACCAACAAATCCTACAATTAGCAAAAGTCAAGTGTGGTACGATTTAGCTGATACAATCGAAGTGCATATACATGCTGATGGTGCTACAAGTTACTATATGTCTATGTTTAAAGACGGACAACTTATCATAGGTCAAAATGTAGATTCAGGCACTTTTTCTATACCTGCCAATACTTATGGCATAGGTAATTACAATGTATATTTTTCTTGTTCAAACGGTGCAGGTACAGTTGATAGTTCTTGGTTAGACTTTTCAGTAGTCGGTGATGCCACTTACTCAAATGTATACACATCAAAACCTGTGTATGACATTGACGATACAGTAAGTATTACTGTTGAACCAGTATGTTCTAAAGGACAGGTAATTGGTATTGATAAAAACGGCACTACAAGAGTATTAACCGAAGCTTGTGATACAACATTTACAATTCCTGCTTCAACTTTGGGTGTAGGTAGTTACTCTGCGTATTTTTCTGTATGGAACGGATCAGGCGGAGTTGATACAAAACGAGTTGAGTTTTATGTTGCCGAAAGAAAAAATATCGGTGACGAGTTTTGTGCTAAAATAAATAATCCATCTTCTAACAAGTATTTAACTGCTGTTGGCAATAACGTAGAAGGTGCTGATTCTAACTGTACTAAAGAACAAGTATGGTATTTTTACAGACTCTCAGACAATAGTTATAAAATAAAGAATTATTATGATTGGCGTGCAATGGATGTTCACAACCACGCAGAGGGCGGTGCAGGTACAAACGTACAGGTATATAATGATTGGGATGTAACCGCTCAGCGTTTCTATATTTACGAAGTTTACGGAGCTTACTATATCAAGCCTGTTTGCACTGATATGGTTTTAGATTTAAACCAGACTACATATAATCTTGAAGTTTGGGGAGCAGGTACAAACTGGGAACCTCAAAAATTCAATATAGAAAAGATAAATACAGAGGATATCGGAAAACATAGTTACAGTGAAAAAGTTGTAAAACCAACTTTTGAGGAAAAAGGCTATACTGAGCATACTTGCAATATGTGCGGAGATAGCTATAAGGATAACTACACTATTTTTGGCGACACAAATCTTGACGGAACAGTATCTGTTGATGATGTAACATACTTACAAATGCATCTTGCACGTTACACAGACAGCGAAAGCAATTCTTTGATTGATGAAACAAACGAAACTGCTCTTGCTGTTGCTGACATTGACGGTGACGGTACACTCACAATAAATGATGCAACTGCCTTACAAATGAAGCTTGCAGGATATAACATTTAAAAAAAATTTGATTATTTGTCTACTTCTCAAAAAAGCACGGCTGTGACGGAAAATATCCGTCACAGCCGTGTGCTTTGTATATTAAATTATAATTTTTCATTGAACAGGCCTGTTTGTTTATCGTAGGGCGGGGGCTTGCTCCCGCCGACAAGTTTTCCTGTAGAAATATGTTTTTGTACAAGCAGATGGTAAATATTTTCCACTATAACATTGATATTTGTTTGTGCTTCTGCGGCGGGAGCAAGCCCCCGCCCTACGTTATATCAGAAATGTATATTCTCGGGAAATTAAGTTTGATAATTAATCAACGCTGTCTGACCGACTTGGATTAAACACCACCATTGCCGTCACACTTGTTAATTAACCTTATTCGTAGGTTTTCCGTCAAGGAAATTTTTTACATTATCTGCAACTATGCTCATAAGTCTTTGTCTGGTTTCAACGGGTGACCAGGCGATGTGCGGAGTGATTATGCAGTTTTTCGCCTGCATAAGAATACAATCATCAGCCATAGGCTCTACTGCAAGAGTATCAATGCACGCTCCGCCTAAATGCTCACTCTGCAACGCATCAAACAGGGCTTTTTCGCACATAACTCCGCCTCTTGCGGTGTTGACAAACAATGCCCCCTGCTTCATTTTTGCAAAGGTTTCTTCGTTAAACAGATTTTCAGAATCTTTATTCAGAGGACAATGCACTGTGACGATATCACTGCTTTTCAAAAGCTCGTCAAGGCTGACAAGCTCAACTCCCTCACACGGCTTCTGTGTACGGCTGTACGCAATCACACGCATATCAAAGGCATTTGCAATTTTTGCAACCGCCCTGCCTATGTTGCCAAGCCCCACTATGCCGATAGTCTGCCCTGCAAGCTCGTGGAGCTGATACAACAGAGTAGAAAAAGTCTTGCTTTTCATCCACAAGCCGTCTTCAACAAATTTCTGATACTTGCCCACCTTGCTGAAATGCTCAAGAATAAGAGCAAAAGTGTGCTGTGCAACCGCATTTGTTGAGTATGAGCCTGCGTTGCACACGGTGATATTGTGCTTTGTGCAGTAGTCTATATCAATATTATTGTAGCCTGTTGCAAAAAGTCCGATATATCTGAGATTTTTTGCAAGCCTTAAAGTATGCTCGTCAAGTCTTGTCTTGTTGCAGATAATCATATCCGCATCGGCAATTTTCTCTGCTGTTTCCTCATATTCGAGTAAATCATATTTTACAACCTCACCAAAGCTCTCAAGCTCCTCGGCTGTCATAATGCTGTCAAGCACCGTCTGGGCATCTGTAAGTACAATTTTCATAAAAACACCTCCATTTATCAGTATTATACGCTAAAAAAAGACATATTGCAATTAATTAAAAAAATAGTATAATTATATATGGTAATTTTAAATTCGGAGTGATTACAATGTATAAGAATTTCCTGTTTGACGTAGACGGAACCTTGCTCCCTATGGATATGGATGTTTTCATCAAACTGTATTTCGGTTCACTTTGCAAAAGATTTTCACCTGCTCTCGGCATTGAGCCTGAAGTGCTTACAAAAGCTATCTGGAAAGGCACAGCCGCTATGATTCAGAACGACGGCTCTGTAAGCAACAGAGAAGCATTCTGGGCAGTTGCTTCACAGGCTTGCGGTGTTGACCTTTTGCCTTATGAAAAAGATTTTGACAACTACTATGAAAATGAGTTTATTGCCGCAAAAGAGGCTACAAAACTCAGCCCCTACGCTCAGAAGTGCATTGAGCTTTTAAAAAGCAAAGGTTGCAAACTCATAGCCGCAACAAATCCGCTTTTCCCCGAGGTTGCCACTCGTCGCAGACTTGAGTGGGCAGGACTTAATCCTGATGATTTTGAGTATGTAACAACTTATAACAACTCAGCCTTTGCCAAGCCAAACCTTAAATATTATCAGGAAATCTGCGAAAAATGCTCGATAAATCCCGAAGACAGCATTATGGTCGGCAACGATGTGGACGAAGATATGTGTGCTTCACAGCTTGGCTTTGACACCTATCTTGTCACAGACTGCATTGTCAACAAAAGCAACAAGGATTTATCACTTATTAAAAACGGTTCGTTTGAAGATTTTTACAACTATCTTCTTACATTATAATCAGGATTTTATGGAGGTACAAAAATGGGTTTATTAGATTCAATTTTCAGAACTGCAGTACGCAGAACAGTGAGCAAGGTTGTTGACCACGCTGTTGATGAAGCTTTTGACAACTTAAAAAACAAAAACAACCAGCCTGCACAGCCACAGGTACAGGCTCAGCCACAGAACAGAACCTGCACAATTTTCAAGCCGAATTTATCAGGTAATATCGTAAAGCACGAAGGTTACAGTGCATTTGCAGAAAGAGAAATCAACTTTGTTTTTGAGCTTCCGGAAAAACTTTTCGAGTCAGATTGCGGTGCTGCCGAAGTTCCTGTTTACTATGTAGTTGCAAACAGCTTTGACGAGTTTGTTAATTTAGGCGGCGGAGTTGACAGCAAGCTTCCTGAAATTCACATTGACGATTCAGGCTCAATGAAGGAGCATATCAGCCGTGACCAGAACGTAGTTATGTCAAAGGTTGAAAATCACCCGTTCATTGTTGAAAAGTACGAATATGACTCATCAAGCGAGTATGTAAAAAATGGCATGACCCGCCACAACATTTCTTACATCTTCTATCTTAGTGACGAAGACAAGGCTAAAAACTGTGAGTGTGCCCTTACTCTTACATACGATGACACAATGAATCAGGAAATTTGCGGATATGCAATTCAGGCATTCAACCTTATTGCAAGCACATTGAGAATAGAAAAAAGAGACTCTGACGAAGAATAATTTTTTATACAACAGAATAAAACAAAATTTTTGCTCCATACTTATTATTATAGGTATGGAGCTTTTATTTTATACTAAGGATGTTGAAAATGCTGAAAACAGATTATAAAAACAATGTTCTGACAGCCTACATAGAGGGTGAGCTTGACCACAATGCCGCTGCCAGACTCCGCAACCGCATAGACGGTGCAACCGAATCACTCAAACCTCGGCTTTTGTGCCTTGACTTTTCGGGAGTATCCTTTATGGACAGCTCAGGCATAGGTCTTGTGCTGGGAAGATACAGGCATATGAAGCTCTTGGGCGGCTCGCTCAAGGTGGTAAATATCCCCGAAAATATGTATAAGCTGTTTGCACTTTCGGGGCTTGAAAGTCTGGGGGTGTTGAAATGAATGTTATCAATGAAATCAATGTGAGCTTTCCGTCAAAAAGTACCAACGAAGCTCTTGCACGAAGCATAGTTTCCGCTTTTATTATGAGTCTTGACCCCACAGTGGCAGAGCTTTCGGACGTGAAGACAGCAGTTTCCGAGGCTGTGACAAACTGTGTTGTCCACGGATACAGACGTGAAAGCGGAACGATATACATAAAGGGCAGAATCTGCGAAAACGGCAGAGTAATTATAAAAATCCGTGACCGTGGTTGCGGTATTGAAGACATAAAAAAAGCTATGCAACCGCTGTATACAACCGCACCCGAAGAAGACAGGGCAGGTCTTGGCTTTGCGGTTATGCAGAGCTTTTGCGACAAAGTAAAGGTAAAATCTGAAGTCGGCAAGGGTACAACCGTTACACTCGAAAAGACAATATGCAGGTATTGAAATGTTTAATTTACAAAGACAGGTAGTGATAATATCGACAACAAAGACGAAATTGTAACTGCTCATATGGGGCTTGTTCACTCCTGCTGTAAGCATTTCAGAAATAAAGGCATAGAGTACGAGGAGCTTTTCTCGGCAGGATGTCTGGGGCTTGCCAAAGCTCTGGAAAAATTTGACAAAGACAGGGGCTTGCAGTTTTCTACCTATGCCGTGCCTGTGATTATGGGCGAAATCAAAAGGCTTTTCCGTGACGGTGGCACGGTTAAAGTAAGCCGAAGCCTGAAAGAGCTTGCAATTAAAATCGGCAGGCTCAACAACGATTACAAAACAAAGCACAACAAAGATATGAGCGTTTCTCAGCTTGCAAAGGAGCTTGATGTAAGCGAAGAAAAAATCTGCGAGGCTGTTTCCTGCACACGAACACCTCTCTCCCTCACGGCAGAATACGACGAAGACGGCAATCCTCAGCTTGATATTCCCGTTGAGGATTCGCAGGAAGCCGTCACCGAAAAACTCAGTCTGCAACAGGCAATCTCACAGCTTGATGAAAGGGACAGGAAAATTATTTTTCTCCGATATTATCAGAACAAAACCCAGAGTCAGACCGCCACACAGCTTGAAATGACCCAGGTGCAGGTAAGCCGTCAGGAACGCAAAATTCTCAAAACCATCCGTGAAAAACTGGCAACGTAGTCGTTGGCGGTGTGACACTGCTCACAAATCGGGCAGATAACATAAATCTATCAGCGATATTCAACGCACGACAATAAACTATAATTTATCAGATAAAAATATCCTACTGCAAAAACTAAAAATCGCTACACCCCGAAAATATAAATCCGGAATGTAGCGACTTTTAATTATGCATTATTAATCATTATTTTTATGTGTGTTTTTAACCATTTTTCCGTTTACAAACACATAATCATCCGAGCTGGAAGCATTTTCAAGAGCTTGTTGCTCAAGGAGCTTTTCTTCTTCATCAGAAATAGTCGGCTGAGGAATATCGGTAAATGAACCTACTGTATCCTGTAAGCCCTTTGAAATCACTGAAATGATAATATAGCTTGCCACAAGCGGATACAAAACAGCAACAAGTGCCACCACAACTGCAAACATTACACCAGCAGAAAATGTAACAGCAAGAAGTGATGCAACTGTTACAACAGCAACAAATACCAAGGCAATCAGAGTTCTAAGAATTTTGCCGAAAATGAGCAAAAATGAATTTTTATAAATATCTCTGAGTCTTAAATCATAAGTAACCGTCATTATCGGCACATAAAACATCATAGCAACAAGCATTACGGAAAACATTATATACAGCGTAAAAATTGAGCCGTAAATCATATCTGTCTGAGCCATAACGCCGTAATACATCAGAGCAAAAACCGAGCAGGATACAACCGCATAGGTTGCAACACCGTGAACAAGGAACTTTTTGAAGTTTTCCTTAACGCTCTCGAAAAAGACTTTTACAACATTACAGTCAACCTTTTCAACGGCATATTTTCTGATAACCATTACCAAACCTGCATAAAACGGAAAACTCGGGATAATTCCAAGCCCCCATATTATTATATTGTTCAGATTTGTAAGATACGCTATCAGTGCAAAAATTCCTGTCAGCAACGCAAACGGAACTGCAAACAGAAGTGATGCAAGAAAGAGCTTGTGAAACTTGGTAAAAAATCGCACAAATGCAGATTGAGAAAAACTTTTCATTTTAAAACCATAACTTTCCGCTGTGAATTTATCACAGCTATTTTTTTACTTTGTAAAACATACAAAGTAATTTTATCACAACACCCCCAAAGATTTCAATAGTCAGATGGTGTTATTATGTCACAATTACACAAAAGGCATTTTTCACAAATTTTACGCCGAAGTTTTATTATTTTTGCCGTATCAAAAATCATTTTTTAAAACAAAATAATTAAAAAACAAAAAAATCTTTGTAACCCTCATCAAAACTATTGCTTTTTAATAAAAACTATGCTATTCTTTTCAATATGAGGAAGCTTTTGGGGCTTTCGGGGGTGGGGTCTGCCCTAATTCAGATACTATCTATGAAAAAAGGTGGAAATTATGAAAAAGACAACTCTTAAGAGAGCTATTGCTCTTGCACTTGCAGCTCTTATGACATCCACAGCTCTCGTTGGCTGCGGTGGCGGCGAAACAAGCTCAACAGGCGACGGCGGCAATAGCGGCGACGCTGCTAAGGGCTCAGTTTACTATCTCAACTTCAAGCCTGAGCAGGACAAGGCTTGGCAGGAACTCGCTGCTAAGTACACAGAAAAAACAGGCGTTAAGGTAACTGTTGAAACAGCTGCTGAAGGTACATACGAGCAGACTCTTACTGCTGCTATGGACAAGGAAGACGCTCCTACAATGTTCCAGGTAAACGGCCCTGTAGGTCTTAAGAACTGGAAAGATTACTGTGCAGATCTCAGCACATCTGAGCTTTATACACAGCTTACAAGCCAGGACTTCGCACTTAAGGAAGGCGACGCTGTATACGGTATCGCTTACGTAATCGAGTCATATGGTATCATCTACAACAAGACTCTTCTCCAGAAGTACTGTGATTCAGACTTCGCTACAGTTAAGAGCATCGACGAAATCAACAGCTTTGCTAAGTTAAAGACTGTTGCTGAAGAAATTCAGGCTAATGCTGAGGCTCTCGGCGTTAAGGGTGCATTCACATCAACAGGTATGGACGGTTCTTCAGACTGGAGATTCAAGACTCACCTTGCTAATATGCCAATCTACTTAGAGTACAAGGCTGACGGTATTTCTGAGACAGGTGCTATCAAGGGTACATACCTCGAGAACTACAAGAACATCTTTGATCTCTACATCAACAACTCAACATGTGCTAAGACAGACCTCGCTTCTAAGACTCAGGCTGACGCTGTTGGCGAGTTCACAAGCGGTGAAGCTGTATTCTACCAGAACGGTACATGGGAATACACAGGCATTAAGGAAGCTGGTCTCACAGACGACGACCTCGGTATGCTCCCAATCTATGTAGGTGCTGAGGGCGAAGAAAATCAGGGTCTCTGCACAGGTTCAGAGAACTACTGGTGTGTAAACAACGAAGCTAGCGAAGACGATATCGCTGCTACACTTGCATTTATGAACTGGTGTGTATCAAGCGAAACAGGTACAGCAGCTATGGCTGACAGCATGGGCTTTGTTATCCCATTCAAGAACGCTAAGCCAGCTGTAAACAAGTTCGTTGCTGTTGATACAGAACTCACAGCTGCAGGCAAGACTCCTGTATCCTGGAACTTCACAACAATGCCAAGTGAAGAGTGGAAGAACGGCGTTGGTGCTGCTCTTACACAGTACGCTGCAGGCACAAGCGAGTGGAGCGAAGTTGAAAAGGCATTCGTAGAAGGTTGGAAGACTGAATACGATAAGGCTAACGGCTAATCGTTTTAATGCAATAAATGCGTAAAGCTTAGGTAGGGGGGCGGCATCGCTCCCCTATTTTATTTATTGTTATTATTAAAGTCGCCTTTTGCGACGGAAAGGCAAAAATTATGTTCAAAAAACGCAAACAATATTTCCTGATATTTGTTCTGCCAACATTTCTGGCGTTCATTATCGGATTTATTTATCCGTTCTTTCACGGTATTTATCTTTCTTTCTGTAATTTCCGTACAATCAGTAAAGCCAAGTTTGTCGGCTTTGAAAACTACATAAAAGCATTTCAGGATGAGTCCTTTATAAATTCATTCTGGGTTACATGCTTGTTTGTATTAGTTTCAGTTATACTTATCAATGTTATCGCCTTTGCGGTTGCCTATGTACTTACACTGGGCATCAGAGGTTCAAACGTATTCAGAACAATTTTCTTTATGCCAAACCTCGTTGGCGGTATTATTCTTGGTTATCTCTGGAAAAACATCTTTGATGCAATCCTCACAAACTACGGCACAAACCTTGCGGTAAATTCAACTCTGGGCTTCTGGGGTCTTATAATCCTGATGTGCTGGCAGCAAGCAGGTTATATGATGATTATTTATATTGCGGGCTTCCAGAGCGTTCCTGCTGACCTTTATGAGGCGGCAAGAATTGACGGTGCAGACAAGAAGCAGGTGCTTACAAAGGTAACCATTCCGATGATGGCTCCTTCCATCACAATCTGCACATTCCTTACACTTACAAACTCATTCAAACTTTTCGACCAGAACCTTGCACTTACAAACGGTGCTCCTCTGACTGACGGTGTTTATGAGACACAGATGATGGCTCTCAACATTTACAAGATGTTCTATGCAAACCAGAATTCAAGAGGTGTTGCACAGGCTGAGGCTGTTATCTTCTTCGTAATTGTTGTAGTAATTTCACTTGTTCAGCTCTACTTCACAAGAAAGAAGGAGGTGCAACAGTAATGGCAGATACTAACGCAACTGTTAAAGTAAAGGCTAAAAAGAAAGAAAAGCCGCCTGTAAAGAAGCAGACTCTCGGTATGAAAATTCTGACAGTTCTTTTCTCTGTTATCTGCGTTTTTTACGTTGCTCCGGTATTTCTGGTATTTATGAATTCATTTAAGACTAATGCAATCATCAGTAAGGAATTTTTCGCATTTCCTAACGCTGAAAGTTTTGTTGGATTCAAAAACTACATTTCAGGTATGTTCTCAGGTAACTATCCTTTCTGGCAGGCAATCCTCTGGAGCTTAGTTATCACAGTAGGCGGTGTGTTCCTGATTTTGTTCTGCACATCAATGTGTGCATGGTATCTTTCAAGATCAAACACAATAATTTGTAAAATCATCTACTATTTCTGCATTTTCTCAATGGTTGTACCATTCCAGATGGTAATGTTCACACTTTCAAAGACTGCCGACAGCTTAAAGCTCAATACTCCTTGGGGTATTCTGATTATCTATCTCGGCTTCGGTGCAGGTCTTGCGGTGTTTATGTTCACAGGCTTTGTAAAGTCAATTCCGATTGAAATTGAAGAAGCTGCAAACGTTGACGGTGCAGGTCCACTCAGAACATTCTTCGGTATCGTTCTTCCAATTATGAAGCCTACATTTATTTCTGTTGGTATTCTCGAAACAATGTGGATCTGGAACGACTACCTCCTCCCTTACCTTATCCTTGATAAGTCACTCTACAAGACTATTCCTATTCAGATGCAGTATCTTAACGGTAGCTACGGCCACTCAGACACAGGTGCTATTATGGCTCTCATCGTTCTCAGTATCGTGCCAATCGTTATCTTCTACTTCGCTTGTCAGAAGTACATCATCGAAGGTGTTGTAGCAGGTGCCGTTAAGGGCTAAGCAACGGAGTCGTTGCAGCCAGTTCGAGAAGATAGTTTGATATAACACAAATGTTATTTTCCCGACAATTATTTTTCCATTTAATTGTAATTGGTGACGGTGACGTTTCATCCGATTCGGGCAGATATCGGCATATAAAATCACACTTTTATGCCAGACCGAATAATAGTAAATTAATACTACATAAAAAAATCCGTACTGTTTTGGCAGTACGGATTTTTATGTTATATTAAAAAATTGCCTGACTAATCCGAATTCGGAGCGTAGCGACCCACAATATTTGCGAAGCAAATATATCATTTTGCCACAGGCAATATATCATCCGCCACAGGCGAGTATCATATCATCGAAGATGATATATCATTGATTTGCAAGACTGCAAATCAGTTGTATGTTTCGTTGTAGTTGCCGAGGAAGCTGAATTCAGGCATTTCGGCACTGAGCTGAGCAAGAAGGTCAAGCACGGATTCGCTCTGCACTGAGCCTGTGAAATCGAGGTAGAAAAGGTACTCAAAGCTTCTGTCTTTTCTTGGGCGTGACTCAATCTTTGTGAGGTTAAGACCTAAAGAATTAAATCTGCAAAGCACGCTGTAAAGAGAGCCTGTAACGTGCGGCAACGAGAAGCAAAGGCTGATTTTGTCAGCATTTTGCGGAATATAGAGCTTCTTTGAGATAACGATAAAGCGTGTTGTGTTGTCGTCATTATCCTGTAAGTGATTATCAAGAACCTTCAGACCATATTCCTCAGCCGCCTTGTATGAGCAGATAGCCGCAAGGTTGAGTCGCTTTTCGTTTGCAACATCACGTGCCGCAACCGCTGTGTTTGAATACGGGGTCGGCTCAAAATTATTCTTAGCTATGTATTCCGCACACTGTGAAAGTGTCTGCGGATGTGACCATACTTTTTCGATGTCTGCCGCCTCTGACTGCCTGAGTCCTGCAAGGCAGTAGTCAATCGGCAAATCAAATGCACCCACGATATAGAAGCGGTGTCTGAGTATCAAATCATAAACCGTAGAAACTGAGCCTGCCGTTGAGTTTTCAACAGGAAGCACACCATAGGTAACCTCTCCCCTGTCTACCGCATCGAAAACATCTGAAAACGACTTGTAGCTCACGGGTATTCCCTCGGGGAAAAGATTTATTGTAGCCTCGTGACCGTTAGCACCCTTTATGCCCTGATAAGCCACCTTCACATCTTTTGTGACAAGCTCGCTTTCGGCACTGCGGATAACTTCCTTAAGCTCCTTGCCGCTACCCACGATATTATGCTGTAAAGCACGTGAAAGCTCCATAATATTTGAATAGAGCAGTCTTGCAGATGAGCCGTACTCACCGCCTTTTTTCTCAACCTCGTCAAGAATTTCGTTTTCTCTTGCCTGATTAAGCACAGGGATATTATTTGCATTTTTATAAATCGCAACGTCCTTTGAGCAGTTCATTCTTCTTTTGAAAAGCTCAATCAGCTCGCTGTCGATTTCGTCTATTTCACGTCTGATTTCATCAAGATTTCTCATTTTATTTCACCTTTCGGTTATTTATAAAAGGTTTATAATTGCAACTGCGGTTACAGCCTCAATTACAGGCACTGCTCTCGGAACAATGCAAGGGTCGTGTCTGCCCTGAATTTCGAGTGTGGTGTTTTGCTTTGTCTGCAGGTCAACTGTTCTCTGCTTCTGAGCTATTGACGGTGTAGGCTTTACTGCTGCTGTGAAAAGTATCGGCATACCGTTTGTAATACCGCCCAGAATACCGCCACAGTTGTTTGTGGTAGTGACTACCTTGCCGTCTTTGTATTCAAACGGGTCGTTAGACTCTGAGCCTCTCATTTTTGCAAGCTCAAAGCCCTTGCCAAATTCAATGCCCTTGATTGCAGGAACACCGAAAACAGCCTTGGCTATCACGCCCTCAACACCCTCAAACATAGGCTCGCCAAAGCCAGCCTCAATGCCTGTTACGGCACATTCAATAGTACCGCCTGTGCTGTCGAGGTTCATTCTTGCGTCCTCAACACATTCACGCATTTTTTCCTCTGCACTGTCATTTATAAGTGCAAAAGTGCTGTTGTTGAGCTTTTCGATAAGCTCGTCATCTATACATACAGGGTTAAAGCTGTCGTCGCAAACATTACCGATGCTCTTGATGTGAGCCGCAATTTTAATGCCCTTCTGCTCGAGAATCTGACGGCAGATTGCACCGGCAAAAACAATAGGTGCTGTAATTCTGCCTGAGAAATGACCTCCGCCTCTGATGTCGTTGCTTGCGTTATATTTTACAAAAGCGGTGTAATCGCTATGCCCCGGACGAGGGCAACTGAGAAGATTGCCGTAGTCGGAGCTTCTTGTGTTGGTGTTTTCAATCACGGCACAAAGCGGAGCACCTGTGAGGGTGTCGCCAAGCATACCTGAAAGCACCTTCGGAAGGTCTGCTTCTTTTCTTGGTGTGGCGGTCTTATCTTTACCGGGGGCACGTCTTGACATCTGCACAAGCACCTTGTCCATATCAATCCTGACCCCTGCAGGGAGTCCGTCTATGACAACACCAATGCCGTTACCGTGGCTTTCGCCAAACACCGAAATTTTTATTTTATCACCGTAAGTCGAGGACATCTGCCTTGCCTCCTATGCTGTTGTAGTCTATGTAAAAATCAGGGTAGCTCTTGTTGATACTCATAGCGTAGGTAGAGAGAATCTCGCCCTCGCACTTAGCGGCACACACACCAGCCGACATAACAATTCTGTGGTCGTTACTGCCGTCAACATTACCGCCTCTGAGCTTGTCTACTCCTGTAATTTCAAGTCCGTCTGCAAGCTCCCTGACCTCGCCACCGAGGTTATTAAGAAGCAGGGCTGTCATTTTCAGACGGTCACATTCTTTTATTCGAAGCCTTTCGGCATTTATAATCTTTGTTGTACCCTGAGCAAATGAAGCACAAACGCTTAATACAGGCACAAGGTCGGGAATCTGTGAGGCATCAATTGTGAGTGCCTGCATATCGCCTTTTTCTACAGTAACGCTTGTGTCTGCCCAGTCTACCTTTGCACCAAACTGTGCAAGAAGCTCGGCAATTTTCTTGTCGCCCTGAGCAGAGTCTTTGTTTACACCTGTAACCGTAACCTTGCCGCCGATTGCACCTGCAACCATAAAGAAAGCCGCCTGTGACCAGTCGCCGTCGGTTTTGTATGCTGTCGGCTTATAGCTCTGTGAGCCTTTGATGTGCCAGCCGTAGTCGGTTGTCTGAATTTCCACACCAAACTGTGCCATTGTACGCAGAGTCATATCAATATAGCCCACACTCTCAAGCTTTGAGGTCAGCACAATGTCGCTGTCGCCCTCAAGCAAAGGGAGAGCAAAGAGCAAGCCTGTGATAAACTGAGATGAAACATTACCCGAAATTTCGTATCTGCCACTTTGCAGAGTACCCGAAATTTCAAGAGGAAGTCCGCCCTCTGTCTTGCACTCAACACCCTTTTTCGGAAGTGCCTCGGTAAAAATACCGATTGGTCTTTGCGGCAATAAACCACTGCCGACAAAGGTTGCATTGACTGAACCGACAGCCGCAACAGGGATAAAAAATCTGAGTGTACTGCCACTCTCTCCGCAATCGAGAAGGGCGGTTTTATTTTTGAAAATATCTGTACCGTCAACCGTAAGCACGTTGCCGTTAATCTCGGCAGCAGCACCTAGTGCCTTGATGCAACGGATTGTCGCCTTTATATCATTTGAAAGTGCAACAGGTGAAATTGTGCTGACACCCTTTGAAAGTGCCGCACATATAATTGCACGGTGAACATCGCTTTTTGATGGCGGAGCGGCTACAACACCGCTCGGCACAAAGGGAGAAAATTTCACATCAGACATTTAAATTTCCTCCTTGTTAAGTTGTAATAAAATCGCACAAGCTATCAAGGGCAACATTCTTTGTGAAGCTGTCACCGATTTTTGAGAGTAAAACAAGGTCAATAGAGCCGCCTGCGGTCTTTTTGTCGCCCTGAGCCGCCTGTGCCATATCCTCAAAGCTTGCCTTGTCTGAAACAGGAAGACCGTACTTACGGCAGAGAGACGCAATTTTGTCTGCTGTGCCTTTTTCGGTTATGCCCTGCTTCTCTCCTGCTCTTGCAATAAGCACCATACCGATTGCAACAGCCATTCCGTGGGTAATTCCTGTGAAGTTATATATTTTTTCAATTGCGTGACCGAGTGTGTGACCGAAATTAAGGAGCTTTCTCTCGCCTGACTCTTTTTCGTCACGGTTTACTACATCACGCTTGATTGATACGCAGATTTCGATTATATCCTCGATATGCTCCATTGCATTTACAGCGTCGAGGTTGTCAAATAACTGAGCATCTTTGATACAGCCGTACTTGATAACCTCAGCCATACCGTCACTGATGAAACGGTTTGAGAGTGTGTCGAGGGTTTCGGGGTCGATAAGCACTGCAATCGGCTGATGAAAAGCACCTACTAGGTTTTTGCCCTGTGGCAGGTCAACACCTGTTTTGCCGCCTACGGAGGAGTCAACCTGAGCAAGCAAGGAAGTAGGAATCTGAATGAAGTCAATTCCTCTGAGGTAGCTTGCCGCCGCAAAACCTGCCATATCGCCTGTTACACCGCCGCCCAAAGCTACAATAATGTCCTTACGGCTCATCTGAAAATCCGCAAGAGTTTTATACATCTCTGCAATAGTGCCGAGGTGCTTTGACTGCTCGCCTGCAGTAAAAATATGAGTCTTTACCTTAAAGCCCTCTTTCTCAAGAGATTTAACAACTCTGCTCATATATATGCGTGATACGTTTGAGTCGGAAACAACCGTAACTCTCTGAGCCTTTGAAAGCTTCTTTGCGTACTCACCGCATCTGTCTATAATTCCCCTGTCAATGAGGATATCGTATTTTTTACCTGTGTCAACACAGACAGTTCTCATTATTATTTCCCCTTAAATTTATCGAAGCAGTAAATTAATATTTTTCGGTATATCAAAAAATATAAATCGGAGCGTAGCGACCCTTACTTTTTCACTATTAACTATTAACTATTCACTAATATATTTGTCGGGCAATAAACTTTGCCAATAAACAAAACTATCTGCCCGAATTGGATGCAACGACACCGTTGCTCACTCCCCTAAGGCTTCTTTAACCTTATGCCCCTGCTCAAGCAAATCGGTGAGAGTTTCTCTGTCACCGTTTGCAACAGAATTTTTAATCTTTGTTATATTATCAATAAGAACATCAAGCTCAGCTATGAGTGGCTCGTTGTTTTCGAGAAACAGCTCACTCCAGAGCGTTGAATTTATATTTGCAACTCTTGAAACATCACGGTAGCTTCCTGCCGAAAATCCCTTGTGATTAGGACAGCAGGGGCTTAAAACATATGCACAGGCAAGCACGTGAGGAAGCTGAGAAGTGAATGCAATCATTCTGTCGTGTTCCTCAGGGTCTGAGATTTTCACTGTGCCGAAGCCGATTTTTCTTGCAAGTGCAGATAAAATCTTCACCTTATCCTCAGACGCACCGCAAGGGGTGATGATGTAGCTTGCATTTCTGTAAAGATCAGCTTCGGAAACATCAAAGCCGTTTTTCTCCTTGCCTGCCATAGGGTGACTGCCGATGAAAACAAAACCGAATTTCTCGGCAAGCTCGCACATCTGAGGGCAGATTGCTCTCTTGATGCCTGAGCTGTCGGTAACAATGGCACCTTTTTTGATATATCCGCCGTTTTCTTTTATAAAATCCACAGCCGCCTGCGGATAGAGTGCAAGAATCACTATATCTGCTTTTTCAAGGCTCTGAGGTGTGCCGATTTCATCAATGGCACCCTCGTCCAAAGCCTTTTGTGCGGTCTGCGGTGTTCTGTTAATTCCGATTATGTAGTTATCGGTGTACTTTTTCAAAGCCTTGCAAAAGCTGCCACCGATAATACCAAGTCCGATTACGGCAATATTCATCGCCAAATCCTCCGTAACTGAGTAAATTTATGTATAATTATTCAGCAGAAAGTGCCTCTTTAAGAGCGAATACACGCTTTGCAACACCGTCAAACTGCTCAGGTGTAAGTGACTGAGCACCGTCTGAAAGTGCGTGCGGAGGGTCGTTGTGAACTTCAATCATAAGTCCGTCAGCACCTGCCGCAACAGCCGCCATCGCAAGAGGCTCAACAAGCCACGCCTTACCTGCCGCATGGCTCGGGTCAACGATTACAGGCAAGTGAGAAAGCGACTTGATAATAGGAATAGCTGAAATATCAAGAGTGTTTCTTGTGAATGTCTCGTATGTTCTGATGCCTCTTTCACAAAGGATAACCTTATCGTTACCGCCTGCCATAATATACTCGGCACTCATAAGCCATTCCTCGATTGTAGCAGAAAGACCTCTCTTGAGAAGAATCGGCTTGTCAATTTTACCAAGCTCCTTTAAAAGCTCGAAGTTCTGCATATTTCTTGCACCAACCTGAATGATGTCTACATTCTCAAACATATCAATGTGTGATGCACGCATAATTTCTGTAACAATAGGAAGACCTGTTGCTTTTCTTGCAGTTTTGAGAAGGTCAAGACCCTCAGCCTTTAAGCCCTGAAAAGCATATGGAGATGTACGAGGCTTGAAAGCACCGCCTCGAAGAAGTGTTGCACCTGATGCCTTGATGTCCTGTGCTACACCGATAATCTGCTCTTCACTCTCAACTGAGCAAGGACCAGCCATAATGTGCAGGCTTCCGCCGCCGATAGTAACCTTGTCGTTTATCCTGATTGCAGAGTCCTCAGGGTGGAACTTTCTGTTAGCCTTTTTGTAAGGCTCCTGCACTCTCTTTACATTTTCAACAATGTCCTGAGCATCAATATAGTCAAGGTCAATATGAGTAGTGTCACCGATAAGTCCCAAAACAGTAGACTGAACACCGTCCCACTTGTTTACTTTTACGTTATAATTATCCTTAAGCATAGAAGTAAAGTGAATAAGTTGTTCTTCTGTTGTTGATGGCTTTAATACAATAATCATGATAAATCATCCTTTCGATAAAATTTTCTTGTTCTAAATTTTATCACTTTAAAGCGTCATAGTCAATACTTTTATTAAATAAAAATAACAACAAAATCAACAATAAAAACAGCCCCTGACTAAAAACTTGACAATTTTTAATCAGGGAACTTAATAAAAAACAAAGTGCTGTTTACTTTTTTACCATTTTGTATTACTTGTTAAAAACTTCGTCAATCATTGCATAGGCAGTTTTAAGCGGTGTGCTTTTGCCACAAACAACAATATCAGCCGCTTTGCGATATACAGGCAGACGCTTTTTGTAAAGCTCACGCATAGCCTGCTCTTTGTCGGGACGCTGAAGCAAAGGTCTTACCTTGTCGTTTTTTAATCTTTCGCCGATAACCGCCAGAGGCACATCAAGCAGAACAATTTTGTCCTTGCCCTTGAACACATCAACATTTCGCTGAAATGTAAACGCACCACCGCCCGAAGCGATAACAAAGCCCTCGCTTTCGGAAAGCTCCTTGCAAGCCTGATGCTCCATATCACGAAAAGCAGGCTCGCCGTATTTTTCAAAAATCTCGGAAATTTTCATTCCCTGTTTTTTTTCTATATATGCGTCCATATCAACAAATTTCATACCTCTTTTTCTGGCTAAAATTTTGCCGACGGTAGACTTGCCGCAGCCCATAAAACCACACAATACTATATTATTCATAAAAACACTTCCGATTTATTTGCTTTTAAGCTGAGCCGCTGCATCAAGACAGAGCTTTTCAATATCCTGCACACCAAATTCAAAGCCGTGCCAGATTTCCTGAGCAACAACAGCCTGCCATACGAGCATCGACATACCGCCCGTAGCCTTTGCACCGTTTGCCTTAGCCTTCTGAATGAGAACAGTTTCAAGCGGATTGTAAACTGCATCAAACACATTTGCACACTTGGAAATAACGCTGTCTGCAACAGGCTGAGCGTCAATCTTCGGCGACATACCGATAGGTGTTGCGTTTACAAGCACGTCAATATCGCCCTCAATTTCATCAATAAGACAGTATGAAGTGTCTGCACCGATTACCGTAGTTCTGATTTCTTCGCAGAGGTTCTCTGCAATCTGAGTGTCCTCTGCTCTTACTGCAAAAACTACCGGAAGCTTCTTTAAAACAACCTCATAAGCCATTGTTCTTGCAACACCGCCGCAACCGAGGATTACAACTCTGCCGTCAAGTGTGATATCAGCCGCCGCAAGAGCCTTCAAGAAGCCGTCAGGGTCAGTTGTATAGCCCTTTGCAGTGTAGTCTCTGTTATCAACTGTGTTCACACTGCCGTACATCTGTGCTTTTTCATCAATTTCATCAATAAACTGAATAATATTCTGCTTATGCGGAATTGTAATATTGTAGCCGTCAAGCTTAGAAAGTATATGGTCATACTGATACCCGAGGTTTTCCGGTGCAATATCAATCTTTGTGTAAGTAGCATCTATACCTGCAAGCTGAAAAAGTCTTGTATGAATAAATGGTGACATTGTGTGACCAATCGGATGGCCAATAACTGCATACTTCTTTGTGCTCATAAAAATACCCCCGTGTAATTAATAAAAAAATAAAAAATTTTTAAATTAGATATTGACAAAATACCAAATTACCAATAATATAATCTAAGAAGACAAACGAAACCGTTTGTTGAAACCATTGTAGCACAAAAGATGTGCTTTTGTCCATAATTTACAATGGATACATTTAATATTTTTTATGGGAGGAATTCCAAATGGTATTGGAGAAAGTAAAGGCAATCCTTGCTGAACAGTTCGACGTTGAAGAAGACAAGATTACTGCTGACACAGATTTACAGGAAGATCTCGGTGCAGACTCACTTGACGTTGTAGATTTACTTATGTCAATCGAGGATGAATTCAACGTAGAAGTTCCTGATGAGGAAATCGAAAACATCAAGACAGTTGGTGCTCTCGTTTCTTACATCGAGGCTAATTCTTAATCAGAACTAACCTAAAAATAAGCTCGGGTATACCCCGAGCTTTATTTTTTTACTTTATTAGGAATTGCTATATTTTGGTCGGTCATAAAAGTGTAAACTTATATGTTTTTATCTGCTCGGATTGGATGCAACAAGGGCTGACAAACCTACTGCAATTCCAAAAACTTAAATTCCCTCAACGCACTTGCAAAAATAAATAAATATAGTATAATAGAAATGTTATTATAAGATAAATTTTTCTTTACGGAGGAAATTGATTATGGCAGAAAACAAAAAAATGGTCGAAGCTATCACAAGCAGAGATGAAGACTTTGCGAAATGGTACACCGACATTGTAAAAAAAGCAGAGCTTGTTGATTATTCAGGCATTAAGGGTTGTATGGTTATCCGCCCTTACGGTTATGCTATCTGGGAAAATATTCAGGCTGACCTCGACAGACGTTTCAAGGAAACAGGTCACGAGAATGTATATATGCCAATGTTTATTCCTGAGAGCCTTTTGCAGAAGGAAAAAGACCACGTTGAGGGCTTTGCTCCTGAGTGTGCATGGGTTACAGTAGGCGGTAGCGAAAAGCTTACTGAGCGTCTTTGCGTAAGACCTACTTCCGAGACTCTTTTCTGCGAGCATTATCAGAAGATTATCAGAACATACAGAGACCTTCCAAAGCTCTACAACCAGTGGTGCAGTGTTGTAAGATGGGAGAAAACAACCCGTCCTTTCCTCAGAACTTCTGAGTTCTTATGGCAGGAAGGTCACACAATGCACGAAACAGCCGAGGAAGCTATGGACGAAACACTCCGTATGCTCCACGTTTATGACGATTTCTACAGAGAGACACTTGCTATTCCTGCTGTTATCGGTAAGAAGACAGACAAGGAAAAGTTTGCAGGTGCTGAGGCTACATACACAATCGAGCCTATGATGCACAACGGTGTTGCTCTTCAGGGCGGTACTTCACACTACTTCGGTGACGGCTTTGCAAAGAGCTTCGGCATCACATACACAGGCAAGGACAACAAGCTCCACTATCCGCACCAGACATCATGGGGTGTATCAACAAGAATGATTGGTGCTCTCATTATGGTTCACAGTGATGACGACGGTCTTGTTCTTCCTCCAAAGATTTCTCCTGTTCAGGTTGCAATTATTCCGATTGCACAGCACAAGGAAGGCGTACTTGACAAGGCTTACGAGCTTAAGGCAGAGCTTGAAAAGAAGTTCAGAGTAAAGCTTGACGACTCAGACCACGCTCCGGGCTGGAAGTTTGCAGAGTACGAGATGAAGGGCGTGCCTGTAAGAGTTGAAATCGGCCCTAAGGACATCGAAAAGAACCAGTGCGTTGTTGTAAGACGTGACACAAGAGAAAAGGCTTTCGTGCCACTCGATACACTTGCAACATTTATCGACGATCTTCTTGTTACAATCCATAACGATATGTATAACAGAGCTTTAAAGAACACACAAGAAAAGACATTTACTGCTACAAACTATGACGAGTTTATCGACATCGCAAAGAACCACCCAGGCTTTATCAAGGCTATGTGGTGCGGCAACAGCGAGTGTGAAGAAAAGCTCAAGGACGCAACAGGCGGTGTAAAGAGCCGTTGTATCCCATTTGAAGAAGAGCAGATCAGCGATGTTTGCGTATGCTGCGGCAAGCCTGCAAAGCATCAGGTTTACTGGGGCAAGCAGTACTAATTTAAAGTAATAAGTAATAGTGAACAGTGAAAAAGTAAGGGTCGCTTCGCTCCGATTTGTATTATTTTTTATTTATCTGACTAAATCAAAAAAACTTTTACCATATAAAGGAGGTGGTGAGGGATGCCGATTAAAGTTCAGAGTAATCTCCCTGCGATAAAGGTGCTTGAGTCTGAAAACATCTTCGTCATGCCTGACGAAGTAGCCTTAAAGCAGGACATTCGTCCCCTCAAAATCATAATTCTTAACCTTATGCCGACAAAAATCGAGACTGAAACCCAGCTTTTAAGACTGTTGGGTAACAGCCCTCTTCAGGTGGATATAGAGCTTTTGCAGATGGCTTCGCACACTTCAAAAAATACCTCTCCTCATCACCTGACAACCTTCTACAAAACCTTTGACCAGATAAAGGAACAGACCTTTGACGGTATGATAATCACAGGTGCTCCTGTTGAGCAGATGAGATTTGAGGAGGTTGACTACTGGGAAGAGCTTTGCGAGATTATGGAGTGGTCAAAACACAATGTGTACTCCACTTTCCATATCTGCTGGGGTGCTCAGGCAGGTCTTTACTTCCACTATGGCATTGATAAACATATGCTCGGCAAAAAGCTCAGCGGTGTCTATACACATCATATTTTAAATCCGCTTCATCCGCTTATGAGAGGTTTTGATGATACCTTCAAAATTCCTCATTCAAGATACACAGGTGTTGACGAGGAGCTTGTGAAAAGCAACCGCAGACTTGAAACTCTGGCTGTTTCTGATGAAGCAGGACTTGCGATTGTTGCAAGTCACGACGGCAGACAGATATTTGTAATGGGTCACGCTGAATACGACCGTGACACCCTTGCAAATGAGTATTTCAGAGACGAAAACAAGGGCATTAATCCCGATGTTCCGTTCGACTACTTCCCCGACGATGATGCTTCACAGACTCCGCCGATGGTATGGCGAAGCAACGCAACTTTGCTGTATACAAACTGGCTCAACTACTTTGTATATCAGGCTACACCATACGACTTAAAGGACTTGCTCACAAAATATCCTAATTAAATATACACAGATACAATTACAGGGCTTCCGAAACGGAAGCCCTGTTTTGTGTTTTAAGAACGTAAAACATTTCTTACAATAATATTGCAACGGTGACGTTGCAGCCAATTCGGGTAGAAAGTTTGATATAATTCAAACCTTGTTTTCCCGACAATAAACTTTCGGTCTTGTTCGTAGGGCGGGGGCTTGCTCCCCCCCTACGTTAGAACATAACACTATTATCGGGAATTAAAGTTTGATAATTAAGCAACGCTATCTACTCGAATTGTGAGCGGGGTCACCCCGCAACCGAAAAAACACACAAAAGGTATAGGGATTGTCTCACTTACGCAGTGAAACAATCCCTTTTG
>JAXJTT010000170.1:0-6633 GCA_036309445.1 Ruminococcus sp. | reverse complement strand
TGTTAGTTTTATTCAAGACTTTGTTTCTCGACAATACCTATACATAAAGGAGAAAACCATGAACAGTGTAAACAAAACATTATATATACCTCTTTACGGCAAAGCGTTTGTCAGCCGTAAGGGGATAATATTAAACGACAAGAAAGCAGAGGAAATCTGGGATAAAGAGAGATTTGAGCTTAAAGGAAAATCAAAATCAAAATGGCTGTGTTATTATATGGGCATACGTGCGGCGGTTTTTGATGAGTGGCTCAAAGAGAAAATGGCAAAGGATAAAAACGCAGTAGTTGTTCATATCGGTTGCGGAATGGACAGCCGTATTGAAAGAGTAGGTGCAAATAATCATCATTGGTATGATGTGGATTTTCCCGATGTTATCGCAGAACGTAAGCTTTATTATAATGAAACTGAGTTTTATCATATGATAGAGTCAGATGCAAGAAACAATAACTGGATAAATAAGCTTCCTGCAACAAAAAGAGCAATCATTGTGCTTGAAGGTGTGACTATGTATTTCAAGCTTGAGGAGCTGAAAAAACTTCTTGCTTCGCTTAACAAGCGTTTTGCATCTGTGGAAATTCTTATGGACTGCTATACAACCCGTGCGGCATCAGCTTCAAAATATAAAAATCCGATAAATGATGTTGGTGTTACTGAGGTTTATGGTCTTGATGAGCCGAAGCTGCTGGAGGATAAAACAGGTCTGAAATTTATAGGGGAGTTTGATATGACACCACCTGAAATGATAAACGAATTAAAGGGTGCGGAGAAATTTATTTTCAAGCACGTTTTTGGTGGCAGATTCTCAAAAGGTATGTATAGAATGTACTATTTCCAAACAGCTAAAATTAAATAAATTTTTACTTTACAGGGGGCTGTCAATTCGATGGTCCCTGTATTTTTTTAGATTATTATTTATGAATTATCAGGTGAAAAAAATAATAAAATAAAAATTCTTATTTGCAAAAAAGCTTGACAAAATCAGGTTGCTTAGGGTATAATAATAAATCGTGGGGCATAGTGCGTCTTGGTATAAATATGTACCGAAATCGCAGTGCCGATCACGTGTCTGCTTTGTGCAAATGCACGAAAAGACAGTTTATCAATTTCTTAATAAGTTGGAAAGGAGGAGAAATATGCCTACATTTAACCAGTTGGTTCGTAAGGGTAGAGAGGTATCTGAGAAGAAGTCAACAGCTCCTGCACTTTTAAAGGGCTGGAACTCAAAGAAGCGTGTTGCTATCAATCAGAACTCACCTCAGAAGAGAGGTGTTTGCACAGCTGTAAAGACAGCTACACCAAAGAAGCCTAACTCAGCTCTCAGAAAGATTGCCAGAGTAAGACTTTCAAACGGTATCGAAGTTACTTCATATATCCCAGGCGTAGGTCACAACCTTCAGGAGCACAGCGTTGTTCTTATTCGTGGTGGCCGTGTTAAGGACTTACCGGGTGTTCGTTACCACATCATTCGTGGTACACTTGATGCACAGGGTGTTTCAGGACGTATGCAGTCCCGTTCAAAGTACGGTGCTAAGCGTCCAAAGGCAGGTAAATAAGGAATTGACAAAACTCACACTTAAAGTAATTTAAGTTCTGCTATGCGGCAGGATTTTCATATATATTTGTATGGATTTCTTGTTGGCATACGAGAGTTTGTCGCTTTCGAGTACCTATGATATCTCAATTATTGTGAAGGAGGGAAGCAAAGTGCCAAGAAGAGGTTCTATTGCAAAGCGTGATGTATTACCAGATCCGCTTTATAATTCAAAACTTGTAACTCGTCTTATCAACAACATCATGTATGACGGTAAAAAGGGCGTTGCTCAGAAGATTGTTTATGGTGCGTTCGAAATTATCGCTGATAAGACAGGTAATAACCCACTTGAGGTTTTCGAGCAGGCTATGGAAAACGTAATGCCTGTTCTCGAGGTTAAGGCTCGCCGTGTGGGCGGTGCCACATATCAGGTTCCTATGGAAGTTCGTCCTGAGAGACGTCAGACACTCGGTCTCCGTTGGATTTCAACTTACTCAAGAGCCAGAAGTGAAAAGACAATGAAGGAAAGACTCGCTGGAGAGATTCTTGACGCAACAAACAGTGCCGGCGGTGCATTCAAGAAGCGTGAAGATACTCACAAGATGGCTGAAGCTAACAAGGCTTTCGCTCACTACAGATGGTAATTTCCGTTATCCGATTGATTTTTATAGGAGGATTTTATGGCAAGACAGGTATCACTTGAACAGACAAGAAATATCGGTATCATGGCTCACATCGATGCCGGTAAGACTACTACTACAGAGCGTATACTCTATTATACCGGCGTAAACCATAAAATCGGCGAAACACATGACGGTGCTTCAACAATGGACTGGATGGTTCAGGAGAAGGAACGTGGTATCACAATCACTTCTGCTGCAACAACAGCATTCTGGAAGGGCAGCAAACAGCAGTATCAGCCTCACAGAATCAACATCATCGATACACCTGGTCACGTTGACTTCACAGTAGAAGTTGAGCGTTCACTTCGTGTACTTGACGGTTCAGTAACTGTAATGTGCGCTAAGGGCGGCGTTGAGCCTCAGTCTGAGACAGTATGGCGTCAGGCTGATAACTACGGCGTACCAAGAATGGTTTACGTTAACAAGATGGACATCATGGGTGCAGACTTCTTCCGTGTTGTTCAGATGATTAAAGACAGACTTAAGTGCAACGCTGTTCCGATTCAGCTCCCAATCGGTGCTGAGAGTGATTTCAGAGGAATCATTGACCTTGTTAGAATGAAGGCTGAAATCTATCACAACGAAGACGGTACTGATTACAGCGAGGAGGAGATCCCTGCTGAGATGCAGGACCTTGCTGAGGAATATCGTGAGAAGCTCATCGAGTCTGTTGCAGAGCTTGATGAAGAGCTCATGGAAAAATACTTCGGTGGCGAGGATATCGCTGTTGAAGAAATCAAGAAAGTAATCAGAAAGGCTACTATCGACAACACAATGATCCCAATCTGCTGCGGTTCTTCATACCGTAACAAGGGTGTTCAGATGCTTCTTGACGCTGTTGTTGATTATATGCCTGCTCCTACAGACGTTCCTGCTATCAAGGGTGTAAATCCTGATACAGGCGAAGAGGTTGAGAGAATTTCTTCAGACAAAGAGCCATTTGCTGCTCTTGCGTTTAAGATTGCTACTGACCCATTCGTAGGTAAGCTCTGTTTCTTCCGTGTTTACTCAGGTATGGTAAACGCTGGACAGACTGTTTACAACTCAGTTAAAGACAACAACGAGCGTATGGGCAGATTGCTCCAGATGCACGCTAACGACAGAAAGGATATCGACTGCTGCTATTCAGGTGATATCGCTGCTGCCGTAGGTCTTAAGAATACAACAACTGGTGACACACTTTGTGACGAGGATCATCCGGTAATTCTTGAATCAATGGAATTCCCAGAGCCAGTTATCCGTGTTGCTATCGAGCCTAAGACAAAGGCTGGCCAGGAGAAGATGGGTATTGCTCTTGCAAAGCTTGCAGAAGAAGACCCAACTTTCAAGGCTTATACAGACGAAGAGACAGGCCAGACAATTATCGCTGGTATGGGTGAGCTTCACCTTGAGATTATCGTTGACCGTCTCCTCCGTGAATTTAAAGTAGAAGCAAACATCGGTGCTCCACAGGTTGCTTACAAAGAGACAATCCGTATGGAAGCATCAGTTGACGAGAAGTATGCACGTCAGTCAGGTGGTAAGGGTCAGTACGGTCACGTTAAGATCAACGTATCACCTAACAAGGACAAGGGTTACGAGTTCGTTAACAGCATCGTTGGTGGTGCTATTCCTAAGGAATACATCCCAGCTGTTGACCAGGGTATCCAGGGTGCAATGCTCAGCGGTGTTCTTGCTGGCTACAATGTAGTTGACGTTAAGGTTGAGCTTTATGATGGTTCATACCATGAAGTTGACTCATCAGAAATGGCATTTAAGATTGCCGGTTCTATGGCATTCAAGAGTGCTATGAGAAAAGCAGATCCTGTTCTTCTTGAGCCTATCATGAAGGTTACAGTAATTGTTCCTGACGAGTACCTCGGTGATGTTATCGGTGACCTTAACTCACGTCGTGGTATGATTCAGAGCATGGAAGCTGAAAACGGTGCTCAGAGAGTTAACGCTCAGGTTCCACTTTCAGAAATGTTCGGTTATGCTACTGATATGCGTTCTAAGACACAGGGCCGTGGTCAGTATGTAATGGAGCCTGACACATATGCAGAAGTTCCAAAGAGCATTGCTGAGAAGATTATGAGCGATAGAGCTAAGAAAGACTAATTTTTGCTCATATTATTCAATGATTTTTTAAAAATCTATTGATTTTTTGTTAATTTGTTGATACAATAACATTAAATCTATTGTAATCTTTTGATTACAATTCATTACCATTATTAAGGAGGATATTTCCAATGGCAAGAGAAAAATTTGAAAGAAATAAACCCCATGTAAACATTGGTACAATCGGCCACGTTGACCATGGTAAAACAACACTTACAGCTGCAATCACAAAGGTTCTCAACTTAGCTGGTAGCAGTGCATTCGTTGACTACGCAAACATCGATAAGGCTCCAGAAGAGAGAGAGCGTGGTATCACAATCAACACATCACACGTTGAGTACGAGACAGCTAACCGTCACTATGCTCACGTTGACTGCCCTGGCCATGCTGACTACGTTAAGAACATGATCACAGGTGCTGCTCAGATGGACGGTGCTATCCTCGTAGTATCATCAGCTGACGGTCCTATGCCACAGACAAGAGAGCACATCCTTCTTTCTCGTCAGGTAGGCGTTCCTTACATCGTAGTATTCATGAACAAGACAGACCAGGTTGACGATCCAGAGCTTCTCGAGCTCGTAGAGATGGAAATCCGTGACCTCCTCAACGAGTACGAGTTCCCAGGCGACGATACACCAATCGTTCCAGGTTCAGCTTACATTGCTCTTTCAAGCGAGTCTAAGGATCCAGCTGCTCCAGAGTACGAGTGCATCCACAAGCTCATGGCTGCTGTTGACGAGTTCATCCCAACACCAGAGCGTAAGGCTGATATGCCATTCCTTATGCCTGTTGAGGACGTATTCACAATCACAGGTCGTGGTACAGTTGCTACAGGTAGAGTTGAGAGAGGCCAGATCAATACTTCTGAGGAAGTTGAAATCGTTGGTCTTACAGACGAGAAGAGAAAAGTTGTTGTTACAGGTCTTGAGATGTTCAGAAAGACTCTTGACTATGCTGAGGCTGGTGACAACGTAGGTGTCCTCCTCCGTGGTGTTCAGAGAACTGACATCCAGAGAGGTCAGGTACTTGCTAAGCCTGGTTCAATCCACCCACACACAAAGTTCCGTGGTCAGGTTTACGTATTAACAAAGGATGAAGGTGGTCGTCATACACCATTCTTCAACAACTACCGTCCACAGTTCTACTTCAGAACAACAGACGTTACAGGTACAATCTCACTCCCAGAGGGTACAGAGATGTGTATGCCTGGTGATAACGTAGAGATGGACGTTGAGCTTATCACACCTATCGCTATCGAAGTTGGTCTTCGTTTCGCTATCCGTGAAGGCGGTAGAACAGTAGGTTCAGGTGCAGTTATCGCTATCAACGAGTAATTTATTACTTGTATAATGCATAATTAAACTATTCGAGGGAGTCGGTTTATCCGACTCCCTTTTTGTCGTGCAAAAAATTTCTTTATTATTTTTTGAAAATTCTTAAAAATAAATGTGATATTTTGGCAGTCTGAGTTGTTAATATTATGAAAGGCCTTTCAAACATAACTAAAGTTAGTATTTAGTTGTAAATTCTCAGAAAGGAGGGAAAGTATGGATGCCTGTGAGTTTAACCGAATAGCAGAGGAATATACCGATGTTGTGTACCGTGCAACATTTAGTTATTGCAAAAACAAAAGCGATGCAGAAGATGCAGTTCAAAACACTTTTATAAAGCTTCTGAAAACAGATACGAAGTTTGAAGATGATGAACACATAAGGAAATGGCTGGTAAAAGTAGCAATAAATGAGTGTAAAAATGTGTGGAAATCTTTCTGGAACCGTAATATCACATTTTTTGATGAACTCGAGAAAGAACCCGAGTATCTGGAGCCAAAAGAAAAAGAGCTTTTTGAAGAAGTTATGAAGCTATCAAATAAATACAGCGTAGTTTTGCATCTTTATTATTACGAAGGCTACAACGTAAAAGAAATTGCTCAAACGCTTGAAATCACAGAAAGTAACGTACAGACCCGACTGATGAGAGCAAGAAATAAACTGAAAGAACGTTTACAGGAGGCGTGGATATGAATAGTAAGAAAGATAATTACGAACTTTACAGAAATACTTTTGACAAGCTTCACGCATCTGATGAACTTGTTAGAAAGGTGAAAAATATGACAACAGAGAAAAGAAAAACTAAAATTTATGCTTTAAGAAAGGCGATTTGTGTAGCTGCAGCAGCCGCAATGATTTTTGCTGTGAGTAATATTGTGACATTTGCCGCAACCGGCGAAACTCTTGTAGAGATGCTTGCCTGCAAAATTATATATAACGGCGAAGAGAAAGAATTGGATATTGCCAAAAAGACAGATGAAAACGGCGA
>JAXJTT010000169.1:0-5872 GCA_036309445.1 Ruminococcus sp. | reverse complement strand
GTTTGATATCCGATTATCTATTGTAGGGACCGGCGTCCCCGACGGTCCGGCAGTGTGATACCGCTTATTTTGAATTTAATAATATCAAAAAGAGGTAAGACCGACTAAGTCTTACCTCTTTTATAATGTCTTGAAATCAAGCTGTTTCTTCTGTTGTGTTGCTTATCTTTCTACCCTCAGGAATAGTTTTGAGTTTTTCAATGTATTCCTTAATTTTAACGTACTTGCCGTCAAGCAAGCAGAAAAGTGCATATGAAGCAACAGGAATAAGCAGCGGAATGTATGTGAGAATATACTGTGACTTACCTTCAAACAACAGGTGATATCCGAAACCGCCGAGTATAACAAGGGGGAGAAGCACTGTTGCTATATCTGATTTTCTGTTTGCAAACAGAAGGAATACACCGCCTGCAAAAAGAAGGAAAAGCACCTGCATATACATATTGAAGTGAAGCTCGAGAAACTGTCCGAAGCTTCCGTTGTAAACAGCGTTACCGATAAAGTCTACCTCTGTTTCGTGGCCCTTAACCTCACTCACCCAGATACTTTCGTATGTTGTCTCGTTCCACTGACTAAGTATCTTCTTGCCGAAGAAATCAAAGGTGTAGTTCAAGTCATTGCCAAAAGTATCAAGTCTTGCGTCGATTTGTGCCCAAGCCTGCTGTTCTGCAATATCAAGGTTGCAGTTATTGTCCTTGTAAAGCTGCAGTGCAATACCATTGTACCAACCGGGTGCCATATATGACTCGTTAAGACCCATATCAAGGTAAAGTACCTGAGAAACACCATCTTCAAGCTGAGTGCCTGCACGCTTTTCGTAGCTCATAATAACAAGATTGCTTGAACCTGCAGTGGCAATACATAAAGCAAGGATAAATGCAACACTCTGCCATTTTCTGGTTTTAACTGTATGGATTAAAAGCATAATTGCAAAAGCAACAAGATAAATCATATTGTTGTATTTTGCAAGAGTTGAAACGGTTAGCAATACCGCACATGGGAGCATATAGATGTATTTCAAAGTTTTGAAATATTTAATCAGGAAGTAGCTTGCCCACAATGCACAGCACATACCGATTATATTACCATAAGCAAAAGAGCAGAGTAAAATAGGCTGAATACAAACTGCAAGGAAAATGATTGCGATAAACTCAATCTTTTTTCTTGCAAAAGTGAGCTTTGTGATTTTTGCAACAGCAAGATAACCCGCCGCAACACAAAGTACATTAACAATCTGAACAGGCATAGAATTGTCAGTGCCGAAAATTCTGTAAATAATCTCACTTATAAAAACAAACCCAAGCTGGAAAGGATAGCAGTTGTAGTAGGAAATTCCGTCATAGAAGGCACTGTTGTAAAAGTCTGTGTAATTGAAGAATGAAGTGTATATACCATCAACAGCCTGAGTTGCAGTTTCAAAAATATTGTAGCTGTCAGCCGCAGGTATTGATGTTACAGCAAATATCCATATAAAGCCTGTCACAGCAACGAACACAAACAAGCCGATTTCCATAAACCACATATCGACTTTTTCAAAAAACTTCGTGTGCTTGTTGATACGGAAAAGCAAAGCAGTGAGCAAACCCATACAAAGCAGATTAAGAACAATGTTGTCATCCTGAAAAAATATAACTTCATTTGCGTAGCTTGCAAGGTCAATTATACTTGTCTGGAAAATACTCATTATTCCGATATAGCCGAATACAACAAAAAGCATCATACAAAAAAGATTTACGGCTATATACTCAGTTTTTGAAAATCTGTTTATCGTTTCAATATTTTTTACTGCTGCGGCATCAGTCGTTGTGCCGCTTTCAGTTCTGATTTTTCTTTTATTTGCCATTCACTATGTACCCGTCCTGTCAGAATTCAACTTTTACCGAGCGGGCAAAGAGACTTTCGAGTGCATCAGTAGGATTAACGTCCTCAAACAGTACCTTATAAATACTTTCAACAATCGGTAAGTCTACACCGTTTTCCTGACCAAGTTTTAGCAAAGCTTTTGATGTCATAACACCCTCAGCGAGCTTTTCAAACTTTTCACCCTTGATGTAGCTTTCACCAAATCTTCTGTTGTGACTCCACGGAGAGAACAAAGTTGCCTCGTAGTCACCAAGATGACAAAGACCGTAAGCACTCATCTCGTTTCCGCCCAATGCTTTGATAAGACGGGAAATTTCTCTTGTGCCTCTTGCCATTAATGCACCCTTCAGTGAATTGTAACCAAATCCGTCAAGCATACCTGCGGCAATACCGATTACATTCTTAGCTGCCGCACCGATTTCACTTCCGATAAGGTCAGTGCCTACGTAAAATCTGATAAGCTCACTTGAAAACTCTTTTACAAGCTTTTCACGTACAAGAGCGTTTTTACTGTCAATTACCATACAGTTTGGAATACCCTTGACGTAATCCTGAGGATGTCCGGGGCCAACCCATACTGCAATCGGAGTTTTCTCCTCATCAACGAAATCAGCCACAACCTGACTGAGTCGGCAACCTGTTGTTGCCTCAACACCCTTCATACAAAGTACAATGGTTTTGCCGTCAAGATTGTTTTTTGCGATATCCGCCATATAAGAACGGAGGTACTGAGAAGAAATAGATATGATAATAACCTCAGCGTGGTTTACGGCTCTTGCAAGGTCAGATGTAACCTCGATAGAGTCAGGGAAAGTGAGGTAGTCGTTTTTGTGTGTGGTGGAAAGCTGTATAAATTCAGGAGCATCAGCAAGTCCGCAGGAAATAACATTATTGCCGATTTTGTTGAGATACCATGCAATACAGCTGCCCCAACGGCCGCAGCCAAGAACAGAAATATTCATAAAATCACCTTCGATAAGTAATATATATCATTAATATATGTAATCGGGGGTTGTCCCGATTAAAAATAAAAGTACCCCGCCTGACCGTATGATTTTTGTAATAACCTGCCTACGAAAAAGCAGGTGGGTGCCCGCCCTAAAGCGTCAGGCTTCCTTCTTCCGCAAAATGCGGGAGGTCTGCACACAGCTTTCGGAGCAAAGCTCCCGATTTAAAAATTGTAGGGTTATTCTAAAATCATTCACGCATCAGGCAGGGGGATTAGCTGATTGTGTTTTATTTATTAAATTGCATTTGTATTATATGCAGAAACAAGAGAAATTAATCCTCGTTTTCTTCATCTTCTTCGCTGTAATAGTTTTCCTCAAAGATAGCAGCAATTCTGTCGAGCTTTTCATCGTCTTCAATTTCAGCAAGCTCTTCTTCGCCGTCTTTCTCGAAAACTTCCATAATGTAGTATTCGCCGGGATCATTTACTGCATCAGCAGGATTTTCATAGAATGGGTAAAGTACATAGAATTTACCTTCGTCGTTTTCAATGATGTCAAGAATTTCAAATTCGATTTCCTGACCGTCATCGCTGATAAGTGTAATAAGATCTGCGTTAAATTCGTTGTTCATAATATTTATTCCTTTCAATACGGCTGTGTAATGTGTAGCCGTCTTAATATCGATTTATAATCCGTCAGAGAAGTACATTGCCATACGACTGTTATCTGTTCGGATTGGATAGAACGTCACGTTCCTTGTATTCTAATTTTACAATTTTTCTTCCTGTTAGTCAAGTAAAAATCGCATTTAATAAAAATATCTATTATTTTAAAAGAAAATCTGTAAAAAGTGTTGACAAATACCAAATGACGTGATATAGTATATACAACTTAAACAACAAAATCCTTTCAATGTGCTTGATTACTCCATAAAATTACCTAAAAACCGACGGTTCGCAGACCGTCGGTTTTTACCTTTTTGGAGAAAATGTTAATCTGTTATTTTAAAATTCAACATCAGTATACCAAAATACATCTTGAAAAAAAGCCATTTACGATATATAATCTGTACATATCATAGGAATTTATCTTTTCGGGATAACGGTTTGAACATCAAGCCTTCCCATTGTAAAAATTATGAGGATAAAATGACAGCTATAAAGGATAAACTAAAGGATTTTTCGTTTTACAGAAGAACGTATATTCTGACGCTGTTTTTCTGTAATGTCTCGTTTTTGCAGATTCCTGCATATATTATGGTTTTCTTTATGTTCTTGTGGGGTGTATCCATCACAAAACATAAGCAAAAAACCAATAATACCTTTTTCAAGCTCAGATTTGGCTTGTGGGTGTGGGGATTCCTTCTTTGTTCGCTTATTACGATGCTTATAAATTTTTCCGTGACCATATTTATCAGTGCTGTGATGTTTGCTCACGTGCTGATATGCTTCTTTATTTTCTACGGTATGCACACTGAGGCAGACTTTAATTTTAAAGAAGAGCTTTATTTTGTAGCAAGAAGTATCGTCTATATTACAACCGTTGCAAACATAATCGGCATAATATGTCTGATGTGCAATTTCAGTTTTGAGTGGTATTGGATTAAGTTCACAATCTACGAAAACCGCTTTACAGGTGTGTATATAAATCCCAATCTGTTAGGATTTTCCGCTTGCGTTTCGATTTTCTGTTGCCATATGCTCACAAAACCTGATTTTATTTCGGCAGTATCACAGAAAAGAGTCAGCCGAATCTGGATTGCCTCCTGTGCGGCAAGCAACCTGTTTTCGCTTCTGTTGTGTGACTCAAACGCTTCAATGGTGTTGATTCTTGCGTATACAATTACTTATATGGTTTATGAGTTTTTTGCCTCAAAAGAGGGGCTTTCTGCAAAGACAATCACACTTAAAATAATTTCACTTGTGCTTGTAGGTACATTTTTTGTGTTTGCTTCAGTTATGTTCAGAGAAATCTGTCAGCAAGGTTTTGCATCGGTGACATCGCATACATACTCATTCCTTGAAAGTCTGGGTAATGATGAAGAAGTTATCACAGAAAAAACTCAGCCTGAGGAAACAAAGCCGACAGTGCCTAAAAAAGAACCGATTACCTTTGAACACGAAAATCAGAATTTAGACAGCGGAAGATTTAAGCTTTACAAAGAGTCAATTGACCTGTTCAAAATTTCCCCTGTGTTTGGTATAAGTCATGGTAATATTGTTTTTTACAGTCAGGAACATGCCAACGGTGTTTTGAATTATACATATCATAATAACGACCTGCATAATGGTTTTCTTACAATTCTCGTTTCAACGGGTGTTATCGGAATGATGATATTCGGCGTGTTTGGTTTCAGATTTGCAAAACATTCTGCTCAGCATCTTTTTGCAAGAACAAAGCCGTTTCATAATGACGTGTATCCGTGTATGTTCTCGTTTTTGTGTGCATATCTTTTCTACTCGTTGTTTGAAAAGGCATTGCTTTACGATATTTCGTTTATGGTAATGTGGTTCTGGCTGATTATGGGATATACAAGTTGTTATATAGCAAAATTTGAGCCGATGCTTGAAACACAGTATATGTTCCATAAGAAAAGATTAAAAAGAACTCTGCTTTAAGCTTTAATCTTATACTTGTATAATTGAAGAATTTGGTCTATAATAAACCGTAGGTAAGTGTTGCTTACCTGCGGTTATATTTTTGTAACAAAGGATTGATATAAATGAAGTACGGTTTTATAAAGGTAGCGGCGGCAACTCCGAAAATAAGAGTATCAGACTGTGTTTTTAACACAGATGCAGTGATTGCACAGATAAAACAGGCTTGTGACGAGGGTGCGTCTCTTGTGACATTCCCTGAGCTTTGTATTACAGGCTATACCTGCTTTGATTTGTTTTTTCAGAAAACCTTGCTCAGAGCAGCAGAAAGTGCAATCGCCAGAATTTTGGAGGAAACAAAAAACTCAGATATTGTATCTGTCGTAGGTGTTCCCGTTGCATATAAAAATGCTTTGTATAACTGTGCGGCTGTTATCTGCAAGGGCGAGCTTTTAGCACTTG
>JAXJTT010000168.1:0-14274 GCA_036309445.1 Ruminococcus sp. | reverse complement strand
TTGAAAGTTCTTCTATTGTTGTGTTATAAATTCTTGAAATTGACCATAATGTTTCGCCGGGACGCACAACATGGCTTGTCGGCGGCATAAGTGTTCCGGCCGGAATCTGCAAGGTCTGACCAGTGTAGATTGAGTCAGGTGATGCAATATTGTTATATCTTAAAATATCGCTTATTGTAGTCTGGAAAAACTGAGCAATACCAAACAAAGTGTTACCCGGACGGACAGTGTATTCAATAATCTCCAAAATTATAATCCTCCTATTTCTTTGTAGCAATAATATATTATGTCACAAATTAGTTTTTGTGCCCTGTATATTTCTTTCTCGTAAGCAAAAAATATACAACGGAGGTAATGCTATGAAGATTTTAATTGAAAAAATTAAAGGCAGAGAAATCATTGATTCAAGAGGTAATCCGACAGTTGAAGCAGAGGTGCATTTAAGTGATGGCACTTGTGCCGCAGCTGCTGTGCCTTCGGGTGCATCAACAGGAGCTTTTGAGGCGGTTGAGCTTCGTGACGGCACAGAAAGATATATGGGCAAGGGTGTAAAAACAGCAGTTGCCAATATTGATAATATCATATCAATGGAGCTGTGCGGAATGTCACCTTATGACCAGTGTCTTGTAGATAAAAAGATGATTTCGCTTGACTCAAGCAAAAACAAAGAGCATATAGGTGCAAATGCTGTGCTTGCTGTTTCTCTTGCAGTTGCAAAAGCGGCGGCTAAAAGCCTGAAACTACCGCTTTTCCGTTATCTTGGCGGAGTATATTCAAACGAAATGCCTGTGCCGATGATGAATATTTTAAATGGCGGTGCCCATGCCTCAAATAACATTGATATTCAGGAATTTATGATTATGCCTGTTGGTGCAAAAAGTTTTTCAGAGGGGCTCAGACAGTGCTGTGAGATTTACCATACACTAGGTAAAATTCTTAAATCGAAAAAAATGGCAACCTCAGTAGGCGATGAGGGTGGTTATGCACCAAATCTTGACAGTGATGAAGAAGCTATTGAACTTATAATCGAAGCTATATGCTCGGCAGGTTATTCAACCGACAATACAAAAATTGCACTGGATGCGGCTTCCTCTGAGTGGTATAAAGACGGAGTTTATCATCTGCCTAAGAGGAATGAGAGCCTTAAAACAGAAGAACTTATTGCGTATTTTGAAAAGCTATGCAATAAATATCCGATTATCTCAATTGAAGACCCGTTATCAGAATATGATTGGGAAGGCTGGACGAAAATTACTCAGCAGTTAGGTAAAAGAGTACAGCTTGTAGGAGATGATTTATTTGTAACAAATACCGAAAGACTCAGAAAAGGAATTTCTATTGGTGCAGGAAATTCGATATTGATTAAGATAAATCAGATAGGCACTCTCTCTGAAACCTTCGAGGCAATAGACACTGCTCAGAAGGCAGGGTATACTACCGTTATTTCGCACCGTAGCGGTGAAACAGAGGATACCACAATCGCTGATATAGCACTTGCAGTAAATTCAGGTCAGATAAAAACAGGTGCACCATGCAGAACTGACCGTGTATGTAAGTACAACAGATTGTTGAGAATAGAAGATATTATTTCTTCTACGGCAAAATACGGCTTATACAGATAAGATAAAACCGGTAACCTGATAATTCTTGTTTTAAAGCGGAATTATCAGGTTATCTGCGTCTTAATTATTGATATACGTGATAATTGGCAAAAAAATACAATACAAACTTGGCAAAATGCACAATAAAAACCAAAAAAATTCTACGGTCAAATAATAGTGATTGATAAAATAATTCTTTAAAAGATATAAAATAGCTTTATATTTATGATAAAATTAGGCAAGAGAAATGCTAAGGTAACATAGGATAATTGTAACATAAAAGCAATATTCAATTCAGTTTAAGCTGTCTGATTTTATTTGCTGAAATTGTCTTGCGTTTTTGTTTTTGCATTGTTATGTTACCTGATAGCCAGGAGGCATTTTTGTTGTTTTTAAAAAGATTATTAACAGGAGTTTTGACCGCCATGATAATTACAGGTATTTGTTCAACAGGTGTAGCCGCCGACGATAAAAAAGACATCAAAGCTTATGTGGCTGAGCTTGAAAAAACTACATACAACGGCAACGATCTCGGTGCTGTTTATTCCGAAAAATCAACTACATTTAAGGTTTGGTCGCCAAAAGCGTCAAGCGTAAAGCTTAATCTTTATGAACACGGCAGTGACGAAGAGGGTGACGCAGGCTCTTATTCCACAAAAAATATGCAGCTTGATAAGAAAACCGGTGTGTGGAGTGTAAAGGTTGACGGAAATCTTGCAGGTAAATATTATACTTATACAGTAAAGAATGGCAATGATGTTAAAGAAACAGGCGATGTTTATGCAAAAGCGGCAGGCGTCAACGGTAAGCGTTCAATGGTAGTTGACCTTGCTTCTACCAATCCGCAAGGTTGGGAAAATGATGTTCACGTAACAGTATCAAATCCTACTAATGCCAGTGTGTGGGAAGTATCTGTTGCCGACTTCTCATCATCTGAATCAAGTGGTATTTCAACCGAAAACAGAGGTAAGTTCCTTGCATTCACAGAAACAGGCACAACTGTAAACGGTGTCAAGGGAGCACAGTCTACTTGTGTTGATTACCTCAAGCATCTCGGTGTAAAATACGTTCAGATTATGCCGTTTTACGATTTCGGTTCAGTAGATGAATCACAGGATATTTATTCTCAATATAACTGGGGCTATGATCCTGTAAACTATAATGTTCCTGAAGGCTCTTATTCTTCAAATCCTTATGACGGTAATGTGAGAATCAAAGAGTGTAAGGAAATGATCAAGGCACTCCATGATGCAGGAATCGGCGTTATTATGGACGTTGTTTATAATCACACTTATTCAACCGATTCTGTTTTCCAGAATACAGTGCCAGACTATTACTACAGAATGAACAGTGACGGAACATTCTCAAACGGTTCATATTGCAGTAATGATACAGCTTCTGAAAATAAAATGTATAGAAAATATATGATTGATTCAGTGACATATTGGGCAAAGGAATATCATATTGATGGTTTCCGTTTTGACCTTATGGGTTTGCACGATGTTGACACTCTCAATCAGGTAAGAACAGCACTCGATAATCTTTACGAAGATGGCAGCGGAAAGCGTATTATTATGTACGGTGAAGCTTGGAATATGCCGACAGCCGCAAAAGACGGCACAGTAATGGCACATCAGGGTAACCTAAAACAGCTCAATGAGAGAATCGGTGCATTTGACGATACAATCCGTGATGCAATCAAGGGCAGCACAGGTGGTGTAGATAAGGGCTTTGTTCAGGAAGGCAGCAAAAAAGCCAACCTCAGAACAGGTATTTCAGGTCAGTCTGATGCTTTAGGTTGGGCAAAAGTTCCTACTCAGCACGTAACTTATGCATCTTGCCACGATAACCTTTGTTTGTATGATAAGCTTGTAGACTCTGTATACGGCAGAGGTTCAGAGTATCGTAAGCGTTACGAAGATCTTGTTGCTATGAACAAGCTTACAGGTGCAATTGTTATGACTTCACAGGGTATCCCTTTTATGCTCGCCGGTGAAGAATTTGCCAGAAGCAAAGACGGTGACGAAAACTCATATGCTTCAAGCCGTGAAGAAAATATGCTTGACTGGAACAATGTTTCTGAGTACAGTGATATTGTTGAGTATTACAGAGGTCTTTATCAGATTCGTGAAGCCTTTGCAGCATTCAGAGATTGCACAGCGATGAGTGCAAACAGCATTTCATATCTTGCCGATACACCTAAAAACGTAGTAGCTTATACTCTCAACAACACAGAAGAAGGTAAGTGGGAAAAGGTGTGCGTAATCTTCAATGGTGGTGAAGATGAAGAAGCAGTTAAACTTGACGGCGAGTGGATTATGGTTGCTGATAACAAAACAGCAGGCTTAAGAAACCTCGGTGAAGTTAGTGGCAGTGTTAAAGTGCAGGCTCATTCAGCTGTTATTCTTGCTGATAAAAAAGGCTATAAGAAAGCCGCACTACCTGTTGAAGAGGGTGCAGTTGTTATAAATTACTTTGACAACGAAACAAAAGATGTAATTTCTACACAGACAATCACAGGTAAGGTAGGCACTGAGTTTAATCTTGCAGAAAAAGCTTTTAACCTTGACTATGATGTAAAAGAAACAAGTGCAGAGATGAAGGGTGTTTTCACAGACGGTGTTCTTCACATAGATGTCTATGTCGAGAAGTATGTCGGTGAATATTCAACCGTTACTTTCCGTTTTGTTGATGACATCAACGGTTCAGACCTTGTTGACTACTATTCGATCAAAAACAGAGTAGGTCAGCCGTATTACACACCAGACCTTCCAAGTATCGAGAATTACAAGCTTGTTATGGAAGACCTTCCTAAAAACGGATCAGGTGTTCTTACTGATAAAGATATCGAAGTAATTTATAAGTACACAAGAGTTACAGATGATACAGACAAGACAATCTGTACTGTTAATGCTATCTATATGGATAACAACGGTAATATTCTTGATAAAAAAACAATCACAGGTAAGGAAGGGGAGGAGTACTCTCTTTCTCAAAATGAGTACGAGGAACTTTCTCTTATTACTGTACCTGAAAATGCACATGGCAACTTTAAGTCAGGCGAAATCAATGTTGTATTTTCTTATTTAGCAGAGCCTGACCCTTGGAAAGTGCCAATGGTAGTTGTGTTTGCTGTTGCAGGTGTAATTCTTACTTTGTGTGCTGCTTCCGTTGTTCAGTCAAAAAAGAAAAAAGTAAAGAAATTTGCTGCTTCTATGGATATTGACGAATAACCATAAGTTCACTGAATACTTTTTTATAAGGTAGTTATTCCCGTATTATCGGGATAGATTATAAATATCATAAGGAGGAAATATCTATGAGAACTACAAAGAAAATCCTTTCTGTCGTTCTTGCTTGCTGTATGCTTACTTCAACTGCGGCTGTGTCAACACTTGCTGCAACAGTTGATAACAACGCTGTAAGTGCTGGCTCTAATGCACTTGATAACAAGTACACTCAAGCTGTAGAGGCACTTGATGCTCAGTACAGATATGACGGAAAAGACCTTGGTGCTACATATACACCGGATAAAACAACTTTCAAAGTCTGGGCTCCTACTGCTACAAAGATTACTCTTAATCTTTATGCAACAGGTTCAGACTCTGAAGAGGGTGCTGCTGATCTAGGTACCCACGAAATGAAATATGATGACAAAACTGGTGTATGGACAGTTGAGGTAAAAGGCGACCTTAAGAATGTATACTACACATACACAATCACAGCTAAGAGTGCTACAAGCACAGCTGTAACAACTAAAGAAACTCAGGACGTTTACTCAAAGGCTGTAGGTGTAAACGGCGAGCGTTCAATGGTAGTTGACCTTGATTCAACAGACCCAGAGGGTTGGGATCAGGATAAACACGTACTTCCTGATGTTGTAACAGATTCAACAGTTTGGGAAATTCACGTAAAAGACTTCTCACACGACCCTGCATCAGGCGTTTCAGAAGCTAACCGTGGTAAGTTCCTTGCTTTCACAGAAACAGGTACAACACTTAACGGTGAGGGCGACCTCTCTACAGGTATTGATTACCTCAAGGAGCTTGGTATCACAACAGTTCAGATCAACCCATTCTATGACTTCCAGTCAGTAAACGAAGCAGGCGATCTTGACGCTCAGTTCAACTGGGGTTATGACCCAATGAACTACAACGTTCCTGAAGGTTCATATTCTACAAACCCATATGATGGTAATGTAAGAATCAAAGAATGTAAAGAAATGATTCAGGCACTCCATGACGCTGGCATCAGCGTAGTAATGGACGTTGTTTACAACCACACATTTACAACAGACTCTTGCTTCCAGGCAACAGTTCCTAACTACTATTACAGACTTAACGCTTCAGGTACATTCTCAAACGGCTCAGGCTGTGGTAACGAGTGTGCTACAGAGCGTGCAATGTATAGAAATTATCTCATCGACTCATGTATGTACTGGGTAAATGAGTATCACGTTGACGGCTTCCGTTTTGACCTTATGGGTATCATGGACGTTGAAGCTATGAATCAGGTAAGAGCAGCCCTCGATACAGTAGATCCTAAGATCACAACTTGGGGTGAAGGCTGGTCAGGCGGCGATTCATATCACCCAACAAATACTTGTGACGGCACAACTTTCTATCCTGCAATTCAGGCTAATGTTTCAATGCTCGACGAGAGAATCGCTCTCTTCAACGATGCTATCCGTGACGGCGTTAAGGGTGGTGCAATGAGTATTGCTAACTACGGTTATGTTCAGGGTTCAAAGTCTTCTGTTCAGAACATTCTTTACGGTATCCGTGCTAACACAGTTGGTAACTTCAAGTGGGTTCCAAAGACACCATCACAGTGCGTAACTTATGTTGACTGTCACGATAACGCAACTCTTTACGATCAGCTCGTTGCTTCAACAGCTTCAGGTGATTATGGTGTTCGTTACGAAGAACTTGTTAAGATGAACAAGCTTGCTGCTGCAATTGTAAACACTTCACAGGGTGTTTCATTTATGCACGCTGGTCAGGAAATGGCTCGTACAAAGTTTGGTGATACAAACAGCTACAAGTCATCTGCTGAAATCAACAAGATCAACTGGCAGAATATCGTAGATTATGCTGACCTCGTATCTTACTACAAGGGTATGCTTGATATCAGAGCATCATTCACACCATTCACAACACCTGGTAAGGATTATGCTGCTAAGTATACAGTATCTAACTCATTCTCAAGCTATGCTTATGACATTTCTTTCACAATCGACAACGATCAGCCAAACGAGTGGAAGAAGATGGCAGTTATCTACAACTCAAATACACTTCCAATGGATGTAAAAGTTAAGGGTGCAGCTGCTGAAGATCAGTGGGTAATTATTGCTAACCACGAGTCTGCAGGCTTCGACAACCTTGGCGAAGTTACAGGTTCAACATTTACAGTTGCTCCAAGATCAGCTCTCATCGCTGTTGACAAGGCAAGCTTTGATGCACTTGCTATGGACGACGGTATGGGCAGAGTAAAAGTAAACTATGTTTACGAGAAAACAGGAGAGAAGTTTGAGGATTCAATCGTTCTCACAGGTTCATACGGCACAAAGTATGAAACAGTTCCATGCCCAGGTATCCCTGATACATATGTTGTAAACAAAGTAGAAGGCAACGAGAAGGGCACATTTGCAAAAGCAGATGCAGAAGTAACATACTACTATACAGACTATGTTCCTGCTTCATTCAAGAATGCAGACCTCAACGCTGACGGTAAAGTTGACGTTATGGACGTAACAGTATTACAGCTCCACCTCGTTGGTGAAACTGACGTTAAGGCAAGTGCTGACGTAAACTGCGACGTAAATGTTGACGTTAAGGACGTAACAGCTCTTCAGATGTATCTTGCTGGCTACGTTGTATCATCTAACTCTGTAACAGTGAACCACTATTACACAGATGCTAACGGCGAGCTTAAGACAATCACAAAGTCAACAACAATCAATGGTAAGGTTGGCGACGCATACACAACAGAGGCATATCGTATTGTTGGTTATGCTGTAGATCCTGAAAAGACTCCTGCAAACGCAAACGGCTTTATCCCTTATGGTGAGACAGTAGAAGTAAACTACTACTACATCCCATCAAGCCTCGACATCAAGCTTCACGTTAAGCATGATGACAACCTCACATGGGCTCCAACAGTTTGGCTCTGGGGTTCAGATGCTGCAGGTAAGGATTCTTACAACTTCACAAAGTCAGGTACATGGCCTGGTGACAAGCTCGCAGATGCTGACGGTGATGGTTGGTTTGATACAGACTTCACATACAAGGGTGTAGGTTCATACAACGTAATCGTTTCTAATGGCGGTAACTATCAGACAATTGACTACAAGGGCTTCGTAGATAACGAACTCTGGATAGTAATTGATGACTCAGAGACATCAGGTAACACATATCTTAAGTTCTACTCAGAGAACCCTGATACAAATCCTGATGCTCCAGAGGCTAAGCCTATCGTTTAATTTAAATTACGGGATATTTTAAAAGTATTCTGAAAACAAAGCCGACTCCGAAAGGGGTCGGCTTTGTGATTGTGATAGCGATATGATTTGAAATAATATGCTCTATTTATACTTGCATAAAAATCCCCCGACTGAAAATTTCAATCGGGGGGATTTTTATTACTTAAGCTCTAAGCTTGAAATTTTATTAAAATCTGTGTAATCGAATGTGATGATATCATTTTCAGTTACAATGTGGAAATAGTTGCCTATACGCATACCTCTTGAAAAACTTGTAGCATCAGGTGAATCACTGTCATCAACATAATAGGAGTTTCCAACCTCTATTTCCTTAAGACAAACAAATTCATTCTTTGCTTCGTCATATTTGAATACAGCGTACATATATGAATTGCCTTTGTTTCCGTAATAAGTGTAAGGAACACCAATAATTTTGTTCTCTAAGTCGATGTAAACAGCTTTGTGGTTGTGTTCAGCTTCAGAATAAGTAGGAGCTGCAGTGAAAACAAGTGTAGTTTTTTCAGTAACATTTGTTTTATCTGAAATATCAAACATAGAGAGTTTAAGTCCTTCTGATCTTCCTGTCATTGGGTCAGCTTCTCTGCCAAAACCTAAGAGTAAATCTTCTGACATAACGTGGAGATATTCTGAGAATCCGGGGATTTTTAACTCGGAAAGAACTTTTGGATTAGTCGGGTCTGAAAGATCAACAGCAAAGACTGGGTCTGTCTGAATAAATGTTACAAAATAAGCTATATCGCCGTCAAATCTTACGGATTTTACATCTTCACCCTGACCGACAGCGTCAGTTTGACCTACTAATTCAAGATTTTTGTCATAAACATAAAGTGTAGTTGATGACTCATTAAGATCAACTGATGCAGAATCGTTGGTAACAAATGTAGGGAAAAACTCAGTCACGATTCTGAAATATCCATCGTGTTCGTCCATAGAAAACTGGTTGAGAATATGACCTTTAACACTAAGAGAACCATTTTCTTCTATTTCTGTTCCGTCAATAGAAAGTCTGATAATTTCTGTTCCACTCTGTGAATCAATCTGACAATATGAAGTTACGTAAATATTATTATGAGAAGCGTAAATGTCACTGCCTCCGCCAAGCACAGAACACATATCTGCAAATTCCTCAGGCTTATTCAAATCAACTGAAGCAACAGTAAGATACTCAATTGACGCTATCTCTCCGCAAGTTATAATGCTGTCTGCAGGCATACATTCTTTTGTACCGTTCTCGCTGTAAACAGGGCAGTATGTTTCTGGCTTTTCTTTTTTGATACTTTCGTAATCATATACGTAATATGTTGTGGTAAGATAAACAACATCACCGATTTTTCTTGTAGAAATACAATTTCCTGACTGGGTAAGCTCAGACACTTTTTCAGGGTTTGCAATATCTGTGAGATTATATATTAATAATACTGTATCAGTGTCAATGTTTAAACCTGTATAGTATGCGACATCTTCATAATAATGTTCAGTATTTGAATTTGCTTCTGCAACAACAACAAGTTTGTTTGCTCCGATGTAAATATCATTAACTGTATATTCAATCTCAATGGAGGTTATAAGCTGTGGATCACCGTTATTTGAATCAACAATAAAAATCTCGTTATCTGATACTGAGAAAATATACTTACCATCTGTTTTTACAACATCAGCTTCATCAACACCTTCAACCTGCACATTTGTGGTAGAATGTTTATCAGCTGTACCCATAGTAAGAGAATCTGTTGCAGAGTTAGTCTGAACACTGTCAAAACTTTCTTCGATATCAAAATATGCGTACTTATCATCGGAATAACCGTTAAGTATACCACTGAATTTGTCAAGCAAAGTGGTCTCGTTTTCTTTTTTGATAACTTCAACCTTTTTGTAAATATCATCGTAAGATGCTGCAGCAGGGTTTGCCACCTGTGAAAGAACAATTGCACCTGTGCATACACAAGCAAGACCAAGTGTAACGCATGAGCCTACAACGCCTTTTTTGCTTTTTCTTTTTACTCCCTTAAGAGAGTTTTCAATTGACTCGGGATTGAGTCTTGCAGTTGGTTCAATTCTTTCTGAATCATTATAAATGTTGTTTAAAATTTCATTGTTATTCATAGTAAACCTCCTTAGCCTACCATACTTTTTAGCTTTTCTAATGCTCTTGAATATCTTGAACGCACAGTGTTGCTGTTCATTTTAAGTATTTTAGAAATTTCTTTTGAGCTGTATCCTCCGAAAAGCGTGAGAGAAATTATCATTCTGTCTTCGCTAGAAAGTGTGAAAAATGCTTTTTTCAAATCAATACTTGAATCCAGCGAAGAAAAATCGCCGAAATAATTGACTTCCTGATATGGAATGTCGTAGTATTCCTTGATTTTTTTCTTACACTTTGCCGCCAAGATTTTGAAAAACCACACCTTAAAGGCTTCTTCACTTTTTAAATTTCCGATTGTGCGGTAAGCATCAATAACCGCTTCACTCACGCAGTCTTCGGCATCTTGCACGCTTCTTAAAGTAAAAAGAGCGTACCTGTATAAATCCTTATAAATACTAGAATATAAAACAGCAAAACTGTGGCGATCGCCTTTCTTAGCCGCTTTTACAAGGGCTTTAAAATCTTCCTGCATATCCTGACCTCCTCATTAAACCGGTTTTCATAATATAAGTGTATTATTTTCCATTAATTGTTGCAAGAGTTTTAAATTTTTTTAAAAAATTTTTCCGTATTAAATCTATATCGCTTTAGTTGACTTTTATTTTTCAGTATATATAATAGTATAGGGAAAACAAACGAAATGAGGAAATATTATGACATTACCAAATGACCCGATGATTTTACTTTCATATGTAAATACACAGCTTCGTGACTCTTATCCGTCACTTGATGAGATGTGTAACAGTCTTTGTGTTGATGCAGAAAGCATAAAATCGAAGCTTGCAACTATTGATTACGAATATAATGAAGAGCTTAACAAATTTGTATAATAATAGGAGAGCAGGCTGTTTTGTAAAAATACAGCCTGTGAATTTTTTGTGCTATAATAAAAGAGAGAAATAATGTGAATGTATGGTGAAGTTTACCTGATTATGAAGTGCAGGTTATTGAAACCAAAATTTTGGTGTGTTATAATATAAGATAACGGATAAATAACAAACATATATATTTAATTCATTATATAATGAGGCGATTAAAATGTATAATATTGTTGATTATATAAAGTGGAGAGGCGATATTCCGTTTGAGCAGGTAGGGCTTAACGAGGTAGACAGCCTTATTTTTTCGGAGCTTGTGTATCTTGATTTGAGTGGTATAGCTGAAGATAAAGGTAATACCATATTCAACGCTACAAGATTGTATTTACTTGAGCAAAGAGATAAAGCATATATCAGGAATTTTAAGTATTTTGCTAAAGAAGTAATTGAGTTGCTTAAAACTGCTGTACGAAGTGAGCGTTTTCGCACAGTAAAGATTGCTCATTATAAAGAGTTTAACGACGTTGAAAACCCAACACAATTTTGTGCTTGTGTATTTGAGTATTCACCTGACAGTATTTTTGTTTGTTTCAGAGGTACTGACTATACTTTTAACGGCTGGAAAGAAGACCTGATGCTGACTGTTCAGGATGTTATTCCGTCGCAATCAATGGCACTGGAATATTTCAACCGAGTTATCAGAAAGTATTATCCGACTCAGAAAATTTACCTTGGAGGTCATTCCAAAGGCGGAAATATGGCGGTTTATGCAGCTGCTAAGTGTGAAAAAAGTATACAAGACAGGATAATTAAAGTTTACAGCAACGATGGTCCGGGGTTCAATGAAGAATTTTTTGAAACAGAAGGATTTAAAGCAATAAATAACAGAGTTTTAAAGATTATTCCGCAAGAATCGTTTGTAGGTATGCTTTTTGATAAAGAAGAAAACTATATTGTGGTTAAAAGCAGAAAAAAATCATTCTGGCAGCATGATGCTTTTTACTGGGCTGTTATGGGTGGTAGTTTTGAAACTTTAGATTACGATACAAAGAGCATACGTTTTGCAGATAAGACTATGAAAGAATTTCTTGCTGGTCTTAGTGTTGAACAAAAAGAGCTTATTGCAGAGGCTTTGTTTGATGTAGTTACATCAGACGGTAAATTTACATTCGGTGATGTCCGTAGGGCAGGGGTGATGAATATTCCATCTATGATTAAGGCACTCGATAAGGTTGATGATGAGTCGAAGAAAACTATTGCCGAGGGCATAAAAATGATGGCATATCTTATGCTCAAAAATGGATACGAGGTAAATTTCCCCGATGAAAAGAAGCTTTATAGTCATAAAAACAGATTTAGAGAATAAGTTTTTAATGCGGTAATTACTGATTCTACATCTGTGTAAACATAAAAATTTCAGTATACATTGATTCAAGGTCAAAATTAGTCAAATTTCTCTTGACATTTTTAGGAAATAGTATAAAATATAATTAGCACTCAAACAACGAGAGTGCTAAACTTGAAAAATTAATCTTTTTAACAGGAGGCTATTATATTATGAGTATCAAACCATTACTCGACAGAGTTGTTCTTAAGGTAGAGGAAGCAGAGGAAAAAACAAAAAGCGGTATCATCCTTTCATCAGCAGCACAGGAGAAGCCACAGTTTGCAAGAGTTGTTGCAGTTGGTCCCGGTGGTATTGTTGACGGAAACGAAGTTGAGATGTACGTAAAGGTTGGCGATAAGGTAATCGCAAGCAAGTACGCTGGTACAGAGGTTAAGATCGATGGCGAAGAGTACACAATCGTTCGTCAGTCAGACATTCTTGCAACAGTAGAATAATTTTCATTATATATACGGAGGTAATTACAATGGCAAAACAGATTGCTTACGGCGAGGATGCTCGCAAGGCACTTATGAAAGGTATTGATCAGCTTGCTGATACAGTAAAAATTACACTTGGCCCTAAGGGCAGAAACGTAGTTCTTGATAAGAAGTATGGTGCTCCACTCATCACAAACGATGGTGTTACAATCGCAAAGGAAATCGAGCTTGATGATCCATTTGAGAATATGGGTGCTCAGCTTGTAAAAGAAGTTTCAATCAAGACAAACGACGTTGCAGGTGACGGCACAACAACTGCTACACTTCTTGCTCAGGCTCTTATCAGAGAAGGTATGAAGAACGTAACAGCTGGTGCTAACCCAATGGTACTCAAGAAGGGTATTGCTGAGGCTATCAATGTTGCAGTTAAGGCAGTTTCAGACAACAGCCAGCAGGTTAAGGGCTCAGAAGATATCGCAAGAGTTGCAACAGTTTCATCACAGGATGAGTTCATCGGCAGACTTATTGCAGAGGCTATGGAAAAGGTTACAACAGATGGTGTAATCACAGTAGAGGAGTCAAAGACAGCAGAAACCTACAGCGAAGTTGTAGAGGGTATGATGTTTGACAGAGGCTACATCGCTCCATATATGGTAACAGATACAGATAAGATGGTTGCAGAGCTTGACAACCCATTTATCCTCATCACAGATAAGAAGATTTCAAATACACAGGAAATTCTCCCTATTCTTGAGCAGATTGTTCAGTCAGGCAGAAAGCTCCTCATTATTGCTGAAGATGTAGAGGGCGAGGCTCTTACAACTCTCGTACTCAACAAACTCAGAGGTACATTTACTTGTGTTGCTGTTAAAGCTCCTGGCTTTGGCGACAGAAGAAAAGAGATGCTTCAGGATATCGCAACACTCACAGGCGGTACAGTAATTACATCAGACCTCGGTCTTGAGCTTAAAGAAACAACAATCGACCAGCTCGGTACAGCTCGTCAGGTTAAGGTTGAGAAAGAAAACACAATCATCGTTGATGGTGCAGGTGACAAGGATGCTATCAAGGGCAGAGTTGCACAGATCAGACAGCAGATTGAAACAACTACATCTGACTTCGACCGTGAGAAGCTTCAGGAGCGTCTTGCAAAGCTCGCAGGCGGTGTTGCAGTAATCAAGGTTGGTGCGGCTACAGAAATCGAGATGAAAGAGAAGAAACTCAGAATTGAAGATGCTCTTGCAGCTACAAAGGCTGCTGTTGAAGAGGGTATTGTTGCAGGCGGTGGTATCGCTTGTATGAACGCAATCCCTGCTGTTGCAGCTTTTGTTGATACACTCGACGGTGACGCAAAGACAGGTGCTAAGATTGTTCTTAAGGCACTTG
>JAXJTT010000167.1:0-4542 GCA_036309445.1 Ruminococcus sp. | reverse complement strand
CATCACCTGTACAATCCTTGTTTTTATACCAACCAACAAAGCGATATGCTTCTTTTTCTGTGGCCACCAGTGTAGCAGTCGTTTTTGTTTCATCACTTATCACATTTGTCACAGAAATTTCGCCCATTGTATTGTTGCAATCCTTAGCATAGGCTGCATTGATTTTAAATCCTTGCTTTTCTTTAGCTAAAATTTTAAATCCTGTCACTTCGACTGGATTGTTTGCATAATTCGTTGCAGATTCGTCAAGCCACATCGAAATAGTAACAATATCAACAGCATCTTTTTTTACCAAAAACAAAGGCTTGGCTGTACTGTCAGTTTTATATGTATACTCACTAAACGAGTGAATTGTCGGATTACTGCTGTTTGAATTTGAATAAATTGCAGTAGTACCACCTGCAGTTATTGCAAATCGAACAGAATTATTATTTTCGCTTGCACTTATTGCCTTACCTCCGACTTTTATTGTCGGAATATTTTCAAAATAAAACTCAGTATCCTTTTCCATCGCTTTTACTTTGAAAGAAAAGCTGATGTAATTCACATTTTTGTCGTTTATATTTCCGTTTCTATACTCAGTCGTGGACGTGCCACTCTTAAGCTTCTTGAATTGGAAATTCACTCCATCAGTACTTTTTGCAGGAGCAAGATGAACATTACCCGATGCACGGAAATACTTATCAAGAGAAATAGTCTTATCTTTATAATTTGTATTCGCAGTATACATCTCTGCTATTGAGTATGTATTGTTGTCGATATCGCCCTCACCCAAAATTTGCAACGACGAAGTTTTCTCTATCCATGAATAGGTTGAAACTATCAACAACAATATAACTTCAATTAGTGCCACAACAGATATCAAAAGATTTTTTTTATTCATTTTTTTATAGTTGAAATTTTTTTCATTTTGCAAATCCATTGTGACACCTCCTTTTATTATATTTTTTCTAATTCGTCGTTTGAATTTATTTTATAGTTGTAACCATATCCATTCTGAATAGGCTGATATTGTGATTCATCAGCATAATAGAATGTTTGTATTACACTATCTGCCGCATTTTTCAGAACAAATCCCTTTATCTTCAAATCAGAAGAAACAGCGATATTATTTTTTTCAAATTTACCGTATCCGTTCCTAGGCAGAGCAATACTTGAGCCATTAGAAAATACGATGTAGAAAGTACCCGATTTTTCAGCAACCTCTTTATAAACCCAACTATCAGTTGTATTATCAACCACAGATGTATTTATCGCAATATCAGTTACTGTTGTGTCATCGTCTTCTTCAATCTCCAACTCAGCATCAACAGACAATGTTACGTTTCCTCCGATAACAGTTAGCGTAAATGTGTATGTACCACCTGAAGCTATCAATTTCATATTATCGCCACTATCATTCAAGAGGCTAATATCGCTTGCTTCATCACTGATAGTAAAGCCACTTTTATCATACCAAGTTTCATCTTCATTAGCACTAAGCTGATGCACCTTGAATTCATAAGTACCGGCAAGAAGAGTAGTTTCAAAAGTATATACACCATCAGTAGCAGTACGTTTAAACGCCGCACCACCGGTAGTGTTCCAACTATTAAATGTACCTGCCAATGACCATGCAGATGTCTTTGTTTCTTCTGTTACAGTGTTATCAACCGCAGGAGTGTTATCGACTACTCTCCAGTAACCTTTACAAGGATAAGGTCTCTTGCTTTCAGTTGTTTCATAACCATTACCCTTAAGAGCCTCATATCGGAAGCATCTGTATGTCTTGCCGTTTTCTTCAACAATTCTTGATTCCTGTAAAGGAGGATCAAACTCCATCTGGTCTGAATATAAACTATTTACATTCTTTTGTGTATACCAGGCGTTCCATACCTGATCAGATTTAGGATTATATCTGTTGAAGGTAATATTTGTCGTAATACCCTGAGGTATTGCGGCTCTCCATATATAATCCTTATCATAATTAGCAGACTTTGTCATCATTACTGTTTTGAGCGTATCTGTTTTTGTATCATAATATGTCATAGTAACAAGGCAGCTGTCATTATTCACCCAATGCTTTACGCTTGTGTCCTTGTCACCCTCTGTGTTATCGTAAAACTCGATAACGTCCATATAATCCCAGTTACTTTCAAAAACTATATCAACACTGACTTTTTGTCCGACATATTTATCACAATTCTCGCCTGTACCTTCAAGCCACATAACCATAGTTACATCAAGTTCTTCGTGCTCTTTGATTGTAAATATAGGCCTGCTTGCTGCAAAATAATACTGCATAAAAGCAGATGGCACAGACTGTTTTGTAACTGCTTTGCCATTACTGTCAATTGAATCAACCGCATCATATGTATGTACGTATTCAGCAAATCTGCCCGTAGGGTCGATAAGCACAGGTTCCTTTACACTATCAGTAATAAACGCAATTCTTAACGGACAAATTTCACCGCTGTTTTCGTGGGCGGTTCCTGAATCGTAGGTAGTATTGCCTACAGTAACCTTATAAGACTTAACATATACATCTGTTTCACCGGAGTCGGATTTAAGCGAAAAATCTTTGTAAAAATAGTTTACATTTCTGTCGCCTGCATTACCTTCCCTGAAAACCATCTCAGATGTTTTTGAAGTAAATGTGCCTGTTGTTGGAAAAAACATATTTCTTCCGTCAACGCTTGATGCTTCACCAAGAGTAACATTCTCAGCAAGTCTTACTATACCAGACAAATCCTCACCGTTGTTCACTCGCATACCTGCTGATGCAACCATCGTTATGGCTCCGGCATCTATAGTCGCATCTTCTTTTGTTGTAAACCACGAAAGAGTAGATACACCCAATACCACAAAAGCTAAAAAAAGAGAAATATATGAAGTGAGTATTTTGTTGTTTGCTAATTTTCCTCTCGGAATTTTGTTTAACAACACTCCAATTTTTTTCAACTTCATATATTTCACCACCTTGTTTTATGTTTGTTTTATATCAGCTGTAAGTTGTAAATTAATTTTAAACTTTCCTCCTGAAAGGGCAAGTCGTGCTTCTTTATCTTCGCCCTCAATCCAAGTATTATACACCACATTAGTATAATAATATCCTGTTTCTTCGTTGTAAGTAACAGCACCATCACTTTCCACATCAAAATCTGCAATTTCTACATTTTTATTAAGTGTTGTGGTATCAGTTTTCGAATTATAATAAGATGCAATAGCAGTTTCATCTTCTGCTCTGACTTGCTCACTATTCCAGTACATATGTGTGTATGTTTCATATATATTGTCGCTAAGTTTTGTTGACAGAGAATAAGAATTTAAATTCTGCTGAAGACAAATATCCGGTCTTGGAATCCACAAAAGTTTTTTTGTGAACTTTTTATCCTTATCATATCCTAAAATTGAAACTCTGGTTGCACCAATAATGGAGTCCTTTGAAAAATATCCATATGTACTCGCATTGTCCTGTGTCTGAGTATTTGTTCCGCCATCCCATGTCAGTCTGGAAGCTATCGGCAGGACACTTGACTCAGAGGCAAGGTAAACTTTCTTAGGTTTTTTCGTTCTGATGTATAAATCAAAACACACATAATCAGTTCCTGCAACTGCTTTTTCCCAATTTGTGCTTGGAGAAGGAGTTGCCACTCCATTCATCTGGGTTAAAGTAGGGCTGTAAAAAGCAATTCCGTCACCTGTTATTTCTGATAAAACAAGCTTTGCAAGAAAACTGGTCTCATCAAGAGTTACTCTTGTGGAATACTCTTCATCCGCAGGTGCGGGAGCCCCATGCTCAACAACTGCAATTTCTATGCCGTCGGGTGCTTCGCACGAAACGGAAATGCCTTTAGCCGAAGCTGTAGTATTATTTGAAAACCACGACCATGCACCGATAACGCCTGTAATGGCAACCGAAAGCAAAAGTATTAAATTTTTGACAATCATACCGATTGACTTTCGCTTCATTGTTTTATCGTTATCCATAGAACATTCCTTCAATTATTCGCCACAGAAATAAACCCCGATCAAGCCGTTTGATGCGATGCTCTTGTTCTGAGCAACCTTTACTTCGCAGTCAAGCAAATGTCTTAATTTAACAGCAAACTCGTCGGCTGCTGATTTCTGCATACCTGAAAAAGTGATATAAACGGGAGTTTTTCTGAATCCCTTAAGTTCAGAAGCTACCGTTCCTACTGTTGCTGTAAATTTTGTTTCGCCTTTGTAAAGTGAAACAAGCTTAGTATTTGTAGGGGTATATTTTGTAAGGGTCAATCCTTTTCGATTAGGGGCAATCATCAATGCTCTGACAGTTGTCGCTCTTGCCTGCAACTGATTTGCAAGGTCTGTTGTACCCTGTTTTGCAAGGCTTTCTGCAAGAAGACCCATCATACCCGCCATACCATTTACGTAATCAGCCGCAAACAGGGCTGTGTTATTTTTGAGAAGTCTCTTTTCTCCCATTGCTTTTGAGATTTTCTCTTTGGCTTTTTTCTCAGCCTGCTTTTTCTCTTCGTCACAAGCACGCTTGATTTCTCTCGCTTTTGCCTGCATACGTTT
>JAXJTT010000166.1:0-7956 GCA_036309445.1 Ruminococcus sp. | reverse complement strand
TCACGGTCAGCGTGACCGCTTGTGCCGTGAAGTGAACAAATCTGAGCATTAACAGCAATTTCTTCACCGAAAATCTTAACAGTTTTTTCTCCGTTCAAAAGTTTTCTGCCCAGTGAACCCTCAGCCTGATAACCGACAAAGAGAATGATATTGTTTTCTCTCCATAGATTGTGTTTGAGGTGGTGACGGATTCTGCCTGCTTCACACATACCGCTGGCTGATAAAATAACCTTCGGATGTTCGTTAATATTTATCTGTTTTGATTCGTCAGATGTCATCGAAATACATATGTCATCAAACCAAATAGGATTTATACCCGACTTAATCAGATTATAGGTGTTTTCATCAAAGCAAACGGGATTACATTGCATAAATATCGATGTAGCTTCAAGTGCGAGAGGGCTGTCAACATAAACAGGGAAGTGGTCATGACCTGTTACAAGACCGTTTTGCTTGATTTCACGGATTGCATACAACAATTCCTGAGTACGTCCCACTGCAAACGAGGGGATAACAACATTTCCGCCTTTATCCATAGCTTGCTGGATATATCCTGCAAGCTCAGCTACAACATCTCTTCTGGATTTTTCGTGCAGGCGGTTGCCGTAGGTTGACTCAATTACAAGATAGTCGGTTTCTTCAACGGTTTTCGGGTCATTTATAATAGCCTGATTTGTGTTGCCCACATCACCGCTGAAGACAATTTTTTTGTTTGTATTACCTTCAGTAAGCCAGACTTCAATGCATGCTGAGCCGAGAAGATGACCGATATCAGTAAATCTCAGCTCAATGCCTTCGGCAGCGGTGATGATTTCTCCATAAGGGCATGGGCGGAACAATGAAATTGCCCCCAGAGCGTCGTTTGTGTCATAAACGGGAGATACTGCTTCTCTGCCTGCACGTAAAGCCTTTTTAGTACGCCATTGTGCTTCGGATTCCTGAATGTGAGCAGAATCCCTCAGCATAATATTACATAAATCACAGGTAACATCAGTTGCGTAAATTGTACCCTTAAAGCCGTCTTTATATAGCTTCGGAAGCATACCTGAGTGGTCAATGTGAGCATGAGTCAGAAAAACAGCTTCAATGTCAGATGCAGAAACAGGCAAAGGGATATTCTGAAAAACATCTCTGCCTTGCTCCATACCGCAGTCTACAAGATAGTATCTGTTGTTTAACTCAAGCAAAGTACAGCTTCCCGTAACTTCGTGAGTAGCACCGATAAATTGGATTTTCATATACAGCACCTCCGTTGTTTAATATACTTAACAGTTTTATATTTTAGTGAATCGCTGAACCTTTCTGCCTTCGTGTTCCACAATCTCAAGGAACATATCATACGGTCTTGCCCAGACTTCATTATCACCATAGAGAGCTTTGTAAATAACAAGCTTTTCGCCTGTTTCGCTGTGCTTTGCAAAGCCTGTCACTTCGTATTCATTTCCTTTGAAATGTCTGTATTTGCCAATCTTAACTTCTGTATCAAACTTTTCTTCAGATTTGCAAACAGGTGATGGGGCAGGAGTGCTTTCGGTTTTGTCTATAATAACTTCATTCTTGTTTTCACTGAAATCTACTTTAAAGTTACCGTCATTTACAACTAATATTCTTGATGAATACGGCTTCATACTGAGTTTGTAGTATCCGTTTACATCAATAACCTCATTATCATTAAGCACGTCAGTAAGTTTTGCGTTACAACCTGTGTTAAAATCAACGTAATCATCGTGATTTGTGAGGTTAAAAGCCACAAAAACTGTTTGATTAGCAGTTTTTCTCTTATATACTAGCTTTTCATTCTGAATATTTACGTTTTCAAAATCGCCGTATTTCAAGGCGTCAACAGCAAGTCTTACCTTACCAAGCTTGATAATATGCTCCAGAAGCTCCATATTCGGATTTGGAATACTGTCAAGGTCAAGGCATGGACGAAGCTCGTAGTCGCTGTATCGTGTTCTTGTGCCTTCAATTCCGAACTCACTTCCGTAGTAGATTGATGGCACACCTGACATTGTATACATAAGAGTATAAACATTCTTCAGGTGTTTTTTGTCTTTCAAGGTGCTTGCAATTCTGTTTACATCGTGGTTATCAACGAAATTATATGTGTAAATATTTTTGTAAATACCGCCGTTACCAAACTGTCTGTTCAAAGAATGAGCGATTTCAAAATAATTGTGGTCGTTGTGGCTTGAGTAAATACCCTTGTAGCACTCGTAGTTTGTGGCTGAATCAAGAGTATCATTATTAGCCCAATGATTGTAGTCTCCGTGTGTAAGCTCACCATAAAGCCAGAAATCAGGCTTTTTTGATTTGCAGGTGTTTCTGAGCTTTTTGAAAAATTCAACATCAACACAATCAGCGGCATCAAGTCGCAGACCGTCAATATCAAACTCATCAATCCAGAATTCTGCTGCACTCAGCAGATAATTCACAACATCATTGTTCTGAAGATTAAGCTTTACAAGGTCGTAGTGACCTGCCCAGCCTTCATATGAAAACGGGTCACCTTTAGGGCTGTGATTGTTGAAGTTAATGTTTTTAAACCATCCGCAATACGGAGAATTCCAGAGATTTTTCTGAACATCTTTAAACGCAAAGAAATCTCTGCCGACGTGGTTGAAAACACCGTCAAGAATAATCTTAATGCCGTTTTTATGAAGTGTATTGCAAATTTTCCTAAATGACTCATTATCGCCCAGACGGCAGTCAACCTTTTTGTAGTCGATTGTGTCGTAGCCGTGAAAGCTGCTTTCAAACAGAGGGTTAAAAACTATGCAGTTTATGCTCATTTTTTTGAAATGCTCTATCCAATCATAAATCTTGTCGAGTCTGTAAACCAGATTGCCGTCGTTTTGTTTCGGGGCTCCGCAAAAGCCGAGGGGATAGATGTTGTAGATTACAGATTCGTTGATGTAGCTCATAATAATTTCCTTTCAGTAATGGGATATACAAAAATACGAAAATGTTCAAAAATGTGAATATTATACAAAAATATTTATTTTGATAAGTGAAATTTCCGTATTGTGTTGATTATAGCATAAAAAAACATATTGTGCAAGTAAAGTATTTGTGATATAATACAGAAAAGTAAAAAAATACGGAGGATTCAGATGTCAAAGATACCCGAAAATAAAAACAGAAAAAGATTAAGATTAACACAGTGCTTTTTTTATCTCCTTCAGATTGTTCTTTGTACCTTTCCTTTCATACAGGGAGCAGATTCACAGGGAAGAATGTACTCATATTCAATTTTTGAGCTTATCTCTTATATAGGAGCAACTGCTGCAGACGATAGTTTTATACATTATGTATTGTATACTCCGATTGTATTGATTATACCGATAGTTGGCTTTTTCTTCTGTGCTCTTGATAAGGAGAAAAATCTTAAAAATTTAGTTTCGTTGGCTTGTTGTGCTTTAGGCGTAATTTCAATCCTGATTATTGCAGGTGCGGCACTCAGTCTTGGTGCGGTACTTTCAATACTTTTATACATACTCACATCATTTATCACTACAATTGCAATTTTTGCAAGATTCCAGAAAGAAGAAACTAATAAAAAATAAATAATGCTAAAACTAAAACGCTCCCAAACTATGTGTTTCGGGAGCGTTTATTTTGTGTGTTTTCAGAACATTCTGTTATGTTTCAGATAATGACAATACAGTTTATAGGTTGTAATTATTTGTTTGATGAAAAAGAGCTTGGCAGCTTTATTTAAATGTATACCCATCATACAAGCCTGCTTCAATATCCTCTTTTGATACTGGAATATTCAGACCATTATCTTCATTAATGATATGCAGAAAATATTGCCCGTTTTCATTATGGTAAATATAAGAATTAGAGTTATCAATAAGCGTAGCTTCACCGGGAAGTTCGTCATTATGACATAAATCTTCGGGTTGTAAATCATAATGTGGTTGCCATATGAAAACATACGACAAACTGATGATTGAGACAACAAGAATACTTGCGATTGTTCCGAAAAGAACAGAGTGTTTTTTATCACAGGCAATTTCCTTGTCTGATCGTAAGATAGTTTTGAATCGTTGTATAATTCTCTTATCATCCTGCTTTTTTGAAAACTCAGTGCCGATTAAAAACGGGTATTTCTCACAAGATCTTTCTTTGAGAGAATCAAGCAAAACTCTGCTGTAATCTATACGCTCATTTTCATTAAGGTCTTTAATAACTTGTCTGTCACATTGTAGTTCAAGGCAAAAATCAAGATCCTTTTTTAAGAGAAAAGAGAGTGGATTCCACCAGTATACACAGCAATAAATTTCTATAAGTAACTTAACCCATATGTCTTTATTTTTTATATGACTGCACTCATGTCTGAGTATAAAGTCAAGCTCATTTTTTGTGTAGTCTCTGGAAGGCAGAAGTATTACAGGTTTAAAAAATCCGTAGGTCATCGGAGAAGTTATCTTTTCTGTCATAACAACCTTAACGGTTTTTTTAATACCTGTAATTTTTGAAATCTCATCAACTTTAGTCTGAAAAACCTGAGGACAGAAGTTTTCAAATTTAGAAAACTTTTTTGCAGTTTTTAAGTATCTGCTGAATCTTAAGTAGCCAAGTACCAGAAAACCGCCTGCCCAAATGGTGAGTAATACAGCAACTAAAACATCAAGTTTGGCTGAATTGAAATCATTTGTAACAAAATCTAACACAGCAGGCAACACTACCTTGTCGCTGATTATTACCTGTGATGCAGGAAATTCAACAGGTATTGCCATACGAAGAAAGCTAAGTACATACAGTGCAGACATAGCTGTTACATCAAAAAAATGAATAAAAAACTTACTTTTACGTAAAAAATAAATCAGAACAACTACTAAACTATTTGCAATGATTGCCATTAAAATAGAGTATAGAGTTATTATCATCCGATTTCTGAAATACGCTGTTTAAGAAGTGACTCAAGCTCGCCAAGAATATCCTTGTTTGTTGTATTCTGGATAAGCTCTGAGAAAAGTGCAGGAATACTGTCTTCATTGAAACCTTCTTTTTCAGTAATCTGCTTGATAGAAAAAGCGTTTCTTGTCATTGTTGGTTCAAAAGTACGGGCATAGTTCTTAGTCATCTGCTTTACACCAACAACTTTGATCATACCCTTGTTGAGAAGTGAATTTACAAGAAGATTGATATAGCTTTTTTTCCATGATCTGTTCTCTGACATTTTTACGATTTCTGAGCTTGTAAGTGGTTCGCCTACATCCCATAATAAATACATAATCTCCTCTTCGCTTCTTGTTAACATTTTGCATTTCCCTTTCTTAAGTAAATTTACAGCAAAAACTATGTGTTGTGCTGTGATAATATTTAAATCGTTATACTAAAAAGTCAACGACTTGTGCATCAGTGATAAAAAATAAAAGAGATGTTTATAAAACTGCTCTTTTCTACCTATCTATATTTTATATTTTACATCAGTATTACCAATAAGTCAATAGATTTCGTTTTAAAATATGAAATTAAAAAAATATAAGACAATAATAAACAAATGTATTGTATAAAACAACAATATTTTCATTAATGTGGTTTTGTGTTTTGTTTTTATTTCCTGTAAAAATCAATTTTAATACATTGTAAAAACAAAAATAGGATTAAAAGAACATTATTAATTCTAAATACGAATTTTATTTAAAAATTTGTGTGTTGACAATGCACCCACATTTTGGTAAAATAAAATTGCTAAAAGGGAGTAGTTCGCAGATAATCTGTGATACCAATCGTCAGTACATACCGCAGGACGGTATCGGTTGTATCTTAAAGAACAAGACTTTTATTGTGGAATACCCATAGTGGGTTTTTACAATAAAGGTCTTTTTTTGATTAATAGAGAATTTCTGTATTACACTACGGTCGGTATATAAGCGAAGTTTTATCTCCAACTATCTGCTTTTAGCAGATACAATGTCAATTTGATTTTGGATTTATATGTTTATTTGTGACTGCTTATGCTGAAAGGAGCGAATATGGCTGAGTTTAAAACAAATGTAATGAGAATTTTAGAAAAAGAAAAGGTAAGCTATATTGCACACGAATATCCGCACGGAAAAGAAGCTGTTGATGGTGTAACCGTAGCTAATCTTCTAGGACAAAATCCGGAGTGCGTATTCAAAACCCTTGTAACAAAGGGAAACAGCGGAGCTTATTTTGTTTTTGTAGTGCCTGTTGCAAAGGAGCTTGACCTTAAAAAGGCGGCAAAAAGCGTCGGAGAAAAGTCCGTTGAGATGATAGCCGTAAAAGATATAATGAAAATTACAGGTTATGTTAGAGGAGGATGTTCACCGCTTGGTATGAAAAAACAATACAGAACAACTTTTCATTCATCTTGTCTTGATAATGATAATATTATTGTAAGTGCAGGAAAGATAGGCTATCAGATTGATTTAAAGCCTCAGGACCTGATCAGATTAAGTAATGCACAGATTTCAGATATAGTAAAATAACCAAAAACTTATCTTGAAACCTGATGATTTTAGCTGTTTGTTAAACCTTTTGTTTTTTGCTGAATAATTCACATACAGCTTATTGACAGGGATTTTTTACAATGTTAAACTTTTATAAGTCGATTTTTTTGACTTCTCATAACGAGGTGCTTGAATGATAAAAAATACTTTTAATAATTTATCTGAAGAAAAACGTGAGCGAATCATAAATGCTGTTATCGAAGAGTTTACGGAGCATCCGACAGATAAGGTTTCCATAAACAAAATAATACAGAAAGCAGAGATTTCAAGAGGTAGCTTTTATCAGTATTTTGATGACAAAGTAGACCTTATAGAGGTTATTGCAAAAACACTTTTCAAGAATTTTTATGACAAAGGAAAAATTATTCTTAATGAGTCTGACGGTGACATATTTCTGATGTATATAAAGTTCTTTGACCTTACCGCAGATATTTCAGCCAACAAAGAGAAGAAAGCCATAATTAAAAACTTGCTTTCAAGTCTCAAGACAAATGATGACCTTGTATCTGAGTATATTCACAACAGAATTAAACCTCCGATTGTCAGAGAGAATATTTTTAATTATGTTGACAGGTCCGTGCTTGCTTTTTCTTCTGAATTTGATGTTGAATGTCTTTTGGAAATTCTTAATCAGTTGTTTAAAAATGCGATGTTTGACTTGTTTGTTATGGAAGTTGATTGCAATGTTATTAAAAACAGCTTTGCAAGAAAAATTGAGATTATTAAGGCTGGTGCCTTGAAATAAATTAAGAAGGGGTAAAGTATGTTTTCAAAACTAAGTGTAAAAAAACCTATGACCGTATTTGTTGCAGTTGTTGTGGTTCTTGTTTTGGGATTCGTTTCTATTTTCAAAATGACTCCGGACCTTCTGCCGAATATGGACTTCCCGTACGCAATTATTTTGACAACTTACGGAGGACAGACTCCTGAAACAGTTGAAATGGTTGTAACAAAACCGCTTGAGCAATCAATGTCAACTATTGATGGTATAAAGTCGGTAACTTCAACATCATCGGAAAACTATTCTCTTGTTACTTTAGAGTTTCAGGACGGCACAAATATGGATACCGCAACGGTAGATATGCGAGGCAGTCTTGATACAATTTCCGATATGTGGCCTGAAGGTGTAGGTACACCTTATCTTATTAAGATTAACCCTAATATGATGCCTGTTTCCATGGTGGCAGTAAACTATGCCGACCACGATACAATTGAGCTTTCTGATTTCGTTGAAAACGAACTTATGAACAAACTTGAGGGTATTGACGGTGTCGCATCTGTTTCCACTAAGGGTATCGTTACCGAAAAAGAAAATGTCGTAATTTCTCAGGAAAAGCTCGATGTTCTGAACGAGAAAATCTCAAAGGCTCTTGATGAAAAATTCGGTGAAGCTGAGGAAAAGCTCAGCGAAGCAAAGCAGGAGATTTCAAGCAATATTTCAAAAGCTGAGGAGGGTAATACACTTATAACT
>JAXJTT010000165.1:0-2579 GCA_036309445.1 Ruminococcus sp. | reverse complement strand
GATTTCCGTTTTAATTAGAATTCTTTCAGTTCATTTTGACAATATTGAAGAAAGCGTACAGCAACAACTCATAATACTAATTAATGGCTTATGAGACCCTGGCTCTTCAGGAAAGAAACCCAGTTATCGGGGACCCTGATGTGGTGAACAGAAACTCTGAAAAAGATGACCTTGGGTAAGTCCGTTCTAATCGTGAAGGTCTTCGTTATAGACCCACGGAGTAAAAGCCTTGGAAAGAGTACGGCTCTAAACGGCTCGTGGCAACAGAACATCCTTTATGGATGGAATCTGCTTCTCGCTTTCTGTTTTATATCGCTATTTTATGGGGTTTTTAGGCGACTACTTTCAATGAATCGTTTCATAAATAAACAAAACCCTGTTCATAATGTGTGTTTGTTTGTAACCCTTTGCTGTGAAGTAAGGGGTTATTTTTTATATTTTACCCACACATATATTGACTTTGGCACGATAATTGCTATTATATAAAACATAATAAATTAAACGCATTATGAAAAAGATTCGAAAATTCACTACAGAGAAAAGGTATACAATTCATTATTTTACCTCAGGAGGTTTCTGTTATAGAAGTGTTAGTGACTGCCCGTGGAGTTGTGTTAAAGAGGCAAGGGCTTGGGCTAAGTCTTGTGGCACGAAAATTGAAGTAGAATATGAAAGGACCATAAAACACGAATATTCATATTATGTGAAAAAAAAAATTAAAATAAAGTGAAACATTTCCTGAATTTATCCGTATAATATAGTACAAGAAGGAAATAATTAAACTTCCTGATTGAGTAAATAAAGTTTGGCACAGAATTTGTAATATAATAAGTAAACTAAAATAATCATTTAAATTAAAAAAGGAGACACAAATTATGAACATTACTAACGCAACTAATTTCATTGTAAGAAACGATTCAACTCAGGCTTATCTTAAGGACATCAAGAAGTTCCCTGTAATGACAAAGCAGGAGGAGATGGACCTTTTCGCTAAGTATGAGGATTCTGTTGAGAGACTTAATTCTGTTAAGTTTATGGATAATTGTCCTGAGAAAGCATCTATCACTGCCCGTGAGGAGAAGATTCAGAATGACCTCCGTAACGAGATTATTATGAGAAATCAGCGTTTCAACTTCGCTGTAGCAAAGCGATATGACAACAATGAGATTCTTATGGACCTTGTTAATGTTGGTACCATCGGTATGTACGAGGCGTTTGAGAAGTTCAACTACAAGGAGGGAATTCGTTTCTGTTCATTCGCAGTGTGGTTCATTCGTCGTGCTATCAACGCATTCCTTGTTAAGGAGAACCTGACTGTAAGAACTACCAACAACACTCGCTATATGCCTAAGGTGAGAAAGATTGAGAACGAGTTCTTCCTCAAGAACGGTAGAAAGCCAAGCGGTGCTGAGGTTATGGATATTCTCCTTGAGCAGTACGGCATTGAGGTGGCTGCTGAGTCTGATATCTATGGAGTAAGAGTTGAGTCTATCGATGCATCTTTCGGTGAGGACGAGGACTTCACTTACGAGAAGTGTTCAGAGTTTGCCGTGGTAACCGCATCTGAGAACAGTTTTGAGGAGGATGTAGAGAACGAGTCTCTTTCGCTTGCCACAAGACGAGCACTCTCAGGTCTCAATGACAGAGAGAAGACTATCCTTTGTATGTCTGCTGGCTACGGCTATGCTAAGGAGTACAAGGACAAGGAGATTGCAGAAGTTCTTGGGCTTACTTCAGAGCGCGTTCGTCAGCTCCGTCACTCAGCAACAAAGAAGTTCGCAGCGGCTTATAAGGCCGTTGCGAAGTAATCTTTGCTATTGTTTTTCTTAATTTAATTTTGTATATTTGAAATATGAAGAAGGTAATTTATATAATTGCTACAGCCCTACTGTTGGCAGCCTGTTGTTCAGATACAACATATGAAACTTCACACGTTGATGCTGCAAAAGAATATGTATACCTCATTTTTAATGAACGATGGAGCAAAAGTTTAACTGTGTACAGGTATGAGTATGACGGTCACAAATATATCCTGTTTGGCGACAGTGAGTATAATAACGGTGTAGTTCACGACCCTGACTGTCCTTGTCATACAGTTGAGGCGGCAACCAAAACAGAGACGTCGGATTATCCTGATTGGTGGTAATCCATAAATAATAAAAATTAATATATTAATTTAAATGGTTAAAAGAAGAATACCTGTATCAAATAAACAGGTTAACGAAACAAAACTTATCAATTCACTTAATTCAAAACTCCTAAAGAAAGAGGACGAAAGCGTTAAGGCTCTTAAGAAGAGATTCCCTGGTATGGAGAAAACCGTAGACTCTTTTGTTAATGTCCTTGAGGAGACTCTTGCTGAAGCAGAAAATAAACCCGCTGCTGATATCCCACAGGACGTACTTGATGGGTTGAATACAGAGGTCGTTGACGCTTACGAGTGTGGCACGGAAATTGCAGAAGACAGTTCTCCAAATTTTGACGCGATTGAATCCGACAGACAGCGTGAAATCAAATATAACGCTCACGCCGATAAGATAGGATACGCAGATGCGGGCCCTTCTCCTGTATGGCATAAT
>JAXJTT010000164.1:0-13735 GCA_036309445.1 Ruminococcus sp. | reverse complement strand
TCGATGTCGAATGTTACTTCAATCTGTGGGATACCTCTCATAGCAGGAGCGATACCTGTGAGTGCGAAAAGACCGAGCTGTTTGTTGTCTCTAGCAAATTCACGCTCACCCTGTAATACGTTGATTTCAACCTGTGTCTGGTTGTCAGCGGCTGTTGAGAAAATCTGGCTCTTCTTTGTAGGAATAGTTGTGTTTCTCTCGATAATCTTTGTCATAATGCCGCCCATTGTTTCAACACCGAGTGAAAGTGGAGTAACGTCGAGGAGGAGGAGACCTTCTACCTCACCGCCGAGTACACCGCCCTGAATAGCAGCACCGATAGCTACGCACTCGTCAGGGTTGATGCCTTTGAATGGGTCTTTGCCGATAAGCTTCTTAACAGCTTCCTGAACAGCAGGGATTCTTGAAGAACCACCAACCATAAGAACCTTGTCAATCTGGCCGATCTGTAAGCCTGAGTCAGAGAGAGCTGAACGAACAGGACCCATTGTAGCTTCTACGAGGTCTGCTGTAAGCTCGTCAAACTTAGCTCTTGTGAGTGTGAGGTCAAGGTGCTTAGGACCTGTCATATCTGCTGTGATGAATGGGAGGTTGATTGAAGATGTTGTTACACCTGAAAGCTCAATCTTAGCCTTCTCAGCAGCTTCCTTGAGTCTCTGCATAGCCATTTTATCTGATGAAAGGTCAATGCCTGTTTCTGACTTGAATGAAGCAACCATCCAGTCGATAACTCTCTTGTCGAAGTCGTCGCCGCCGAGACGGTTGTTACCTGCTGTTGCAAGAACTTCCTGAACACCGTCGCCCATTTCGATGATTGAAACGTCGAATGTACCGCCGCCGAGGTCGTATACCATAACCTTCTGGTCGTTTTCTTTGTCGATACCGTATGAAAGAGCCGCAGCAGTTGGCTCGTTGATGATTCTCTTAACGTCAAGACCTGCAATTCTGCCTGCGTCCTTTGTAGCCTGACGCTGAGCATCTGTAAAGTATGCAGGAACTGTAACTACAGCCTGTGTAACTGTCTCACCGAGGTATGCTTCTGCATCAGCCTTAAGCTTCTGAAGAATCATAGCAGAAATTTCCTGTGGTGTGTAGTTTTTGTCGTCGATAGCTACTCTGTAGTTTGTACCCATCTCTCTTTTGATAGAAGCGATTGTTCTGTCAGGGTTTGTGATAGCCTGACGCTTAGCAACCTGACCTACCATTCTTTCGCCGTCTTTTGAGAAAGCAACAACTGATGGTGTTGTTCTTGCACCTTCTGCGTTAGCAATAACTACAGGCTCGCCGCCTTCGATAACTGCTACGCAAGAGTTTGTTGTACCTAAATCTATACCGATTGTCTTTGCCATTGTAAATTCCTCCAAATGTGATTGTTTTTCTTAGTTAGTATTTTCTTTATATATAAAGTTATCAGTTGCAGTTTGCAACCTGAACCATTGCGTGACGGATAATTTTGTCACCCTTCTTGTAGCCGATCTGGAAAATCTGAGCAAGAGTGTTTTCGCCAAGGTTTTCGTCGTCAACCTTTGAAATAGCGTTGTGAAGCTCAGGGTTGAATGTGTCACCGATTGCACCGAAAGCCTCTACGTTAAGCTTTTCAAATGATTTTGCAAGCTGATTTGAGATAAGCTCGATACCCTTTAAAATCTCAGGTGAGCTGTCTTTGAGGTTTGCAAGAGCCATTGTAACGCTGTCTGCAACAGGGAGAAGCTCAGCCACAGCCTTAGCTGTTGCGTCATCGTAAAGTGAAAGCTTTTCGTTTGCAGTACGCTTGCGGAAGTTATCGTATTCTGCACGAAGTCTTAAATACATATCCTTGCTTGCGGCAAGCTCTTCTTCAAGTGCTTTGATTTTTTCAGCATTTTCGTCGATTACCTCAACATTTTCTGCTGTTTCTGTTGTCTCCTCGGAAACTGTTGTTTCCTCGATTTTCTCGTCTTTTGTCTCAGGCATTTTCTTACCTTTCCTTTCTTTCTTAAAAAAACTCATATGCTTAACCTTTACTTATATTTCTATTAATTCACCGATTATTCTGCCCACACATTCGGATATACATTCTATAATAGAAATTGTCCGTGCGTAGTCAGTGCGAATCGGAGCGATTACTGCAAGCATTCCGCTTGGTGTGTTTTCCAGCTCATAGCTTGATGAAATTACCGATGACTGAGCAAGCTCAAAACGGCTGTTTTCATTTGCAATACTAACGCTTGTGCCTATCGGCAGATTTTCAAGCATGGTGGCAAAATCCTTGGTGTTGCCTAAAAACTCCATAAGATTTTTTGCGGCTATGAAATCTGTTTCGTTCATAAACAAAGCCTTTGTCTGTCCGCTGATATAAAGCGAAGGTTCAATTGCTTTGTCTGCGGCGTCTTTAATGGCTGTCAGCACACTAGGCATAAAGAGCGAAAGCTCTCCGAAGCCAGCCGCCGCTGTCTGTATAAACGGCTTGTTTATTGATGAAAGCTTCACTCCGCTGAAAATTCCGTTTAATGCTTTGTCAAACACATCTAAGATTTCAGGATTGAGCATAAACTCACAGCGGAAAAGCTGACTTTTTATTATACCGTTTGAGGCAATTACCACAGCCATAGCTGTGTGTGAGCCGGTCTGCACAAAGCTTATCTTGTGTATCCGGCTGTCTGCACCGTTTGGTGTGGTAGCTACTGCGGCGTATCCCGTAAGCTCCGATAAGAGCTGTGAGGCACTTCGCAAGATGTTTTCGGGAGACTCGGCATTTCGTGAAAGTCTGTCTTCAATAAAAGCCTTTCCCCTGTCGCCTACTTCCTGAAGCTCCATAAGATTATCCACATAGTAGCGGTAGCCCATAGGTGTCGGGATTCGTCCTGCTGAGGTGTGCGGCTGAATAAGATAACCCTTCTGTGTGAGCAGAGCCATATCGTTTCGCACAGTAGCCGAGGACACCTGCAAGCCTGTTTCATCAATCAGGGTTTTTGAGCCTACAGGCTCGCCTGTCTGAATGAAATTCTCTATAATCGCCGACAGAATTTTCTGCCTGCGTGGTGCAAGCTCCATAAACTCACCCCTTTGCTTTTAAACATCGTTTACGATATTTAATGAGGTATGACCTTGCGGTCATATGATGTATTGCTTTGTTTTTACAATTTAGCACTCGATACACGAGAGTGCTAATTGCTATGTTTATAATATAATATCAAAGTCAGTAAAAGTCAAGGGATTTTTTGAAATTTTTTCCTTAAAGAATAAAGTTTCACTTGTTTATCACGTAGTTTTCAAAAAGCAGGAATGTCAATATTGCTTATTATCTTAATGAAAAAGCAAGAAGATTGTAAATTTACACAGTTTAAAATGGTCTTTTTTTATGTTATAATAAATTGAATTTAAAGAATTTTAAAGACGAGGTATAATAATGAAAATTTCTTATTTCTTCAGAGTGTTAAGCGGTGCAAGCTTTGGTAAAATCAAAGATGCAATCTCACACGTTCACGAAAAGACAGGTAAAAATTCTGTTGGTATCTTCTTTGATATGGTTGGTTGCTTTATAAAATATCGTGCAGGCTACAACGACTATATGATTTTTGAATACTATAATATGAAAGCTGACGAGCGTAAAACTTATATGACACGCTTTAAGAACAAGAAGTTCATTGAGATGCAGAACGGCAAAGGTAATTCGGAAATTTTTGACGATAAGAGCCTTTTCTATAAAAAGTTTAAGAACTACATCGGCAGAGAAGCTCTCACAGTAAGTGAAATGAGCCTTGACGATTTCAAAAAAATGGTGGGCGAAAAGCGTTATTTTATCGTAAAGCCTGCCCACGGTGAGTGCGGCAAGGGTATCGAGAAGCTTGACCGTGAAAAATTTGAGTCACTTGAGAAAATGTATGAGTATGTTACCGATAAGGAAAACAACTTCGGTGTATTTGAGGATCTTGTTATCCAGCATCCACAGCTCAATAAAATTTATCCACATTCAATTAACTGCCTCAGAGTTGTTACTCTCGTTGTAAACGGCGAGGCTCACATTCTCTATGCGGTCTTCAAGACAGGTAACAACGGCCATTTTGTAGACAACCTCGAAAGCGGCGGCTTTGCTTGCCACTTTGACCTTGATAAAGGTGTTGTTACAGGTCCGGGTCATACCTCAAAGCTTGATGTTGCTGAGTGTCACCCTGAGACAGGTGTTAAGTTTGAGGGCTTTGAAATTCCTTATTGCAAGGAAGTTAAGGAGCTTGTTAAGAAAGCGGCTCTTGAGGTTAAAGACTTCAACTACTGCGGTTGGGATGTATGCATTTCAGAAAACGGCCCTGCAATTATCGAGGGTAATGACTATGCGGCTTACGATTTCCCGCAGCTTCCTGACCCCGGCAAGCCAAGAGTAGGTCTGCTTGCAATAATCAAGCAGTATATGCCTGATTTGAAGCTGTAAGCTCAGATAATTAACATTTCTGCTATAACGTAGGACGGGAGCAAGCCCCCCGCCCTACGATATAAATATGGTTTGCAATTTATATTAACAATAAAAAACGCTTTCCGAGGTGCAACCGATAAATTCGGTGCTTCGGAAAGCGTTTATTTTATACTTATATATTTTTTGTCGGATAGTGGAGTTTTATCAGTAAATGAGACTGTTTGTTAGATTTTGGTCAAGCGTTACGATTTTTTATATAAATTCAGCTATATCAATTATCTTTTTGTTTTTTCTTTGTGCAAGGCTTTTAAACTGAGCAGCTCCGCCCGATATATGAGAAACATAGGTAACAACAAAATCTGATTTATCAATCATCCAGCTATTGCGTTTTGCAATCGCATATTTTGGATGTGTTCCTGCCAATTCTTCCGGATATATAGTTTCAATATTATCATCACAAGCACAAAAGTCTTTTTCGCATGGCATATAGGCTAAGACAACAGAATAGCTGATAAATGGATATTAAATTTTTAATTCTTTTAATGTTTCTCTTACCAAAAAATCATATTTACCTTGATTACCAACATAAAATATTGTAACACCGTTTTGTTCGATCAAATCTTTTAATACAGAACGTAATATAGGTTGTATGTTCTCAACTACATCTCTGTGTCCAAAGAAAGTACAAATCATAAAATCACCGCTTTTTTAAAATTAGTATACTTAAATTAAGTATACTAATAACATTATATCATACGATAATCTTAAAATATACTTAAAATAAGATTTATGGTGATAGTATGAGAAATAAAAATAACAAGCATCTGGGTATTGAAGTTGACCCTGAACTTCACGGTAAATTAAAGTATATAGCGAAATACGAGGGTCGCTCTGCAAATGGTCAGATTATATATTTAATCCGACAGTGTATACGTGATTTTGAAAAAGAAAACGGCGAAATAGAATTAGAAGAAAATTTGGAATAATGTTATGTAAAAAACGCTTTCCGAGGTGCAACCGATAAATTCGGTGCTTCGGAAAGCGTTTGTTTTATAAATTGTATTGTCGGGAAAATAAATTCTGAGTTATAGCAAACTATCTCCCCGATTTGTGAGTGGTGTCACACTGTATTATTTGTCGTTGTAAGCGTTTTTGATAGCCTCTGCAAGGTGTGGAGCAGTGAGACCGAAGATATCAAGAAGCTCATTAGCAGGACCGCTGTAACCGAATCTGTCATTTACGCCAACCTTAGTAACCTTTACAGGACACTCTGCACTTGTTACCTCACAAACAGCATCACCGAGACCGCCGATAACATTATGCTCTTCGATTGTGATGATTCTGCCTGTTTCCTTAGCAGCCTTGATTACGATATCTCTGTCGATAGGCTTGATTGTGTGGATGTTGATAAGACGAGCGTTGATACCCTCTTCCTCAAGCTGTTTGCAAGCCTTTAAAGCCTCGTTTACGCAAAGACCTGTTGCGATAACTGCGATGTCGTTACCCTCTTTGAGAGTGATACCCTTACCAAGCTCAAACTCGTATGTTTCAGGGTCGTTGAAGCTGTCAATAGCAAGTCTGCCGAGACGGATATATACAGGACCATCGTACTCGATTGCAGCCTTTGTAGCAGCCATCATCTCGTAGTGGTCAGCAGGGTTCAATACAACCATACCCGGAATAGTACGCATAATACCGATGTCCTCAAGACACTGGTGAGTAGCACCATCTTCGCCTGTTGAAATACCTGCGTGGCTACCTGCGATTTTAACATTGAGGTGTGGATAAGCAACAGAGTTTCTGATCTGCTCAAAAGCTCTGCCTGTTGCAAACATAGCAAAAGAAGCCGCAACAGGGATTTTACCGCAAGAAGCAAGACCTGCAGCTACGCCAACCATATTGCCCTCGGCAATACCGCAATCGAAAAATCTCTCAGGAAATTCCTTTTTGAAAATACTTGTCTTTGTTGCAGCCGCAAGGTCAGCATCAAAAACAACGATATCGTTATTTGTTTTAGCAAGCTCGCAGAGAGCCATACCGAAACTTTCTCTTGTAGCAATTTTCTTTGACTCAGCCATCAGCAGTTGCCCTCCAATCTGTCAATTTCAGCCTGAAGCTCAGCAGTTGCCTGCTCATACTGTTCCTTGTTAGGAGCAGTGCCGTGCCAGCCTACCTGATCTTCCATAAATGAAACGCCCTTGCCCTTTACAGTCTTAGCAAGAATTGCAACAGGCTTCTCTTTAACTTCCTTAGCCTTTGCAAGAGCATCTGCGATTTCTTCAAAATTATGACCGTCAATTTTGAAAACCTCAAAACCGAAGCTCTCAAACTTCTTGTCGAGTGGCTCAATACCTGCAACCTCAGCTACAGTACCGTCAATCTGAAGACCGTTCTGGTCAACGATAACAACAAGGTTATCAAGCTTGTTGTGAGCAGCAAACATTGCAGCCTCCCAAACCTGACCTTCTTCAACCTCGCCATCGCCTAAAACTGTATATACACGATAAGCCTTGTTGTCAAGCTTTGCACACAGAGCCATACCGCAAGCGGCAGAGATACCCTGTCCGAGTGAACCTGTGCTCATATCAATACCCGGTGTACCCTTCATATCAGGGTGACCCTGAAGCATTGCACCTACGTGACGGAGCTTTGTAAGCTCGTCCCAATCAAAAAAGCCCTTGAGTGCAAGTGTAGCGTAAAGGCTTGGACAGCAGTGGCCCTTTGAAAGCACAAAACGGTCTCTGTCAGCCCAGTTTGGATTTGCAGGGTCAACATTCATCTCTTTGAAATAAAGATAAGTAAAAATGTCAGCCGCTGAAAGACTTCCGCCCGGATGTCCTGATTTTGCGTTGTAAGTGCCGATGATTGCTCCGATTCTTGATTTAGCAGCAAGAACCTGAAGCTGCTTGATTTCTGAACTTTGCATCGTAAAAATCATTCCTTTCAGAATTTAAACCGAAACTAAAAAAGTGTCGGTTTTTGGTCTGACGAAAACTTTTTGATTTTCATACAAACCATAACTACTTATATTATACACGAAAAAAGCTTTATTTCAACAATTTTTTTCGCTTTAATTGAAAAAGAATTTTTTTCATAATTTTACTTTGCAGTAATTGCGGTTTATGGTATAATATAAGTAAATTATTGAATGGAGGGTCTGTATGCTTCTTACAGCAGATGTCGGAAATACTAATATAAAACTCGGAATTTTTGACGGCGAAGAGCTTAAATTCAAGCTTCGCTTTTCAACTGACCAGAGTAAAACCTCAGATGAGTTTGCCGTTGAGTTGTTTACGTTTTTTGAGATTTATAAAATCGACGTAAAAAGCATTGATTCTTCAATTATAAGCTCGGTAGTGCCTAAAATTACACGACCTCTGCGTGAGGCGATAAAAATTGTTACAGGTGTGAGGAGTATTGTGCTGGGTCCCGGAGTAAAAACAGGACTTGATATTAAAATTGACCATCCTGAAACTCTGGGTGCTGATATTGTTGCAGGCAGTGTTGCCGCTTGTGCAAAGTACGGTTGCCCGAATATAGCCATATTTATGGGTACTGCCACAGCTGTTGTATATAATAATGAAAACAGATGCTATTGCGGCGGTGCAATAATGCCGGGTGTGGGAATTTCTCTTGATGCCCTCACTTCTAAAGGTGCATTGCTTTCATCAGTTGATCTGGTTGCACCAAAAAAGAATATATGCACAAACACAGCAGACTGCATCCGTTCAGGAGTGGTGCTTGGTACTGCATATATGCTTGATGGTATGATTGATAAATTCTGTGAAGAAACAGGCAGAGACGACTGCGTTGTTGTGGCAAGTGGTGGTTTTTGCGAACATATCACAAAAAATTGCAGTCATAATATTATTTGCGATGATAACCTTATTTTAGACGGCTTGAGACTTATTTATGAGAGAAACTGCGGTGTCTGATTTCCTAATGCAACTCAATTGATTTTGTTAAGCTGTGAATACAACGGGGCAAGCCCGTTTGTATATATAAAATTTGCGTTTCACCCGAAAAAGTTCGGGGAAGCAGCAGGAGGTTTTATTATGTCAAAAACAAACAAGGAACTTTCAAAGGTTCAGAAAATGGTAATTGTCTCCGTAATGGCGGCACTTACTCTGGTAATGGCGTTTACGCCGCTTGGTTACCTGCGTATAGGCACAATGTCTATTTCGTTTTTGTGTATCCCGATAGCGATTGCCGCTGTTGTGGTAGGACCTACAGCAGGTCTTATTCTGGGTACAATATTTGGTCTCACAAGCTTTGGTCAGTGTTTCGGTGCAGACCCCTTTGGTCTTGCTATGCTTACACTTAACCCTGTATACACCTTTATCATCTGCGTTGTATCAAGAGCTCTTATGGGCTGGCTTTCAGGTCTTGCCGCAAAGGGACTCGGAAAAGTTTTAAAGGATAAAAAAGCAGGCAAGTTCTACATAAACGACATTGTTGCCGTTGTGCTTTGCCCTGTGCTTAATACCTTGTTTTTCTTAGGTTTTATGGCTATTTTCTTTGGCGGCACAGAGGTTGCAGGTCTTAATGTTATTACTATGGTTGTTATTCCTGCAATTTCAATCAACTGTCTTGTCGAGATTGCGGCTTGTACGGTTATCGGCTCGGCTGTCAGCGTAGCTATAAAAAAGGTTGTTAAATAAATAAGTTTTTTTCTTAGGCGGATTTTTTATCCGCCTATACTATTATATAAAGAAATGGTCGGTGGAATATGCAGGCTGAAATTTTGAATGTTGACAGGGTGAAAGACAGGCTTTCTGCCGGATATATCGGAAAAAATCTTGTTTTGCTCGATACGGTTGACTCTACAAATAATTATCTCAAAAAACTCGGTTCAGAGGGGTGTGAAAACGGCACTGTGGTTGCCACCCGTGAGCAGACGGCAGGCAAGGGCAGACTTGGCAGAGTGTGGCTCAGTGAAAAAGACTGCTGCCTGATGTTTTCTTTTTTGCTCAGACCAAGGGTAGGGCTTGCACAGGTATCTGCAATAACACCGCTGTGCGGTCTGGCTCTTTGTAAGGCTTTACGTAAGTATACAGGGCTTGATTGTATGATAAAGTGGCCTAATGATATTATTATCGGCAGTAAAAAGCTTGCAGGTATACTCACGGAAATAAGTATCAAAAACGAAAAAGATTATTTTACTGTAACAGGTGTGGGGTTGAATGTGGCTCAGACTTTCTTTAGTGAAGAAATAGCACACAAGGCAACTTCGCTGTTTTTGGAAACAGGGAGAAGCTCTGATATGAGCGAGCTTCTGGCATTGATTATAAATTATATTGAAAGGGAAATTGAAGAAAATGGTTTTGCAATTTCCGAAAAAGCTCTTGCAGAGTATAGTTCTGCGTGTGCAACACTCGGCAGAGAGGTTGAGTTTTTCCGTAACGGAGTAAAATGCAGCGGAAAAGCTGTTGAAATTGATTCAAACGGAGAGCTTATCGTGAAGCTTGAAGATTCAAGCCTGTATAAAATTAATTCGGGAGAAGTCACCGTGCAGGGGATATATTAAAAAGAAAAAACCGTAAGTCGGAGCGTTCCGATTTACGGTTTTCTTATAAATTTAATTAAAGATATTCTGCTCTATAAACTGATATCCGCACTGTGGGCAGTAGTTGATTGAAGGCTCAACTTTTGAATTGCAGACAGGGCAGATTGTTCTGTCGTCTTTTGGAGAGCGTTCTTCACCGAAATCAATTTCGGGAGCAAGAGCGTTGTTGTAATTCGTAGTTGGAATAGTCTGAGGTGATACAGGAGCAGTATAATTGTTCTGGTACGCAGGTATATTTACCTGAGAATGTGGTGTGCAGATATTGTTCGGGTAAACAGGCTGTGGAACAACAGGGATGTAATTTACAGAAACTTTCTTTATATATGAGTTGAATTTCAATAAGTAAAAAGATGTCAACAATATATTTACTGAAAAAGCAGATAAAGAAATTGCCGATAAAATCCCTGTTGCGGAAGTGTTATTTACGGCAAGATTTGAAACAGCGAACTCGTTACCTGTTGCCGCAGGGGTATGAGTTATTGATGAAGTTATAGCTTCTTCAAGCGTAGGGAGTATGCCTGTTGATAAATAGTCAAACGAAATAAAAGAGATAATCAGTATTACAAGGATAAATGAAAAAAGAATAATTCCTGTTACAGCTGTAAAAACAGATGATTTTCTTTTGAGAATACCCGTTTTGAGAGTGCTTTTCATTGAACCTGAAACAACAGCAAGTCCGATGAAATACATAGCGAAGGGGAAGAGCATAAGAAGTATTCCGATTAAGAGAAGCCAACCTATAACTAAAGGAGGGAACATCAAAACGAATAACAAGAAAAAGATGCACACAAAAGCAAAAGGAATGAGAAAAAATCCCATTATAGATGCTTCAATTATTGATGAAATCATAATTATGTTAAGCGGTGCTTTGAAAGAAGGTAGGGGATTGGTTGATTTTGCCTTGAAATACAAAATGAAAAATCCAACAGCTATCAAAGCAGAGGGAATATCCGGAGCAGGGATTCCTGTTTCAATCCACGGGAGTGCAAGAGTTAATAAAACCGATATTGATGAAGAAATCGCTATGGCAAGAGTAAAAGGTCCTGCGAAGAATTTGCGTAGTAATTGCGTAGTTTGGGGATTTTGATATGATTTGTTATACATGTATTTTCCTCCTGTTTAATTTGCATATAAGAGATTTAAGTTCTTGGAAAAACATTCAAACGTGTCAAGTTTGAATAAAATTGCAATTATTTTATAACAGAAAAGAACAAAGGTCAATACATAAGATGACGAAAAACTGTGCGTTGAAAATCAGATTGTGTGTGTTTGATACAAAAAAATAAACCGTAAGCCAATGTTTCGGCTTACGGTTTTGTGTTATAGATAAGTTTATGCAAATTACCATTTTAAGTTGCTGTTTTTGATAATTGGCTTTGCATCGTCAGCATCTTTTGATTTAGCTCTGCTGCTGCGAGGCTGCATATTAGAGTTGAAGAAAGGTGTAACCAAAGGCTGCTCAGATACAGAAGGCTGATTGATAGCTGTATCAACTGTCTGGAAAGGAGCTACAAAAGGCTGTTCAACCGGTGTTGTTGGATTAAAAGGAGCAGGAGTTGGAGCGAATGGATCGAAAGCAGGAGCCACAGGCTTAGCAGCAGGTGTCGGAGCAGGAGCAACAGGCTCAACTGCAGGAGCAGGAGTTGGAGCGAATGGATCAAAAGCAGGAGCCGCAGGCTGAGCAACAGGAGCTGAAGCAGGAACAACAGGCTCAACTACAGGAGCAGGAGCTGGAGCGAATGGATCGAAAGCAGGAGCCACAGGCTGAGCAACAGGAGCTGGAGCAGGAGCAACAGGCTCAACTGCAGGAGCAGGAGTTGGAGCGAATGGATCGAAAGCAGGAGCCACAGGCTGAGCAACAGGAGCTGGAGCAGGAGCAACAGGCTCAACTGCAGGAGCAGGAGCTGGTGTAACTGGTTCAACCACAGGTTCAACAGGTGTAGTCTCGGGAGTGTTATCAACAGGAGTTTCTTCTTCTTTAATGATAAACTTAAATCCGCACTGCGGGCAGAAATCAAGAGCAAGCTCAACTTTTGAACCGCAAGTAGGGCAGATTCTTCTGTCTTCGTTAGCATTAAACTCGTCGCCGAAATGAATTTCTGGAGCAAGAGTTCTGCTGTAGTGCATTGTAGCAGGAACGCCATAGTTGCTGCGTGCAGGATTGTTGTAACTTGAAGCTGGAGAAGATGAATAACTCTGACCCGGAGTTGTTGGCTGTGATGAAAAACCAAAGCTTGAAGCTGAACCGCCGTTTGAAGATGGAGGCACAGGAGCTGAAGGAACAAAATTCTTTTCAGCTTTCTTCATAAATGAGTTATAGCAGAGAGCATAGATAGAAGTCATAACGAGGTTTACGAATGACGCGAGTGGTGTGAGAAGGAAACTAAAGTCAAGGTCCGCTGCTGAAGAAGCGTCACTTGTTGTCGCAGTTGTAGCAAGTGATGTGAAAGTAATATCAGAACCTGTAGAATTTAAAGAATCAGCAAGTAAAAGTGTAAAAATCTCAGTAATAGCAGAGAGAATCAACTCAGCCATAAGAATGATAACAAAAAAGTAAGCTACGCAGGAAATGATGAAAAGAATACCTGATACGCCTGTCAATACTGAGCCGGTTCTTTTTACTGTGTTTGTCTTATATGTTTTCTTCATTGAGCCTGCAAAGATTGAAAATCCGAGGTTGAAAATGAAGTAAACAAAAAGTAAAGCAGCTAAAGCAATCAATAAAAGTTTAAAAGTAGATGCAAAAGCCGGCATCAGTGTCTCAAGTGCTGAGCAGAAAGGGATGCAAAGCAGAATAAGTATAAAGCACAGACCCACTAAACAGGTTAAGATAATTGCTGTTACCTTTATAAGAGTGAGTGGTGCTTTGTAGTTTGCAAACGGGTCATGTGAATTTGCTTTGAAGTAAAGCATAAAAAATCCGAGTGCGAAACAAATTGAGAAAGCGTCGGTTGAGAATTTCTGACTGGTTACAAGTGGTACGATTGTCTGAACCAAGGCAGAAAAAGCAAAAGTGATTGCCAGCACAAGTGTCAATGGCTTAGAAAAAAACGTTTGCAACATTTCGTTTGTGCTTGAGTAATATGCTTGTTGTTTCATAAAATTATCCTCCATAAAAAAGTTTTTAACGTACGCATTTAATTTTATAATAGATAAGAGTAAATTTCAATACGCAAAACAACAAATTTTATTTGTTTTTGTAAGAAATTTATGTTTTTATATATAAAAGGAAAAGCAAAAGAACGAAAATAAAAGAAATTTGAAATTTTTTAAAAATTTTTTAAAAAAAGGGTTGACATTTCGACACAAAGTCTATATAATAGACAATGTTCCGCGGCGGACACGAAATTGTGAAAACTGCTTAAGGCGTTAAACTTCACAAATAAGTTGTTTGTCGGATGTGAACATAGGACCTTGAAAATTAAACAACGAGAAATAAAGGAACCCGTAATACTTTGAGAGATTACTCAAAGAAATTACAGTGATGTACTAGATACATCAGGAAATTCACGGATACGTCAGGTATTCGGAATGAGCGATTAAGCTCTGAAATTGGTTTAAACGCTTAGGCGTATAAATACAAATTTTAGAGAGTTTGATCCTGGCTCAGGACGAACGCTGGCGGCGTGCCTAACACATGCAAGTCGAACGGAGTTATTTGAATTGATTCTTTCGGGATGATTTTCAAGTAACTTAGTGGCGGACGGGTGAGTAACGCGTGAGTAACCTGCCTCCGAGTGGGGAATAACAGTCTGAAAAGACTGCTAATACCGCATAAC
>JAXJTT010000163.1:0-5534 GCA_036309445.1 Ruminococcus sp. | reverse complement strand
TTGTTATGGCACTTGAAGCACTGCTTGTTGCAATTCAGGTACTCAGACTTGAATATTACGAGCTTTTCAGCCGTTTCTTCACAGGCGAAGGCAGAGCATTTGAGCCTGTTAAACTTAAAACAGATTAAATTTTATTTTAATTATTTTCGGAGGTATTTGTTATGAGTATTTTTAATGTTGTATTATTAGCATTCCCTGTTCTCTTCCTTATTGGTTCTGTAATCGTTGCAGTTAAGGCTTTTGAAAAAGGCCACAGCAGAAAAAACACTGTTTTAATGCAGATTGCTTCATTTGCTGCAGTATTTGCTATCTGCCTTGTTTGCCCAATCGTTGCAAATGCCGCAGACGCTGAAACTGTATCTGAAGCTGTTCAGATTGCTCAGCAGTCTTCAAAAAGCTTTGCTTACATCGGTGCTGCTTTAGCAGTTGGTCTTTCATGTATCGGTGGTGGTATTGCCGTTGGTAACGCTGCTCCTGCTGCTATCGGTGCTACAAGTGAAGATCCAAAGGCATTCGGTAAGGCTATTATCTTCGTTGCTCTCGGTGAAGGTGTTGCTCTCTACGGTATGCTCATCTCTATCCTTATTCTCTTCAGCTAATATATTAAGGACTGAATTAAAATGAAATTTTTTCTTATCAGTGATAATGTTGATACAAAAATGGGAATGAGATTTGCAGGTGTTGACGGTGTGGTTGTTCACGAGGAAGACGAGGTAAGACGAGAACTTACCAAGGCTATGGAGCGTGAAGATGTTGCTGTTATTCTTATGACAGAGCATCTTGTTTCGCTTTGCCCTGAGCTTATTTATGACCTCAAACTAAACCGCAAGAAACCTCTTATCGTAGAAATTCCCGACCGACACGGCAACGGACGTACCAAAGACAGTATTACTAAGTACGTTCAGGACGCTATCGGTGTTAAACTTTAATTTATCTGTTATTCACATAAGAGTTGAGAGGTAATTTAATAATGGAAAATACCACACATACAGATAACTTTTTATTGGCTATCCAGAGATATGCCGAAGAACAACAGCGTTTTGTCGAAATGGAAGCTGAACAGCTTAAGCAGGAAAAGCTTAAGAACGCAGAAGTCAGAGGTAAGCACGACAGCGAAAAGTATGTAAAAGATATGCTTGAGCAGAAAAGAAACGAAGAAACAAGCAAGCTTGCAACACTTGTCGCAGACGGCCGCAAAAAGCTTTTTATGGAAAGAGCTGAAATGACAAACGAGATTTTCAAGATGGCTGAAAAGAAGCTTATCAAGTATTCTGCAACTGAAGAATACAAAGTAAAGTTTCTTGAGAGTGCTAAGAATATTGCAGAACTCTTCGGTAACAACAGCTGTGTAGTTTATATTAATGAAAAAGATTTGGAGTCTGCTGATAAAATCAAAGAAATTTTTAACTCCAAAGCAGAAATTCTTACTGATAACAAATCAGTAAGATTAGGCGGTATCAAAGCTTTTTGCAAGGAATTGAGCATTGTTGCAGACGAAACCCTTGATTCTAAGCTCGAAGCACAGAGAGAATGGTTTATAGAAAATTCTTCTCTCAGTGTACTTTGATTTATCCTTATAATAACTTTGATTAGTCCGAAAGAAGATGGTAATAAAATGGAAAACAATGTTATATACGGAATAAACGGTCCTGTAGTTACTGTGAGAAATACCGACAGTTTTGAAATGATGGAAATGGTTTATGTCGGTACTCAGAAGCTTGTTGGTGAAATCATCGGTATTACCGGTAGCCTTACAACTATTCAGGTTTACGAGGAAACAACAGGTCTTAAGCCCGGAGACCCTGTAGTTGGTACAGGTGCTCCTATGAATGTACTTCTCGGTCCGGGTATTTTGGATAATATTTTTGATGGTATCGAACGTCCGTTAAAGGCAATCGAAGAACAGTCGGGTGCTTTTATTGAGAGAGGTGCGTCTGTGTCTTCTCTCGATGAAAACACTCTCTGGAATGTAACTCTTAAAGTTAAGGTCGGAGATTATCTTGAAGGTGGTCAGATTTATGCTACTCTTCCCGAAACTCCGATTATCGAACACAGACTTATGCTTCACCCTGAGCTTTCAGGTACAATAACTAAGGTTATGCCTGACGGACAGTATCGTATTTTTGACACAGTTGCCGTTCTTAAAGACGAAGACGGTGTTGAACACAATCTTACACTTTGTCAGAAATGGCCTATAAGAACAGCTCGTCCTGTAAAAGACAGACTTACTTCATCTATTCCGCTTATTACTGGTCAGAGAGTTATAGACTCACTCTTCCCTATTGCCAAAGGTGGTACAGCCGCAATTCCGGGCGGATTTGGTACAGGTAAGACAATGACTCAGCACCAGCTTGCAAAATGGTGTGATGCAGATATCATTATCTATGTTGGCTGCGGTGAACGTGGTAACGAAATGAGTCAGGTTCTTGAAGAGTTTTCTGAGCTTATCGACCCGAAATCTCAGCGTCCGATGACTGACAGAACAGTTCTTATTGCAAACACTTCAAATATGCCTGTTGCGGCTCGTGAGGCTTCTATTTACACAGGTATCACACTTGCAGAATATTACAGAGATATGGGTTATCACGTTGCTATGATGGCTGACTCGACTTCCCGTTGGGCTGAGGCTCTCAGAGAAATCTCAGGTCGTCTTGAAGAAATGCCTGCTGAAGAAGGCTTCCCTGCATACCTTCCTTCACGTCTTGCAGAATTTTATGAGCGTGGCGGACGTGCAGAGGTGCTTTGCGGTGGTGAGGGTTCAGTTACTCTTATCGGTGCCGTATCTCCGCAGGGTTCAGACTTCTCTGAGCCTGTAACTCAGAATACAAAGAGATTTACACGTTGCTTCTGGGCTTTGGACAAGGCTCTGGCTTATGCCCGTCATTATCCTGCTATCAACTGGATGAACAGCTACAGCGAATATTTCAATGACCTTGACCCTTGGTTCAGAGATAACTGTGGTGATGATTTTGTAGAATATCGCAACCGTATCAGTGCTCTTTTGCAGGAAGAAAGCTCACTTATGGAGATTGTAAAGCTTATCGGTTCTGATGTTCTCCCTGATGACCAGAAGCTTGTTATCGAAGCTGCAAGAGTTGTCAGAGTAGGTTTCTTACAGCAGAATGCTTTTCATGCTGATGATACTTATGTTCCTCTTGAAAAGCAGAAGCTTATGATGAAAACAATTCTTCATCTTTTTGATAGTTCAAAGAAAATCGTAGCCAAGGAAATTCCGATTTCAAAAATTCTCGGTCTCGGTCTTTTTGATAAGCTCACAAAGATGAAATACGATATCCCTAACAGCAAGCCTGAAATGTTTGATGATTACATCAAAGAAATTGACGAAAAGCTTGCTTCAATAATGTAAAGGAGGAAACGCAAAGTGATTATAGATTATGTAGGCGTTAAGGAAATTAACGGCTCACTTATTGTTCTTGACGGTGTAAAAGGCGTTTCCAATGAAGAAATCGTAGATATCCGTCTTGACAACGGCTCTGTTCGTCAGGGACGTGTTGTGCAGATTGAAGGCGAAAGAATCGTTGTTCAGGTTTTTGAGGGTACAAGAAGAATCAGCCTTAAGAACACAAGAACAAGACTTACAGGTCGTCCTATGGAGATGCCTCTTTCTCCCGAAATTATCGGACGTGTGCTTGACGGTGCAGGCAGACCTATTGACGGTCTGGGCGATATCTTCCCTGTTAAGCGTGCTAACATCAACGGCACACCAATCAATCCTGTGTCAAGAATTTATCCTAAAAACTACATCAACACAGGTATTTCTACAATTGATACACTTATGACTCTTATCAGAGGTCAGAAGTTGCCTATATTCTCAGGTTCAGGTATGAAACACAACGATTTGGCTGTGCAGATTGTGCGTCAGGCTAAAATCAGCGGTGCAAATGAATCAAATTTCTGTGTTGTATTTGCCGCTATGGGTGTTCAGAAGGACGTTGCGGAATATTTCAGAAGAAGCTTTGAGGAAAGCGGTGTACTTTCACGAGTTGTTATGCTTCTTAACCTCTCAAATGACCCTATCATTGAGAGAACTCTTACACCACGTTGTGCCCTTACCGTGGCAGAATATCTTGCTTTTGAGCTTGATATGCACGTGCTTGTAATTATGACAGACGTTACATCATATGCGGAAGCTTTGCGTGAATTTTCATCTTCAAAGGGAGAAATTCCGGGCAGAAAGGGTTATCCGGGTTATCTCTACTCAGACCTTGCTTCTTTATACGAGCGTGCCGGTATGATTAAGAATCGCAACGGCTCAGTTACTCAGATTCCTATTCTTACTATGCCTAATGATGATATCACACATCCTATTCCTGACCTTACAGGATATATCACAGAGGGACAGATTGTACTTGACAGAGCATTACAGGGTCAGGGACTTTATCCGCCTGTAAGCGTGTTGCCGTCACTTTCACGTCTTATGAAAGACGGTATCGGTGAAGGATATACAAGAGCTGACCATCAGGCTCTTGCAAACCAGCTTTTTGCTTCTTATGCAAAGGTAATTGATGCACGTTCACTTGCATCAGTAATCGGTGAGGAAGAACTCTCCCCTATTGATAAAAAATATATTGAGTTTGGTAAACTGTTTGAAGCAAAGTTTGTTAATCAGGGCTTTAATGAAAACAGAACAATCGAGCAGAGCCTTGACCTTGGCTGGGAATTACTTTCTACATTACCAAGAGCTGAGCTTGACCGTGTTGACGACCAGATTCTTGATGAATTTTACATTGAAAAATAACCGTTCTGAAAGGAGTGTTCAGCGAATATGGCTGTGCAGGCTGTACCTACCAAAGGTAATCTGATGAATACAAAAAAGTCACTTTCACTGGCTAAAAACGGTTATGAGCTTCTTGATAAAAAGCGTAATATTCTCATAAGAGAGATGATGACTCTTATTGAACATGCAAACGCAATTCAGGAAAAGATTGATAAAGCATACGAAGAGGCTTATATTGCCCTGCAGACCGCAAACGTAACAAACGGTTTCTGCGAAGATTTATCTAACTCTGTTCCTGAGGAAGATTCGCTTGTGCTTGATTCAAGAAGTGTTATGGGTGTTGAAATTCCTATTCTTAAAATTTCTCAAAAAGAGAAAGAAAATTATATGCATTACGGCTTAAGACTTACGAACTCCGCTATTGATAAAACTTACGAAAAATTCACGGAGGTTAAGTTCCTCACTGCTGAGCTTGCTCAGATTGAAAACAGCGTTTACAGACTTGCTGTGTCAATCAAGAAAACTCAGAAAAGAGCCAATGCCTTGAAAAATATAATGATTCCTCGTTTTGAAGAAACCGTCAAGTTTATTTCTGATGCCCTCGATGAAAAAGACCGTGAAGAATTTAGCCGTCTTAAGGTTATTAAAAGAACAAAATTAAAAGATTCTTCAGAAACATAATTATTTGCCTGCAAGTTTTAAAGCTTAGTTTTATACTTGCAGGCACTTTTTATAAATAATTATATCTTATGAATTGACAATTATAAGAATTTTTGATATAATTACAGTATTGTGG
>JAXJTT010000162.1:0-5033 GCA_036309445.1 Ruminococcus sp. | reverse complement strand
CTCTCACACACTCTCCGTTATTCGGACAATTCTCAGGGTCTCTCACACACTCACCGTTATTCGGGCAAGTTTCGGGGGCTCTTACACACTCGTCGTTATTCGGGCAGTTTTCAGGGTCTCTTACACATTCGTTGTTATTCGGGCAGTTTTCAGACTCTCTTACACATTCGCCGTTATTCGGACAAGTCTCAGACTCTCTTACACACTCTCCGTTATTCGGACAAGTTTCAGAGTCTCTCATAGATTCGTCATTGTTTACGCAATATACATTCTGTTTTTCAGAAGCATTATTTCGCTGACCGTTACCCACGGCAAAGGTTACAGTTGTCCCTGCAACAAGCACCACCGCAAGTGCGACAGCAATAAATATAATTTTTTTCATACAAACACCTCCGTGCAATATAAAAAATTATCCGATTACGCCCAAGCCCTCAAGCAAAATTTTGAGTCCGATAAGAATAAGTACCACACCGCCAAAAAGCTCTGCCTTTGACTTATACTTTGTGCCGAATATACTTCCGATTTTCACACCGGCCGCAGAAAGAACAAATGTAACCACACCGATAAACGACACCGCAGGCACAATCGAAACATTCAGAAAAGCAAGGCTGACACCGATTGCAAGTGCATCAATGCTTGTCGCAATCGCAAGCATAAGCATAGACTTAAACGACATCGAATTGCCGCCGCAATCTTCACACTCGTTTTCATCTTTGCCAAACGACTCCTTAATCATATTTCCGCCAATGATGGCAAGCAAAACAAACGCAACCCAATGCGAATACTGAGTTATCATATCTGAGAAAAAGCTTCCCAGAAAGTAGCCGATAAGCGGCATCAACACCTGAAAACCGCCAAACCACGCACCTGCAATACACATATGCCTGAGTTTAATCTTCCCAAGCGACAAACCCTTACAGATTGACACCGCAAAGGCATCCATCGAAAGTCCGACCGCCAGAACAAAAAGCTCCGCAATTCCCACTTACATTCCTCCTGATTTTATACACTAATAAATATGCAAAGAAATTCGGATTAATCTTCCTGAAGCTTGCGTACTTTTTCCATATGCTTTGAACGCTTGTAGCGATACAAAACATTTTCAGCCCACTCACGGTCAATTTTTATAAAACCACGCAATTTTTTATCCTTGATTGTAAGCTTGTCAATTATGCCCTTTGACTTGCCGTAGATTTCAAGTCTTGCAGTCTGCACATAAGGCTCTTTTTCATCACCCACAAAATAAGTAAAGCCCATTGTGTTTGTTTCACGGTCATACATTGAGAGATAACCCTCTTTGATTTCCTCAATACCCAGTTTCTTTGCAACAGTCTGGCTGATTGCAAGCTTAGTAAGCTCAACCGCCATATCATCAAGACCGGATTCAAAGATAAAAAGCTTCTCTTTAAAAGCATTGAAGTCAGGCACAATTCTTTTGTTAATGTTTCTGAGATTTGAATATTTGTTTTCAAGCTCATTGTCGCAAAGCTGAAAACGGTCGATTTTCGGAATAAGATAAACCATAAAGCGGTTTTTCATATCATTGTAAAGCAACGGGTAGTTAAGCTTTGCTGTGTATGAACAATTAGGACACACAAAGTTAAACAGCTCCGAGCTGAGAACTTTATCCCTGATTCCTTTTTGAACTGACGGATTAATACTTGTATATATTTCGGCTTTGCTAAGCTCCGAACATTTCGGGCATACCACAGCCTTAGTAACCTTATTTGGCACAGTAAACACCTCTTTCTAAAATAATTATATCAATCTTACACATTTTAAACAAGTAAATTTGAAAAAAACATTGATTTTATCCGTAATATCTGTCATAATAATAGCATAGTTAAAAAAATACAGCATCTTATATGTGCTAAGGAGATATTATTATGAGTTTTATTGATTCAGTTAAAGGTACAGTTTCAACTGCTGTTGATACTATTACTTCCGTTACTCAGGAAATGGTTGACAAAAACCGCACAAACGCAAAGCTCAACCGTCTGAGAATGGTTATGAAAAACGAAAGCGAGCTTATGAACAGAGCATATATTGCTTTAGGTAAGCTTACATTTGAGAGTGCCAAGAAGGGCGAGCCTGTTTCTGAAGAACAGCAGCAGAAGCTCTTTCAGGTTATCGAAAAATCAAAGTCAAAGATTGCCAAGGCGAGAGAATGTTACAGAGAGATTGTTGACAGCACAAATGATGTTTTCTACGGCAATTCTGATTACAAAATCGACTACAAGAAAGAAGATATCATTGATATCACAGTTGCTTGCTCAAACGAGAGCGATTACGAAAGCTCTCCTTTTGCTCAGAATGTTGAGTGCGACTGCACATGCGAGCCTTGTGACAATGTAGTTGAAGACATCGAGCCTGTAGCTGTTGAAGCTGAGGTTGTAGCTGATGTAAAGGCAGATAAAACCGTTGTTGCTGATATTGAGGCAGAGGACGAGGAGTTCTTTTGAGATTTTGCCCATTATTTCTGAGATGGGCTGATTGAGGTGAGAAGGATAAGCTTTCTCACCTCTTTATGTATGTTTTCATAAAGTGAAAATTTAATATATATAATAAAGTATATTACTATACTGAAAGGTGGTTTTGGGTGTGAAAAATCCAAAAAAGGCAAAAACAAACAGTAAGCCCCCAAAAGCCCACAAAGGCGTATTTGCCGTATTAAAAAAAGATGCTCAGGAACACAAGGGGCTGGCAACTGTTTACTTTGTTTTACGATTCATCATCATCGGTATCTTTGTTTTAGGCATAATAAGAGGGAATTACGAAAACGCAATGACCTGCTTGCTTACTCTGGTGCTGATGCTCATACCTACGTTTCTGGAACGCAGACTGCTCATTGATGTTCCCAACGTGCTTGAAGTAATCATACTGCTGTTTGTTTTTTCGGCAAACATTCTTGGCGAAATCGGTGCATTTTATCAGAAAATCCCGATGCTCGACACATTACTTCACACTCTCAACGGGTTTATCTGTGCAGGTGTAGGCTTCGGTCTGATTGATATTCTCAACCGAAGCGAAAAATTCAAATTTGACCTCTCTCCTGTGTTTGTGTGCCTGTTTTCGTTCTGTTTTTCAATGACAGTCGGCACAGTCTGGGAGTTTTTCGAGTTTGGTATGGACTTTTTCTTTGGCAAAGATATGCAGAAAGACACTGTAATAACAACAATAAATTCTGTTTTGCTCACAGGCGGCAACACAAGCGAAATTACAAGCATCAGCGGTATTGACCGGACAATAGTAAACGGCAATAACCTTGGAATCAACGGTTATCTTGATATAGGTATTATCGACACTATGAAAGATTTATTCGTAAACTTCATCGGTGCGGTATTATTCGACTTTGCAGGCTTCTTCTACCTTAAGTACAGAGGCGAAAAAGCAGGCTTTGTTGAAAACTTTATCCCTTCAAAGCTTGAAAACCAAGAAAACAAAAAGCAACATGACGTTGCATCAGAATCGGGCAGATAGACAAATATTATCACATACTTCTATTCCCGACCGAAAACAGGTAAATAATTATGCTTTTATTCGCAACAAATATCGGCATAATAAAATTGAAATATAAATTAACGGAGGTATTATTATGGTTAAAGAACTTATGACACACGATTTTGAAAGCGAAGTTATCGGCAGTGACAAGCCTGCCCTTGTTGACTTCTGGGCTTCATGGTGCAATCCCTGCAAGATGATGGCTCCTATTTTTGCCGAGGCGGAGGCTGAAATCGGCGATAAAATCAAATTCTTCAAGGTTAATGTTGAAGAAGAGCATAAGCTTGCACAGCTTTACGGCATTATGAGTATCCCTACTCTCGTACTCTTTAAGGAAGGCGAAGAAGTTTTAAGACTTTCAGGAGTAAGACCTAAAGAAGCACTTATTGCTGAAATTGAAAAATTTGCTGACTGATGAATATAAAAAATTATAAAACAGCCGTTGTGCTTGCAATTTTCTGCACCCTGCTGTGGGGTACAGCTTTTCCGTTTATCAAGCTGGGCTATGCTCAGTTTGATATTGCAGACACAAACATCGGCTCAAAGCTTCTTTTTGCAGGTGCAAGATTTACTATTGCAGGGCTTGCGGTGTTACTTACATCTTCAATAAAAAGCAAACAGCTTGAACGACTCACAAAAAAAGACATACTGCCCGTTGTGTTGCTGGGACTTATACAGACCTTCGGGCAGTATATTTTTACATACATCGGCATAGGATTTACAAGCAGTACAAACACTTCTCTGATTACTGCCTGCTCCTCGTTTTTTGCCGTGCTTTTTGCACCGTTTTTTTTCAGGCAAGACAAGCTCACTGCGGCTAAAATTGCAGGCTGTGCCGTGGGATTTTGCGGTGTGCTTATTGTAAACACGGGCGGTGGAGTAAGCCTTGATACACTTCTTGGCGATGCCCTGATTCTTCTTTCAACAATTTCGGCAACAGCAGGCAACTTTGTTTCAAAAGGAGTTGTGCAGGGGCGAAATCCGCTGACAGTCACAGGCTTTCAGCTTTCAATCGGGGGTTTGCTTCTTGCACTTTGCGGTTTGATTTTTGGCGGAAAGCTCGATTTTTCCAATATATACGGTATACTTATATTGCTTTGGCTTGCCTTGGTTTCTGCGGTAGCCTTTGCAATCTGGACAGCACTTTTAAAATATCACGATGCAAGCAAAATCTGTGTGTTTAACCTGCTTGTGCCTGTATTCGGCACCCTGCTTTCGGGTGTAATGCTCTCGGAAGATGTTTTCAGTGTGAACACATTTTTATCCCTTGCCCTGATTTGTGCAGGAATATTTTTGGTAAGCAAGCAGTGGGGTGACCCCGCTCACAATCCGAGCAGATGACATAGTTTAATTATCAAACTTAAATTCCCGACAATATATATTTCTATTATAACGTAGGGCGGGGGCTTGCTCCCGCCGAAAAGTTTTCCGTCAGAAGCATATTAAATTTTATATAAAAAATAGTAAAAATGAATATTGCAAAATTACAACCTTAATGTTTCCTTATGTTTTGCGGCGGGAGCAAGCCCTGT
>JAXJTT010000161.1:0-5746 GCA_036309445.1 Ruminococcus sp. | reverse complement strand
TACACGGCAAATAATATTCTACATTATAAATTATATCTCAAAATTCACAAAACTACAAGAAAAATTTTGTGTTTTTGTTTATTTTTTAGTTCAAATAATAGGAAATCGGAGCAAAGTGACCCGAAATTATTCATTTTTCATCATTCATTATTCATTGCAAAGCCTAAAATCGGCTTTGCCTATTATATCATCTGCTTACCATTTAAAAATGGGTTTGCAAGGAGCTTCTTTACTTCCTGCTCTGTGAGGTCTCTCCAGTCACCCTGCTTGAGCATACCCATTTTTACACCGCCGATCTGGATACGACGAAGTCTTGCAACTTCAAGACCTACTGCCTCACACATTCTGCGGATTTCTCTGTTTTTACCCTCGTGGAGTATCATTTCAAGCACAACTCTACCAGGTTCCTGATGCATAACATGAACCATCGCAGGGGCTGTCTTTACACCGTCAAGCTCAACACCTGTTTCAAGCTTTACAAGCTGATCTTCGTCTATTGAAGGTCTTACTGTAACTCTGTAAATCTTGTAAACATTATTTCTCGGGTGCATTACCTTGTTAGCAAATTCACCGTCATTCGTAAGCACAAGCATACCCTCAGAGTCTTTATCAAGTCTGCCGATAGGATAAACTCTTGTACCAACATCTTCAACAAGCTGTGCTACACATTTTCTTCCACGCTCATCATTCATTGTGGTGATAAATCCACGTGGCTTATTAAGCATAATATATCTGTACGACGGCTTTGTATTGGTGAGGATTCGCTTTCCGCTGACAAAAACCTTGTCAGTTGGTCTTACCTTATCGCCAAGCTGTGCGGTCTTGCCGTTTACTTTTACGTGTCCGTCTATTATAAGCTGTTCTGCCTTGCGTCGTGAAGCCACTCCGCACTGTGAAAGTAATTTTTGTAATCTGATTGGTTCGTTTTTAGCCATATGTAAAAAATTCCTTTATCTTAGTCCAAATACTTTTTTCTTCGTTTGTCTGATTTATATTTTTTGATGCCAGAAGCCTTGTAGTTGCAAGTATCCTGCCATCGAGAGTATACTCAACTCTGCCAAGCTCCTCGCCTGCCTTTACAGGAGCGTACAAAAAGCTGTCTGCATAGACTGTACGCTGTACCTTGTCTTTTTCATCATCAGCAACTACAACGCTTTTACCTTTTTCACCCGTAAGAGTGATGTTGTCACTTTCACCACCCACACAGGGAACATCTAAATAAAAAGTCGAGTCATCACACTCAACACAGGCGTAATTTTCAAAGCCATAGTTATACAATGTTATATGGTCATTCCAGTCGTTTCGGTCATTAAGAGTAACGCACACAAAGGTGAGTCCATCTTTTCTTGCCGCTGAAACCAAACATCTGCCTGCCGCCATAGTGTATCCTGTTTTGCCGCCTATACAATACTCATACATTGACAAAAGCCTGTTGTGATTTGAATAGGTGGTTTTCTTAGATTGCGGATTTACAAACTCCACAACAGCACTTTTTTCGGAAGTAAGCTGTGCAAAGCTTTCGTTTTCGAGTGCGTAGCTCATAAGCAGAGCCATATCATAGGCTGTTGAATAATGGTTTTCATCATCTAGTCCGCTTGGTGTGACAAAGTGAGTGTTTTTCATTCCGATGGTAGCGGCACGCTGATTCATAAGCTCTGAAAAAGCCTCACTGCTGCCCGCAATCGAAATTGCAGCCGCATTTGCCGCATCGTTACCTGATGCCATCATCATACCTGCGGCTAAGTCACTGAGTCTGACTACCTCACCTGTTCTGAGGTACATTGAACTGCCCTCTGCTGTCATTTCCTGAGTAAACTTTACTTCTTTATCAGCGGCATCTGCATACTCAAGAGCTAAAAGTGTTGTCATAAGCTTTGTAGTGCTTGCAGGCTTCATTTTTTCGTTCTCGTTTTTTGAGTAATAAAGCTTTCCGTCCTCTACACAGTATAGCACACAAGCCTGAGCCGAAACTGTGGGCAACTGTGCATTGTCTGTGTTTTCAACAGAAAAAGCAGTGTTTACGCTCACCACAACAAGCATAACTACGCTCAAAACCACACTGACAGCTTTTTTCATACGACTCGCCTCCGCATTATTTTATGCAGAGGCAGGGTGCGTTTATTACATTAAAAGTCAATATCGTCCTGTGTGATTTCCGAAAAATCCTCGGACTTAGCCTTTGCCTTATCCTTTGAGAAAACGTCCTTAACCTTACCGAGCATATCAGGAATCATACCGACTACACGCTCAGCGGCACCATCTTTCTGGTCAACCGGCACAAGCTTAACATCGCCCTTATATACAACAAGAAAAGCTACAGGATGAATTGTAATTCCTGCACCGCTACCGCCACCAAAGCAGTCTTTATTTTCCTTTTTTGTAGGCAGGTCTGAGCCGCCTGCGGCAAAGCCGTAGCTTACCTTTGAAACAGGAATAATCAATGTGCCGTCGGGTGAGTGGATTGGCTCGCCTACAATGGTATTAACATCTACCATCTCTTTAATTTTATTCATAGTGGTGTCCATAAGGTTTCCGATAGGATGTTCCATAGCTATTCTCCTTTAACATTTAAATCAGTCAATATTTTCAGTGCTTTTGATCCGTTGTTTATCACCAGAGCCAGAAGCCATACTATACGAATTTGTAAAAACAAATGAAATTCAGTTTTTGTTTCTGCTTTTTCATCAAAGTCGGGAGTAATGTCCACTCCGTAATGTCTGCATTTTGCGGCAAAAAGTATTGTACTGACAAGCGGATAGATAACCGAACAGCAGGTGCCATATTTTATGGCAGTATCTGCGGCATCATCGCCTGCAAGCTTTATGCTCAACGAAAAATCTTTTATTATTATGTGCCCGAAAAAGTCCTTTAATACACCCTTGGTAAGCTCTGCTATTTGCTTTAAAAGGTCTGTAATTTCAGAAAGTCCCTTTCCTTCAAGCAAAGAAAGCTTTTTTTCTTCCTTTTTCTTTTCGGATTTTTTCTCACCGTCTGTCTTTTTCTTTTTTGCAGACTTCTTCTTTTTTTCAGGTTTTGCAGGAAATAACCTGAAACGGATAAAACCGATATAAAAAAAACATTCCAACGCTTCCTTATATCTTATCCGAAGCTTCACGGGAGTAAGCAGTATTCCTGCTATCACTGCCGCAATACCTGACAGAATATACAGCCAGAGCAAGGCAACGACCCCCTCCGTTTTATTTTATTATACAAGCATTATTCAGAAAGCGTTTCTTCGTCTGCTGTCTGCTCGTCATTTTCAACATTATTTGCCTTTTCGTCCTCGTTTTCGGGAAGTGGTGGCAAGTCCTCTATTTTTTCAAGATTAAAGCATCTTAAGAAATTCTCGGTTGTACCATAAAGCAAGGGTCTGCCCGGAAGCTCAAGTCTGCCCTTTTCTTCGACAAGGCCTTTTGTTGTAAGGCTTCCAAGAACACCGCTACAATCAACACCTCTTACCTGCTCAACAAAAGCCTTTGTAACAGGCTGGTTGTATGCAACCACGGCAAGCACTTCGAGTGCCGCCTGAGAAAGCGGAGTGTTTCTGCGTAAGTCCATAACCTTGCGGATATAGGGTGCGTATTCTTTTACAGACACCATCTGATAAGCCTTATTAAGCTTTATAATTGTTATGCCCCTGTTTTCCCTTGTGTAATCATCAATAAGGGAAGTTATGAGCGACTCTGTTTCTTTGACGGATATTTCAAGTGCCTCTGCAATTCTGTCTGTCTCAACAGAAGCACCGCTTGCAAACAATATAGCCTCAACAGCCGCTTTATTATCAGCCATTCTGCTCCTCCCCCTTCTTATTATCAAGCATAAAGATTTCGGCATTTTCGCCGTCGCCCTCTACACGCACTCGCTTGCCTTTAACAAGCTCAAGTGTTGCAAGGAAAGTTGCTACAAGCTCGCTTTTTTCCTCACAGGCTTCAAAAAGCTCATTGTATTTAAGTCTTTTTCCTTTCCACAGCTTACGCATAATATGAATAATGCGGCTGTTTACGGAAACAATCTTCCTTGCCACAATTCCGCTGAAAGCAGATTCGGGCGGAGGAAGTCTGCGTTTACCTCTGCCTACCGCACTGACATAAGCCTTTGCGATATCCTCACTCGGATGTCTGCGGTTATAGGTGAGGTCATACTCAACAGGAGAAGCATCTCTGAAAAAAGTGTCGGTATCGTAAATCTCAGAAAGCTTCTGTGCAATCTGTCGGCAAAGTGCATATTCAATGAGCTGTCCTGTAAGCTCTTTTTTAAGCTCCTCGGCTTCTTCCTCGTATTTTGGCAGAAGCATTACGGACTTTATATACACCAGTCGTGATGCCATTGTAAGAAACTCAGATTCAATATCAAGCTGATTTTCCTGCATAAACTTAATCTGCTCTACATACTGGTCAACAAGCTCGGAAATCTGAATGTCATAAATATCTATTTTATTTTTTGAAATAAGTGTTAGAAGCAAATCAAGCGGACCTTCAAAAGAAGACAGCTTATACTGAATCTGCTGTGATTCCAATTTAACATCACCCATTACATAAACAATTTATACGGCAGAAACGCAAGCTTTGAAAGCCAGTTCCAGAGAGCATTTGACGCAAAACTCAAAGGAACATCAAGAATTCCGATATACACAAGAGCAAATAGTGCAATATAAAAAACCTGCTGATATTTATAGAAAAAGTTTACAGCCTTGTCAGGCAAGAATGCAAACAAAATCTTTGAGCCGTCAAGCGGTGGAAACGGAACAAGATTGAACACCGCAAGAGAAATATTGCAGGTAATATAAAACTGCAAAAACATCTCAACATAATTGATAATCTCGGTTGACGGTGCAAATAAAACCACCGGATACAAAATAAGAAAACCTACCAAAGCGGCAAGTATATTTGAGATTGGACCTGCTGCGGCAGATATAGCCATACCAACCTTAGGATTTTTGAAATTGCGTGGGTCAATCGGTACAGGCTTTGCCCAACCGTATCCGAAAACAAACATAAAAATAACACCCATAGGGTCTATGTGGTCAATAGGGTTTAATGAAAGTCTGCCACGCTGTTTTATAGCCTTATCGCCAAGAAGTGAGGCTGTAAAAGCGTGAGCCCATTCGTGCAGTGGTAAAATAAGAAAAATAATAACCAGCAAAGCAAGAATATGAGCTATTGCAGATTTTAAATCCAGATGACCTGAAAGTAAGGTTCGTAACATAAAAACCTCCTGAAAAGTCTTTGAAAGCACAGTCGGTAAAATCCACAAAAACACGGAAAAAAACTGACTTTGTGCAGTCTATGTCTACTCACAATACATTATATAATAAAGCAATAAAAAAAACAAGAAAGAAATTTTGAAAAAGGGCTTGCTTTTTTTCTCTTTTTCTGTTATTATAACAAAGTTAGATATAAAAATGTTTTTTTCTTAAGGAGGTGCAGACGCATGGCAAAATGTGATTTCTGCGGTAAGGATGTAAAGTTCGGCATCAAGGTATCTCACTCTCACAGACGTTCAAACAGAACATGGAAGCCTAACGTACAGCGTGTAAAGGCTATCGTTGACGGTTCCCCTAAGCGTGTATATGCTTGCACCCGTTGCTTGCGTTCAGGTAAGGTAACAAGAGCTAACTAAATTTTACATCTTAGGGAACGGCAAACGCTGTTCCCTTTATTTTTGCAAATAAAAAACACTGTCAATCTATCGCTTTTAGACCGGCAGTGTTTTGTTTTTTGTAGTTAAAACATTATTTCCTTTTTAC
>JAXJTT010000160.1:0-1958 GCA_036309445.1 Ruminococcus sp. | reverse complement strand
ATTTATATTTTTTATTTTCTTTATAACGTGCTTTGTAAACATCATTGATTGTTACGGTTTCTCCATCCAATTCGTATGTGATAGAAAACGGAAATTCACTTTCGGTAACTGTTGGTTTTAACGCTATACCGGCAATAAACGCAGAAATCACAGTAAGCATAATCGCAGCAACAAGGATTATTGTCGGTAAAAATAATTTATACCTTTTCATAATAAAATATATACTCCTTATTAATGTTTTGATTCTGACGCGCAGATTTTCAGTCGGATATACTATATTTTATATTATATACAACAGCCTATTACAAACCGCTTACAAACAAGATATTTTATCAGGCTTCATCAAAAAAAGTCACCCAAAACGGATGACTTTTTTAATTAAGTTTTGTTAATTATCAGCTTTCCTTTTTACGCTTGATAAGTGACATAATGCACATACCAAGGCCCATACCTGCAACACCGCTGATAGCCATTGCTCCGTATGTAAATACACTACCTATAACTGTGGGAACTGAAGTTTCAGCTGATTTCTTGTTGTTTGAGTTACCGAAAGCAACGAAGATATTTTCTGTGTTTTCTTTGCCGTTGAAGGAGTTGAGGTCGTAACAGTTATTTGTGCCGAAAGCAGCAACGGGGGTATACTTACCGAAGTTTTCAGCTGAATCAATGAAATAGCCTGTTGAAGTCATACACTTACCTGCTTCGAAGCTCTTTGTATAGTAGATTGCGTTCCACTGCTTACCACTGTAACCGTTTGTATCACCGGGCTTTTCAGAAGTTTTATTGCCGTCCTGATAAAGTGAGTTTACAACGGTATAATTGATGAATCTGCTACCGTTTGCAGTTGAAACTGTGTCAACCATATTTGAAGGAATCTTGGTGTAGCTGGGATTGTACTTGTCAACAATCTGAACAATTGAATAAATGCTGAATGCAATCATTGCAATACCTGCAGCAACACCGATTGATGATAATACAATTGTGGAAGTAGAAGTTGTAACCTTTGCATTTATTGCATTATTTTCGCTGACAAATTTACTTATAGCTTCATCATAGGATTTCTGTGAAATTTCACCGGCTTTAAGCTGGTTCAAGCGCACAGCAATCTCGTTATTATTATACCATAATGTGTAATTTTCAAGATTACTCAGCTTCGTGGTTGCAATAGTGTACTGTTGCTTAAGGAAATGAGCCGAAATACCCATAAGGGCAACACCGCCTACACCGAATAGAGAGGAAATTGTGATATCACCTGCCATATTGCCTGTAAAGCAGGCAAACCAGTTGTTACCCGTTGCTGCTTCTTCTCTTAATGCATCTGATGTAACAGCAACTGCACCATCAAGAAGATTCATATCTGTACCGAAATACACTGATAAGGGTTCATAATCCTTTTCCGTCTCAGCAAGCTGTGCATTAAGCTCTTCATCACTCATTTCAACGGCATTATACACAAGTACTGAATGAACCTGACCTGAAACAGCCATTGCTTTCTGACCCTCTGTCATTGCATCAACAAAGGGATAGAGAAGAGCATAATCAACATCTGTTGTTGTTTCGAAATAATCGCTGTAATTTGTGTCACCGCAAGGAATTGTTTCTAAAATCACATCAAAGCCGAGAAGAAGAGTCACGATGTATTGAGGCATAAGTAATGCCGCATCTTTTTCTGCTTCTGTCATTTCTGTGTCTGCATTGATTTCATCTATTTCTGCTTTTGCATCAGTGAGCATTTTCTTGAGCTGCTGAATTTTGCCTGCAAGCTCCTTTGCATCGTCGAAATACTTTGCTTTTGTATAAACTTCTTCGTCTGCAACCGCAGTCTTTATACGCTCAATAAGGTCGCCGCCGTCAGAAACACCCATTGAAAGAAGAATGCGGATGTTATTGAGAATGTTAGGGTTACCCTTTAAGAGAATATCTGCAAAATCATCGTTTTCTTCAGGGAAGTTAAGCAT
>JAXJTT010000159.1:0-5359 GCA_036309445.1 Ruminococcus sp. | reverse complement strand
GTCGCACTTGCGGTGGTGCTTGTTGCAGGGACAACTGTAACCTTTGCCGTGGGTAACGGTCAGCGAAATAATGCTTCTGAAAAACAGAATGTATATTGCTTAAACAGTGGGGAATGTGTAAAAGACCCCGAAACTTGTCCGAATAACAACGAATGTGTAAGAGAGTCTGAAAACTGTCCGAATAACGGAGAGTGTCTGAATGACGGAGAAAGACCGCTTGACGGCACAGGCAAGGGTAAAAACGGAAGCTGTGGCAACAAAGGTCAGCAAAACGGCTCAAAGGGTAAGTGCAGAAACAGATAATTCATAATAACGTAAACCTGTGCATAAGCTGATATGCACAGGTTTTTAATTTATGATAAAACTTTGTTCAGAGGTGACTTTATGGATTACAGATACCCTTTTGTAAATACTCCGCTGAAATATCCTTACAACGCACTTGAGCCGTATATTGACGAGAAAACTATGAGTCTGCACCACGACAGGCATTTGCAGACTTATATTGATAAGCTTAATGATGCTTTGAAGAAAAATCCCTGTCTGCAAAAAATGACGCTTGTGCAGCTTCTTTCAAACCCTTGTAAAATTTCTGAAAACGCAAGGGAGGAGGTCTGCCGCAACGCAGGCGGGGTGTATAATCATCGGTTTTATTTTGAAAGTATGACTCCTCAGGGAAAAAAGCTGATAAATTCGCCCTTGCTTAAAAAGATAAATACTTGTTTCGGCAGCAGTGAAAAATTCTGTGATTTGTTTACCGAAGCGGCACTTTCGGTTTTTGGCTCAGGCTATGCGTGGCTTGTGCTTGAAAAAGGTAATCTGAAAATTACCACGACCAAAAATCAGGATACACCGCTTTGCAAGGGCGAACTTCCCATTATAAACATAGATGTATGGGAACACGCATACTATCTCAAGCACTACAATCAGCGTGCAAAGTATATAGAAGACTGGTTTTGTGTTGCCGACTGGGAGATGGCTGAAAAGCGTTTTGCACGTGCTTGCTTCGGCTTTTTGTTGTGATGTGTTGCAATTTGTGCTTTTGCGTGATATGATTTAGATGTGACAGCAATGAAGTTTATTTATGTTTTGTACTTAATAGAAAAATTGCAATGTCACATTGCTTTTTATGAGTACGTCAGTGGCGATTGATAAAAATTGCGTCGCAGACCCTTAACTTTTACCCGTCAGGGTAAAAACTTCACATTGCGTTAAGCAATGCTTCACTCGCCGCAAGGTGAACTTCACATCTGCAAAGCAGATACATCACTAAAATGTCGTTAAACAAACGACATTAAAAAAACAGGGGTTGTTATGGTAAAAAATTCTGAGAAGTTTAAATGGATATACAGAATAACCAATATGGTTCTGCTGTTTATCATAGCGAACAGTATGCTTATTCTGAGAGTTACGCACATATGGTGGCATATGCCGCTGTGCTGTTTTTTATTTATACTTATAAATATTTTTCCATCTCTTGCAAAAAACGGTTATCCGTCTTTCAGACTGAGAATGTGCAGTCACGGAAGCGAGTTGCTGATATATTTTCTGTCAACTGCTCTGGCTTCCTGCATACTCTACGCAGTCACGGCTTTTTTCTTGTTCCCCGACAGGTGGGTTGACTGGGTAATCGGTGCAGTAGGGTGTATTGTTACCGAAACGGTGGTTTTCTGGAATGGTATGATTTCGGTTTATCTGACATCGCTCCAGCTTGGAATACGTCACAGGGTCATTGGTCTGCTGTGTGGCTGGATTCCGATTGCAAATCTGTTTGCTCTGGGCTGGATTATTAAAATTACGTCAGAAGAAGTTGATTTTGAAAATAAAAAAGAGGAGAAAAACGAACTCAGGCTCCCGTCACATATATGCAGAACAAAGTACCCGATTTTGATGGTACACGGTGTGTTTTTCAGAGACTCTGCTTATTTCAATTATTGGGGCAGAGTGCCGCAGGAGCTTGAGCGTAACGGTGCAACACTTTACTACGGAAACCACGAGTCGGCTGATTCGGTTGAGGATTGTGCAAAGGAGCTTGCAGGAAGAATCAAGGAGATTGTCGAGCAGACAGGCTGCGGGAAGCTGAACATTATTGCACACTCAAAGGGCGGTCTTGACAGCCGTGGTGCAATTTGCCGTTACGGGGCTGAAGATTATGTTGCTTCACTTACTACTATAAATACTCCGCACAGAGGTTGCGGCTTTGCGGATTATCTGCTGGGCAAAATTCCGCAGAAGGTTCAGAATAAGCTTGCGGCGGCTTACAATGCTGCTCTGAGAAAATTCGGAGATAAAAATCCCGACTTTATCACGGCTGTTACTGACCTTACGGAGCAAAAGTGTGCTGAGTTTAATAAAATTACACCGGATAGTGATAAAGTTTATTATCAGAGTGTAGGTTCAAAGCTCAATCACGCTTCAAGCGGAAAGTTTCCGCTGAATTTCTCTTATCACCTTGTTAAGCATTTTGACGGTGAAAACGACGGTCTTGTAAGTGCAAAGTCTTTTGAGTGGGGCAGTAATTACAGGTTTGTTACAACAGACGGCAGAAGAGGAATTTCGCACGGCGATATGATTGACCTCAATCGTGAGGATATCAGGAACTTTGATGTCCGTGAATTTTATGTAGATATTGTCAGAGACCTTGCGGCTAAGGGCTTCTGATGTGATTTTTAAATAGTACAAAACGGAGGATGTTATGAAAAGAAGTGATTATATTTCCTGGGATGAGTATTTTATGGGAGTTGCAATTCTTGCGGCTAAACGCAGTAAGGACCCGAATACTCAGGTAGGAGCTTGTATTGTTGACCAGAATAATATAATTCTTTCAACAGGCTACAACGGTTTTCCTTTTGGTTGCTCTGATGATGATTACTCATGGGAGAGAACAGGCTGTGATACAAAGTATCAGTATGTTGTTCACGCAGAGCTTAATGCAATCTTAAATGCAAGAGGCAAAAACCTCAAGGGTGCAAGACTCTATGTTGATTTGTTCCCCTGCAACGAGTGTGCCAAGGCGATTATTCAGTCGGGTGTTTCTGAGGTGGTTTACCTCTACGACAAATATGCCGACACTGAGCCTACAAAGGCTTCAAAAAGAATGTTGCAGTCAGCAGGCATAAAATGCAGACAGTTTGTAACCGATAAAAAGGAAATCGTACTCGATTTTGAGAGATAATAAAACACAAAACCTTTGTGCAGAGATTTTGCTGTGCAAAGGTTTTTTCTTTTTATCTGATTAACATTTGTTATTGAAAAGTGTTTTGCGATTTGATATTCTTTATTCATAACATTTGCGACAGGAGTAAAATTATGGAGCATATTACAATTATTAAGGAATTTTCGCAGGCGGCAGAAAGGATTATCGGCAAGCCGATTGATGAAAAAATACTTGCCGAAATGCTGTCACATTCGCAGACAGCCAAGTACAGAAAAGGGCAGACCATACTCGGTATTGGAGAGAAGCTTGAATACATAGGTGTAATCCTCAGCGGTATGGCGAGAAGCTATTATCTTGATATCAACGGAAACGAGCATACAAGAAATTTTCACAAGGAATATTTTATGATTATGGACGAGGGGCTTATCGGCTACAAAAACAGTATTTGTGCTTATGAAGCCTTGGAAGATACTGTGCTTATCCTTTTTGAAATTTCTATGCTCAGAAAGATGCTTGATGAAAATGAGAGCCTCAAGGATTTTTACATAGCTTCGCTTGAATGGGGAATGAAATATAAAATTTACAGGGAAAATGAATTTCTCACAAACAACGCAACTCAGAGATATCTGAAATTCCGAGAGGATTTTCCTGAAATTGCAGACAGGGTAAAGCAGTCTTATATTTCAACATACTTAGGGATTGCTCCCGAGTCGCTCAGCAGAATAAGAAAAGCACTTAAAGAAGAAAACGGAGAAGATTAAATATGAATACTTACTCAATAAACAACAAAGCACTCCCTTCCTGTATGGCAGGTACCTGGGCTTGGGGCAAGGGAGCAAACGGTTCAAAAATGGTTTTCGGTAAATATTACAGCGAGGCTGAGCTTGAAAAAGCTTTTGAAAAAGCGTACAGCCTTGGTTTTAAAATGTGGGACACTGCTGAAATTTACGGAATGGGCAATTCGGAAAAAATTCTCGGTGGTTTTTTGCAGGGTAAAACCGATGCGATTATTTCCACAAAATTTAATCCTCCTAAAAAATACACAAGCGGTGCGGCTGAAAAGGCATTATGCTCAAGTCTTGAAAGACTTGGCATAAAGTTTGCGGATTTATATTGGTTGCACCAGCCTGTAAATATTAAAGAAAATCTCGGCGAATTTGCAAAGCTTGAAAAGCAGGGCAAAATCAAAAGCATTGGTGTTTCAAACTGCTCTCTTGAACAGATAAAAGAGGCTGAGAAAATTCTTGAAAGTCACGGCACAAAGCTTTATGCGGTGCAAAATCATTTCAGCCTGCTTACAGACGAGAAGCAGAAAGAGATTTTAAGCTACTGCAAAAAGAAAAATATTCTGTATTTTGGCTATATGGTGCTTGAACAGGGTGCTTTAAGCGGAAAATACAGCGAGAAAAATCCTTTTCCTCTGTTTTCTATGAGAAGATTTTTGTTTGGTAAGGGCAAGCTTAAGAAAATTAAAGATTTACTGGCTTATCAGAAAAAGCTTGCGGAAAAATATTCTGTTCGTCAGTCACAGATTCCGATAATCTGGGCGATTGCTAAGGGCGTAATACCGATTGTCGGACTCACAAACGAGGCCCATTCACAGGCTTTGAGTGCGGTGAACAAGGTGTCACTTTCAGATGACGAGATCAAGACTCTTGAAAAAATTGCGAAAAAATCAGGAGTAATCACCAACGCTACTTGGGAATAGTTTTTTACTTGAATAATCTGCCTGTTTCTGTTATATTTAATTACAAGAACAGGAGTGAATAAGATTATGGTTATACTTGCTTCGGCATCACCGAGAAGGCAGGAACTTCTCAAAATGATTGTTTCGGATTTTTCCGTGCTTCCTGCAAATATTGACGAAACCGCAGACGAGGGGATTGACATTCTTTTACATCCCGAACATCTTGCCGTGAAAAAGGCAGGACATATTCACAATGAGCATTATGATGACATTGTAATCGGTTCGGATACCGGTGTTTTTATTGACGGAGAAATGCTTGGCAAGCCTGAAAATTTTGACGATGCGGTGAATATGCTCAGAAGGCTTTCGGGCAGAACCCACAAGGTAATTACAGGTTGTGCGGTTTTTTATAAAGATAAAATGATTTCTTTTTCGCAGACAACTGAGGTTGAGTTTTATCCGCTTTGCGATAAGGAAATTGAAGATTACGTAAAAACAGGCGAGCCTATGGACAAGGC
>JAXJTT010000158.1:0-7452 GCA_036309445.1 Ruminococcus sp. | reverse complement strand
CCCTGATATGGCTGGAACGCCTTTCGTTATGGTTGACCCGATGGCAGGATTCAAAAGTGAAGATAAAATCAGCGAAAACGTAACCGCAGGAGAACTTTCAAAATTTGTTGGTAAAAACACCAACTACTTTATGCGTGTTTTCGGTTCAATCTCCAAAACAAATAAATCTAAGTTCAATTTTTCTGCGTTTTTATTTTCAGGTGCTTATTTCCTGTATAGAAAACTTTACTTTTTAGGCTTTATTTTTTCATTTTTAATAATTGCGTTCAGCGTTCTTTCAATGTCAATTCAGATGACAGATGAGTTCCATATGCTTTACGGAATTTATTTTGACAATTATTCTGATTTAATGCAGACTGCAAGATACAGCGTTTCAGACCTGTTTACGGGAATGTCTCAAAATGAAGTTTTATATTTATTTATGCCTGTTATTTTGGATTTTTTAAGATACACTGTTATGCTTATCTGCGGATTGACTGTAAACAGAACTTATTTTAAACACTGCGTAAAGAAAATCCGAAAAATCAAAAATTACGCTGAAAAATTCGATAAAGTTGAAGATGAAGAAACTGAAAAATTAACAAAAAATAAAATCAGTGATGAAATTGAATCAAAAGGCGGAGTAAACCTTAGTATAGCAATTTCGGTAGCGTTTATATATATAGCAATTTCGTATATACCACTATTTCTATAAAAACAATTCACAAAAATTCTGGAGGAAAACAATTATGAAAATCACAAAAGCTGTAATTCCTGCAGCAGGACTTGGCACACGAGTTCTTCCTGCGACAAAATCAATGCCGAAGGAAATGTTCCCTATTGTTGACAAGCCAACAATTCAGTACATTGTCGAAGAAGCTGTTGCGGCAGGTATAACAGATATTCTCATTATCACCAACAGAGGCAAAGGCATTATGGAAGATCATTTTGATGCTTCTCCTGAGCTTGAAGCTTTGCTTGAAAAAGGTGGAAAATACGATTTTCTTGAAACAGTAAGAAACATCTCAAACCTTGCAAATATCACTTTTATCCGTCAGAAAGAAATGAAAGGTCTCGGTCATGCTATCTTAAAAGCAAAATCATTTGTAGGCAACGAACCTTTTGCTGTGCTTTTCGGTGATGGTGCTATTGTAGGCGAAACTCCTGCTATAAAGCAGCTTATCGATTGCTACGGCGAGTTCGGTAAAGGTGTTGTAGGTGTTAAGAAAGTTGATGCAAAAGATATACATAAATACGGCTCTCTTAAAGTTGAAAACCTCCACGATAACGTGTTCAAATGCACTGATATGAAAGAAAAGCCACAGACTCCTGAGGAAGTTCTTTCACTTTACTCAATTATCGACAGATGTGTTCTCCCTGCTGAGATTTTCGAAATTCTCGAAAGAACAGAACCGGGTGCAGGCGGTGAAATTCAGCTTACAGATGCTATGCGTGAAATCGCCATCACAGAAGGTATGACAGCCGTTGAATTTGAAGGCAGAAGATACGATATGGGCAATAAGTTCGGTATCTTACAGGCTCAGATCGAAGTAGGTCTCACTCATCCAGAAACAAAAGACCAGCTCAAAGAATATATCAAAGAGCTTGCTAAGACATTATAAAAAAATGATTTATCCCTATTATCAGAATTTATTTTCTGATAATAGGGATATTTTTATTAATATTCGTTTTTCAATTGTTTTTCTCATCTTAGGTTGGATTTAAGGCAAAAAGAAACCGCATTAAAAAGCTCATAAAAAAGCTTTCTAATGCGGTTTTTGGCGGAGAGAAGGGGATTTGAACCCATTCCTTTTATTTAAAAAATGCCTTAAAATCTATACAATATATTTTTTGTGTTGCATTTTGTGTTGCATACAAAAAACCACCCCTCACCGACCTTATGCAGGTTGATGAGGGGTGAAACTTTTATTCTTTATCTGTAGGCGGTTCGCCTGTTTTTTCCTCGACCGAATTTTTTAAACGCTTTACGAGTTTTACAAGGAAACCAGGCATAGGGACACCTATTGAGCTTAGATTTTCGAGGATTGAAATGAGTTCATTAATGATAAGCCATATTACGACTATCATAGCAAAGCAATATGTAAATTTGAAATCAATCCCAATCTGAACGAGAGCTGTGTTGACAAGATAATCAACCACCATAGCGACACCTACACAAGCCAGATAACCTACTTTTTTAATAATGCCGATAATTCCGATTCGGCTGTTTATCGTGCTTGTAACTGCCGCATCAGCAAGTCCGGTAAGGTAATCTACTGCCATTACAACACCCAGCACCACCAATGGCACAAGAAGCACGTTGAAATAAGCTACAAAAGCACCTGCTGCAGCCGCAATACTTGTTTTTAAAATGTTTTCTTTCATAAAATTAAACCTCCTGTAATTCAATACCTTCCATTACTGCCCTTGCTTCAAGGACTGCAATATAATCAGTCATAGCTTTAATCTGTAAATTGTACGTGCTACGAGGACAAGTCGGAACAAAAGGTAATTCATTCTTGTCCCACTTCTCAAGCATAGCTTTTAAACTCTTGTAACGAATAACAAGCTGATTATATTCAGCTATAAATCTTTCCTTATAGTCCCTACTTCTCATAGAAAGAGCTGTATCAAACAAAGGATTATCGCCAACCTTGATATATGCTTCTTCATATACAGTCTTTGGAGACCAAGACACATAACCGTCAGGATATTTTACTACATATCCTTCATCATATGGATTGCCACCTTTCTGATTATTAAATCCCATATAATCGTTATACTCGCCCCTTGTCATAGGCTCAGCTTCGATTATTTTACAACCAATGTAAGTTTCCATATTAAATTCCTCACTTTCTTATATTAACAACAAAGATTTGAAAATGTGTCTTTGCCTGCAATACCATCAACTGCAAGATCTTCACGCTTCTGATATGATTTTACAGCTGATTCTGTAGCGTTTCCAAAGATGCCGTCAAAGCCGTTTGTGTCGTAACCGTTGCAAATCAAAAATCCCTGTAACACCTTTGTGAGATTGCCTTTTGAACCAATGCAAAGATTACGGATTGCTGACTTTGTTTTAGTACCAAAAATACCGTCAACGTCAAGTCTTGCACTGCACTGTCTGTTTAATTCCGTCTGTAAAGCCTTTACAAGAGCTTTTTTAGTTAAAGCTCCGTAAATACTGTCCTCGTCCAAGCCTGTATTGTAATTTGAATTAAGCCACTTCTGAACAGCTTTGATTTCGTTGTTGTCGGTGTTATTTTCAGGACTTGAAACAGGAGCAGAAGGAACCTTTGAGTTATCAAGCTTATTCCAAAACTCAGACTTCCAACGCTTATCCTTTTCAGTTGAACCACACCAGAACGCAGGGCAGATTTTATGGGAGACATCCCAATGTCTGATAACATTTTCTTTTGGAATCTTATACTTTTCCATAAGTCTCTGAGTGAGCAGGATTGTGTTTTCAATGGTCTTTGCTGACGGGTAAATTGAACCATTGTAATTATCGTCGCAAATCTCAATGCCGATAGAATTTGAATTTCTGCAATACTTATGATAGTAAACATCATCACCACAGTGCCATGCTATGTTTTTATCAGCCACCGAACGGGTCACGCTGTCGCTGTCTACAAAATAGTGAGCCGAAGCACCAACGGAATTATTTTTAAAATAATTACCGTTGTTTTCATCCGAGTCGCCATCGTTGCCCGTGTAGTGTATCACTATATAGTCAATATCATCAACCGTTCTGTTTGCTTCTCTGAAATTATTTTTATTGCACCAATTTTCCTTGAAAATGTAACTCATGAATTTTCATCCTTTCTATATTGTAATAACACCTGAGCTATCTTTAAAAGTATTTGCTTCAACATTCAGAAGCTTTGTGTCTATGCAATATTGAGCAATAGGCACTACTTCAAGAGTCTCAAAATAGTAACCTTTTAAAACTACATAGTTTTCGTATACATCTACAATGTAGCCTCCACGTAAATTTGCATCGTTTTTCTGCAGTTTTCCGTCAACCGACACTCTGCAGCCTGAGCTTGACGGAAGACCTATCGACTTAAAACCTTTTTTCGTTGAATAGTTTGCATACGAATACTTTTCCTGTTCTTTAAAATCCAGATGTGCGTGACCGTGAAAGAGAATTGCATTTTTGTAGTGCTTCATAATGTTTACAAGCGTTGCTTCAAGCTCATACCAGTAAGCATTGTGGATATTTTCAGGGTTTCCGCTGTCGTCACTCAGCGTTAAATGTTCGAACACAAAACAGCGTTTATCCCTGTTCGCTTCAAGAGTTTCATAAAGCCATTGAAGTTCTTTAATCCACTCTTCTTTTCTAACGTACACTGTACCTCCGGGCTGACCGATGAAAATAAAAACATCGTTGCCGTGGATGTAGGTGTAGTACAAATCACGACCTGTATATTCTTTCAGTTCAGTAAGATTTTCCATAATAGACTTGTTGTAGCTCTCATGGTTTCCGCAAATGCCGTACATAGGCAAATTCGGGTGAGACTCGATAACGCTTTTATACTCAGCCATTTGCAGCAGATACATTTCTGTGTCGGTCTTGTTATACCAGAAACCGATATTTGTCATATCTCCTGCGTGACAACAGAAAGCACAGCCCTGATTTTCAAAGAAGGTCATCTCTTCGCTGAGATATGTGCCGTTCTTTCCGATGCCGTCAAGGTGCAAGTCTGAGAGCAAGCCGAAAGAATAGAGCTTTTCGCCCACATTCGGCAACTTTAAATTACCGAGTGTTATACCCAAAACTCTTTTGTTGTTGCTGTCATAGACTCCAATATGCTTTGCACCCTGTGGTGCTGTATTTTCAGGTATGAAATTTGGATATGTATAACTCATAACATCACCCCTTATTCAATTACCTGATTGCGAGTGATAATAACATCTTCTGCTGTGCCTGACAATGTACCATAAAAACGGATACTCTTACAAGCAGAATAAGCAATTGTAAACTGGTTATAATCTCCTTCTACTACTATCGAACTAAATTGGGTATTTGTAGCATTAATTGTTGAACGACCCATAATTGCACCGTTTTCATCAAACATTGCGACAACCACAGTGGTTACACCCTTGACACGTATCGTATCATCTTTAACACACGGAATTGTATTCATCAGTGTAACACCTTCGGTTGCTTCAATCACACCACTAGTTGATATCCTGTACCCGTCCATCCATTCTTCACTTGTCGGGTCAGCAAGATTTGTATAAGCAGGTGTTATAGCAGACTCCTCAGCTACAGCAGTAATAACAATATCACCTGTTACATTTGTAATGTTGATATTACCACCGCTGACAGTTACAGGATTACCGCCCATTGTGACAGTAACGCCAGAAAGCTCATAGCCGCTGTTTGCGGAAATAGTCGCAGTGTAGTTGCTGCCCTCAATCGCCTGAGTGGTGGTGTTGCTGTTTGTGCAGTTTGTAAGGTTGTTTGTTACTGAGTATAAAATATTATCACTAAAGACAAGCTCACCGATATCAACTGTACTGCCATCTTCCATTTCGTACTTAACATTGTAAGAACCGCTTGCAAGCTTGCCTGATACGATAATGTTGTTGTTTTCGTCAACATAACCGAATACAGGACTGCCGCCAAAACTTTCGATAACCTTATGTGCTATTTCGGTTTTGTCGGTTTCAGTGAGCAATGGAGGTGGATTTTCGTTAAAATAGCTTTCTACAGCACCGGCAAGCTGTTCGACTGTGACATTTCCCTGCTCCGAAAGCTGTTTAATTTCGTTTTGCAATCCTTCGATTTTTTTAAATAGCACCCTGCTTTGAACGGGTGCTGTTGAAGAGTTGCTGAAATAATCAATAGGTTTTTCAACACTTTCCAAAGCCTCATGAGCTTTTGCTATACCTTCGTCCATTATATTCATATTAGTGGTATTTATAGGTTTATTAGAATTCCAATTCACTCGATTGTAACTCATTAATTTCATCCTTTCCTAAAAATTCGGTGCCTTGCGATTGAATAGAATTTCGCATACCGTTGATACCTTTTAAGGTTCTCGAAAAAACAAAGCTTTCAACTACTTCGGTATCGTTATATCCTGTTTTTATAAGCACCCTATCACCTGATTCAATCCACCAACGGGCAAAAACATCCGCTGTAAAAGGTCTGTATGTAAACACATAACCGAAGAAATTGTTGATGTTAAAAGATTCAATTATTTCTGAAATGTCTTCACAACAAGAAGAAAGAATATTATCCGAAATGTACCAACTTTGTTTTTCAACTCCCGTATTTCCATAAGCAAACACATTATCGTTTTTATAAGGAAATTTAATTAAATTTATTGGAGTTGTTACAAATTCTTCAAACGTCAGCTCTGAATAGTTTTCAATAACTTCTGTCTGAGATTCGGTCAACTGAATAAATTTAATTTTTCCTGTGCCATCCATCACACAAAAACAAGCATTAAGCTCACAGTAAGCCTGTAGCAGGTCAAGAACTGTGAGTTTTTTGTCGCAAACAGTTTTTACATAATCAAGATTAAGGGATAGTGATTTATCATCATTAATACCATTAAATTCGATATCGTAAGAATAATCATTTATAAACTTATCAACAAGAGCAACTCTCAGGTTATACATACTAATTTTAGGAGAATACTGTGCAAGGCTTGTAAACCAGTTATAAGCGTATATTTGAGAGGCTTTATATAAATCATCAAAGGCGATAATTTCTTTTACTGAGCGGTTTTTCTGCCTCAATGAGCTGTCAATCGTACCGCTGAATAGTTGCACTTCAATACTGCCTTTTCGTGTGGTCGGGTATAGGTCATCACTCGGAAAAAGGTCATCAGACGGGTAAAGATAACCCATAGAATAACCTTGACGGAGAAAAACATTGATACGCTTGTTGTTTAGCTCCTGCTCTATTCCGATAACTTTTACTGACATCTGAGAAACAATACAACCACCAAGACAGAAATCAGATTCATCACAAATTGAATTTGTAAGTTCAAAACTGTCAGCGATTATATTATCGCTACCGATTTCAGCAATTTCACCTTCGGTTGCATCTGGAAAACGAATGATTATCTCACGATAGGTACTGTCATTGAGAAGATATTTCTTGACATCTTCACTTAGTGCAATCATATAACCACCGCCTTAATACTCAATTAGCTCAACGCTGATAGGGTTGTACAAAATATCCGTAGGGGTTGCGTCCATAATGGTGTATGTGATGTCCGGAATGTAAAAATAACCTGTGTCGTAGTCGTTGATTTCATCGTTCCAATATTCAACAATGCATTTCCGCTGAACCTCGTTTGTGATACCTCTGGCGATTATGTTCTGAAACTCTATTTTTTCATCAAGGTGCATAATGTGTGTTGAGAACGTAAGCGAAGTCTTGCCATTTGGAAGTGTATTTCGTTGGAGCGTACCTGAATTATCACGGTCCGCATCACTATCAAGTCGCTG
>JAXJTT010000157.1:0-4129 GCA_036309445.1 Ruminococcus sp. | reverse complement strand
GTAATAGTGAATAGTGAAAAAGTGGCTCCAACGCTTTGACGGGAACAACCACAATTATGAAATTCAAATAGTAATCTCATAATTGTGTGCATTTTCTGATAAATTGTAGATACAACTGTGTTCGCCCCTGCACTATAATGCGGTGTCACACCGCCGAATTGGGTCAAGCTAATGTTTAACGGCGGGAGCAAGCCCCCGCCCTACGATAAAAAGGTCTGCACAAACCGGTATACTATATATTTAACAGAAACTGCGGACCGTCGGGGACGCCGTTCCCTACAAGATGGAGCAGAAAAGTTAATTGTCGGGAAAATATAATTTAAATTATATCAAACTATCTGCCCGAATTGTGAGCGGTGTCACACCGCCGAATTGGATGCAACGTCACCGTTGCCGAAACGAACCTCAATTATTAATTAGGATTTATTGTCGGGAATTAAAGCCTGATAATTAAACAATACTATCTTCCCGAATTGGATGCAACGTCACCGTTGCCGAAGCTGATGCCCATTTGTTTTGCGGCTGCTACGATGTCGCTGTCTTTTGGAACGGCTTTAAGTTTGCCTGCAATTTCCTTAAGCGGTACAGCCACAATCTCGTTATTTACAAGGGCAACCATATTGCCGTATTTTTCGTTGATGATGAGGTCAGCTGCCTTTACACCAAGACGGGTGGTAAGCACACGATCGTATGCATCAGGGCTTCCGCCTCTCTGGAAATGTCCGGGCACTGTAACTCTTGTTTCCTGACCTGTTGCTTCCTCAATTTCCTTTGCAATCTTGTAGGAGATTGACGGATAACCGATGTCAGCCATAGCCGCTTTTCTCTGCTTCTTAGGCAGTGCCGCAATTTCTTTTGAGATTGCACCCTCGGCTACAGCAAGGATTGAGAAGTTTTTGCCGCTTGCGGTTCTCTTTTTGATTGTGTCGATAACCGCATTGATGTCGTACGGAATTTCAGGAATAAGGATAATGTCCGCACCGCCTGCAATACCTGCATAAAGAGTCAGCCAGCCAACCTTGTGACCCATAACCTCAACAATGAAAACTCTGCCGTGTGAGGTTGCTGTTGTATGAATACAGTCAATTACGTTTGTTGCTATGTCAACGGCACTCTGAAAACCGAAGGTCATATCTGTGCCCCAAAGGTCGTTGTCGATTGTTTTTGGCAAGGAAACTACGTTTAGTCCTTCCTCACGCAGAAGGTTTGCTGTTTTCTGTGTGCCGTTGCCGCCAAGCACTACAAGGCAGTCAAGACCTAGCTTCTTGTAGTTTTTCTTCATAGCCGCAACCTTGTCAACGCTGTTTTCGTCAACAACTCTCATAAGCTTGAAAGGCTGTCTTGATGTACCTAAAATTGTGCCGCCCATTGTGAGAATACCAGAGAAATTCTCAGGCTTCATCTTCTTATGCTCGTCATAAATAAGACCACGGTAGCCATCAATTATACCAATAATTTCAACTCCGTCGTTGCCGTAGTGGTGGTAAAGTGTTTTTGCAACGGCACGGATTGTAGAGTTGAGTCCCTGACAATCGCCACCGCTGGTTAATATTCCGACTCTTTTCATTGTTATTCGTCTCCTTTGCTGTCGGTTGACATAATTGGTGTGCCGACAGATTTTACATATGTTGATTTTTTGGCTGTCGCCTGTGCCTGCTTTGCAAGCTTTGAAAATTGTTTCTGGCTGTTGAGTTTCTTTTTGCCCCTCTTGTCAACAAGATGATAGCTTGTGTCCGAAAGCTGTTTTCTCGCATTGACTGTGTCTTTGAAGCTTAACTTGACAATCTCGTTGACTCTTGCCTTTATATCCTCGTCCTCAACGGGGAAGACAAGTTCAACACGTCTGTCAAGATTTCGGGGCATCCAGTCTGCACTGCCCATATAGTAAAGCGGATTACCGCTGTTTTCAAAAATAAATATTCTGCTATGCTCCAGAAGCTGGCCTACAACGCTTATTACCTTGATGTTTTCGCTGTAGCCCTTGAGATTTGGGATAAGACAGCAGATACCACGCACAATGAGGTTTACTTTAACGCCTGCCTGAGAAGCTGTGTATAGTAAACTGATAATCGCAGGGTCAACAAGTGAGTTTACCTTTGCGGTGATTGAAGCAGGAAGACCGAGCTTTGCGTTTTCGGTTTCGTGCTGAATCATAGCCTCAAAGAAAGGTCGCATACCGTGCGGAGCAACAATAAATTTGTTGTATTCAGGCGGCAGGGAATAGCCTGTAAGCACGTTGAAAAGCGATGAAGCATCTATGCCGTATTCCTCACGGCAGGTGAAAAGTCCGATATCGGTGTAGAACCTTGCTGTGCTGTCGTTGTAGTTGCCTGTGCCCATATGCAGATAACGTCTGATTCCGTCCTCGTCACGTCTTACCACAAGGCAGATTTTGCAGTGTGTCTTGAGTCCTGTAAGACCGTAAATAACGTGACAGCCTGCTTTTTCAAGCTTTGTAGCCCACTGAATGTTGTTTTCTTCGTCAAAACGTGCCTTAAGCTCCACAAGCACAGTAACCTGCTTGCCGTTTTCAGCCGCCTTGATAAGTGCCGCCACAATCGGAGAATTACCGCTAACACGGTAGAGTGTCTGCTTGATTGCAAGCACATTCGGGTCGGTTGCTGCCTGCTTTACGAAGTCTACAACAACGTCAAAGCTTTCGTACGGGTGATGCACAAGCCTGTCTTTTTGTCGTATTGCCTCAAAGATATTGTCGCAGTCGTAGAAATCGGCAGGAGGATTTACAGGCACAATCGGCTCAAAGCAGAGGCTTTCACAGCCCTTTATCCTTGCAAACTTTGAAAGGAAGGTAAGGTCGAGTGGCCCGTGCTGAATGTAGATTTCGTCCTCTGTTACTTCAAGGGTTTCTACAAGGAATTTTTTGATGTGCTTGTTGCATTTCTTTGAAAACTCAAGTCGTACAGGCACACCTCTCTTACGCTTTTTGATTGATTTCTTGATTTCAGCCATCAGATCTTCGGTGTCTTCGTCAATGTCAAGGTCGGAGTCACGTGTTATTCTGAAAGCGGCTGATGCCTGTATTTTATAAAGTGCGAAAAGCTCGTGAAGATGTGCTGAAATTATGTTTTCCAGCAGAATGAAATTTCTGCCCTGTGAGGACGGAAGCTCCAGAAATCTCGGCAGGATAGACGGCACCTGCACAAGTGCATAAAATTCTTCTGTTTTGTTGTTTGTCAGCAAAACAGCGATGTTCAGACTCTTGTTTGCAAGCAGCGGAAACGGACGGCTTGTGTCAACCGCCATAGGGGTGAGTACGGGGAATACAACCTTTTCAAAGTATTCGTCCGCAAAAGCTCGCTGGTCGCCGGTCAGCTCGTCAATTTCAATAAACTGCATATCGTTTGCCTTGAGTGCAGGCAGAATTGAGCGATTGTAGCAGTTGTACTGTCTTGCCGCAAAAAGATGTGCCTTTTCTGAGATTTTTTTCATCTGCATATCAGGAGTAAGTCCCGACGGGTCAACTGTTTTTGAACCACGATGTATGCGGTCAAGCACACCTGCCACACGCACCATAAAAAATTCGTCAAGGTTAGATGAAGTTATTGCAAGAAAGTTGCAACGCTCCATAATCGGGTTTTCTTTCTCAAATGCTTCTTCAAGCACTCTTATATTAAAGTCAAGCCAGCTTAATTCTCTGTTGTTATATGGAATGTTCTGCCATTTTTTTGTTTTGTCTGAGGGTGTTGTTGAAACGGCTTTTGCACCGCTTTTTTCCTTAGTTGAAGACATAAAAACCACCTTAGTAATATAATAAAATATACATACATCTATTATATTCCGTGTAGCGGAATTTTTCAAGCAGATTATAGATAAATGTACCAAAAAAATAAATTTTTGTTTGTGTTTTTGGTGTATAAGCATAGATATTGTAAAGAGCTTTGATTATAAATTGTTTGGCAACGGTGACTGCAACGATGACGTTGCAACCAATCCGAGCAGACAGTTTTGGCTATTAGAAAACTTTAATGCCCGACAATATATTTCTGATATAACGTAGGGCGGGGGCTTGCAAGCGGTGACGCTTGACCCAATCCGAGCAGACAGTTTTGGTTATTAGAAAACTTTAATGCCCGACAATATATTTCTGATATAACGTAGGGCGGGGGCT
>JAXJTT010000156.1:0-4833 GCA_036309445.1 Ruminococcus sp. | reverse complement strand
GGCATGAGCAGAAGCAGTTATAGTGTCTTCAAGAGAAAGCTTATCACTGTCAATAGCCTCGCAAACGAGCAGCATAGTCATTACCTTTGTAATTGATGCACAAGGACGTTGCTCGTGTGGATTTTTCTCAAAAAGAATTTTACCTGTACTTACTTCCATAAGAACAGCTGACGGAGCAGATATACTTTCCTCAGAAACTGCATTCGCAGACAAGGGGAGAGCAAGCATTGTGATAACAACAGATACGCATAGAAAAACAGAAACTAATTTCCTTTTAAACATAAAAAACACCTCGTTCAATATTATGAACAAGGTGTAGTTTGTATGATTTGAATTATGATTTATTTAAGAAATCCAAAGCTTCTGATAATCGGAACTTCAATAGACTTGTTAGCACTTGTCTTGAAGAAGCAGATAAACTGCACAACAAGAGTGATGATAAGGCATACACCACCGACAACACCTGCAATGCAAGTCCAATAAAGAATAGCGGTTGCTATTGAGAGGAGAGTCTGAACAATGACAATTTTCAGATTCTGTTTGATGTGAAATGAAAGATACGCAGAGTCTTTATTTTTCTGAACAAGCAAAGCGATGATAATACCGATAATACTTGTAAGATAGATAAGCATAGCATAAAGCTTGTTTTCAGCAACATCTTCAGCAGAAAACTCCGCAGTATGGTCATATGGATTTACAACAGCAACAGGCATAGGTGCATTTTGCTGAGCATATGTATTTTGTGCAGGCTGCTCCTGAGCGTTTGTAAACTGTAAGCCGCAGGTTGTGCAGAACATAGCACTGTCATCAAGATTAGTATTACATCTCGGACAATTTTTCATATTACATTCCTCCGTTATATATGTGATAAATAAAAATATGATTTTATTTACAAAATTATGCAGACAGCGTGTGCAGAAATTCCCTCAAGTCTGCCTGTAAAACCGAGTTTTTCCTCGGTTGTAGCTTTAACACTCACTTGTGTTACATCAATGCCGCAAACTTTGGCAATATTTTCTCTCATCTGTATAATGTAATCTTTAAGCTTTGGCTTCTGTGCAATAACTGTTGAGTCAATATTGCCTATAGAGTAGCCGTTTTCTTTGAGTACATCACACACTTTAGCAAGTAATACCATACTGTAGGCACCCTTGTAGCTCTGGTCAGTGTCAGGGAAAAGCTTTCCGATATCACCCAAAGCCGCCGCACCTAAAAGTGAGTCCATAATTGCGTGAACAAGCACATCAGCATCAGAGTGACCGAGAAGACCGAACTCATATGGAATTTTTACACCACCGAGAATTAAATCTCTGTTTTCAGCAAATCTGTGAACATCATATCCGTGACCGATTCTCATAGCAATTCCTCCTCAGATATTTTTCTGATTTTCAGTTCTGTTTCTGAGAATACTCTCAGCTATAATAATGTCGATAGGAGTTGTGAGCTTGATGTTTTCTTCACTACCCAAAACCACTTCAACTTCGCCACCCATATTTTCAATCAAAGCACAGTCGTCTGTGTATTCAAGATGTTTTTCGTCAGCTCTTTCAAGAGCAAACATATAAAGCTCTTTTTCAAAAACCTGAGGAGTCTGCACTGCCCTAAGCTGTGAACGCAGGGGAGTGGACTCAATTTTATTTTCGCTGTCAACGATTTTGATAGTATCTTTAACAGGTGTGCCGAGTGTAGCCGCACCTGTTTCAAAAGCAGAGTCAACTATTTTTTCGATATCATCAACAGTTATCAGAGGTCTTGCACCATCGTGAATTGCAAAATACTGAGCATTTTCGTCAGCACTTCTGATTCCGTTGAGAACACTCTCAGCTCTTGTAGCACCGCCCAAAACAAGAGCATTTACCTTAGAAAATCCGTTTTCGTCGGCAATAGCTTTTATTCTGTCAATATCCTGTTCTCTTGTGACAATGATGATTTCATTGATGAGAGAGCAGTTCTGAAAAGCAGTAAGTGTGTATGTAATAGCAGGCTTGCCCAGAAGCGGTATAAACTGCTTGCTGTCTGCAGTTCCCATTCTGGTAGAACCACCTGCCGCCACAATTATGGCTGAAACATAAGCTGACATAGAATCAACTCCTAAAATTAAATACTTTGTTACAGTAAGGGCTCACATTGTGAGCCCTTGGTATTATATCTTAGCAAAAGCCTGTTCGAGGTCTGCAATAAGGTCTTCAACGCTCTCAATACCTACAGAAAGTCTGATAAGGTCAGGAGCAACACCAGCCTCGATAAGCTGTTCGTCAGTAAGCTGACGGTGAGTGTGGCTTGCAGGGTGAAGCAGGCAAGTTCTTGCGTCAGCAACATGTGTAACAATAGCAGCAAGCTTTAAAGAATCCATAAATTCAATAGATTTTTCTCTGCCGCCCTTGATACCGAATGCGAGAACACCGCAAGAGCCATTTGGCATATATTTCTTAGCAAGGTCGTTGTACTTATCATTTTCAAGGTCAGGATAAGAAACCCAAGCAACCTTTTCGTTAGCTTCAAGATACTTAGCAACTGCAAGAGCATTCTGACAGTGACGCTCCATTCTGAGGTGGAGTGACTCAAGACCTACATTGAGGTAAAAAGCATTCTGTGGTGACTGGATTGAGCCAAGGTCACGCATAAGCTGTGCAGTAGCCTTTGTAATGTATGCACCCTTACCGAAACGCTCAGCATATGTGATACCGTGGTATGAATCGTCAGGAGTTGTAAGACCGGGGAATTTCTCAGCATTAGCCATCCAGTCAAAATTACCGCTGTCAACGATACAACCGCCTACACCTACAGCGTGACCGTCCATATATTTTGTTGTTGAGTGAGTAACAATATCTGCACCAAACTCAAACGGACGGCAGTTTACAGGAGTAGCAAAAGTGTTGTCAACGATGAGTGGAACACCGTGTGAATGAGCAAGTCTTGCAAACTTTTCAATATCAAGCACAGAAACAGTAGGGTTAGTGATTGTTTCACCAAAAACAAGCTTTGTGTTTGGCTTGAAGTATTTTGCAAGCTCTTCCTCAGGTAAATCCTGATCAACAAAAGTACATTCAATACCCATCTTCTTAAGAGTAACACCGAAAAGGTTGTAAGTACCGCCGTAGATTGCAGAAGAAGCAATAAAGTGGTCACCAGCCTCACAGATGTTGAAAACAGCAAAGAAGTTTGCAGCCTGACCGCTTGATGTGAGCATAGCGGCAACACCGCCCTCCATAGCACAGATTTTAGCGGCTACGGCATCGTTTGTAGGGTTCTGAAGTCTTGTGTAGAAATAGCCCTCAGCTTCAAGGTCAAAAAGCTTGCCCATTTCTTCACTTGTATCATATTTAAAAGTAGTACTCTGATAAATCGGTACTTCTCTTGGTTCGCCTTTTTTAGGCTGCCAGCCTGACTGTACGCATTTTGTTTCAATATTCATTATAATCTCCTCCAAGATAATTAATTTGAACTATTTAAATAGATTTTTGATAATAGCCATAATTGCATCTGTACCGTAAATTGCAAGTGCCGCAACTAAAATAAAGAAAATTGCAGATACAATTCTGACTGTTGTACGCTTGGCACTGCTCATTTCCTCATATTCTTCTTCAATTTTCAAAGCTTCGTCTTCTATAACACCGATTTTCACACATACGCTATAAGCCTTTTCATAGGCGGAGTAGGGAATAAGTATGCTTAAATTGCCATTGTCTTCGTCTTGTGGGGCATCGGGATTGAAGTTAGGATTTTTCACTGATTCACAGGAAATACCGTTTTCCTCCAGAGCCTTTTTGATTTTGTCAACTTCAGACTCAGAAGAAGAAACCAGAAAAACAGAAGTGTTTTCGTCATTGATATCAGCAAGTGAGCATTTGCAGTAAGAGCAACTGCTGTCTGTGTCATTATGTAAATGATTGCATTTTAAACAGTATTTCATAGCTTTGCCTTTCACATTACATTTGTAATATATAATAAGATTTTATCACAAAAAGGCGGTGGGAGCAATACCCCACCGCAAACAATTGATATATAATTTATTTCCAGAAATTCAGAATGATTATTAATGCTATTTACCTGAATATAGGTCTGAGTTGTTCGTTTTTGAGAGCTTTTTCAACACATAGAGGAATCAGCGAAAAATTAGCAACAAGAGAATTTGGCTTTTTTTCGCAGTCATCCTGAACCATAGGAACAAAGTAAACATTTTTCGTGTTGAGAAGTCTGCCTATATTCTGAGCCGAAGCTCCCAGAGCATCGTTTGTTGCAACGCAAAGGAGCAAAGGACGTAAAATTCGCATATGAGATTTTGCCGCCATTGTAACCGAAGTGTCGGTTACACCTGAAGAAAGCTTTGCAAGGGTGTTTCCTGTGCAGGGGGCAATTACAAGCAGGTCGCACATTTTTTTAGGGCCCAGAGGTTCTGTCTGTACCGAAGTGTGCAGAACTTCTTTTCCTGTAATTTCCTCTGCCGTTTTTGCCATTTCCTCGGCTTTGCCAAAACGAGTGTCTGTGGAATAAGCGTTGCCGGACATAATCGGGATAACGTCATATCCGCTGTCAACAAGATTTTTCATTTGAGCAAAAGCCTGTGAAAAGGTGCAAAAGGAACCGCACATTGCAAAGCCGATGGTTGCCTTTGTCACCCGTAAACCTCCTTGAGAATGTTAAAAACAGTTTTTTTGATGATGTCACCTGCTGATTTCGGGGCAGATTGTCCCGGCAGAGAAAGAGCCCTGACGGCGTCAATACCTTGTTTCTTAGCGGCTTCAAAATCCACTCCGCCCGGCTTTGATGCAAGGTCTATTATAAGAACAGAACTATTCGCTGAAGCAAGAACTTTTTTATCGAGTATTATTG
>JAXJTT010000155.1:0-2928 GCA_036309445.1 Ruminococcus sp. | reverse complement strand
GACCTTACAGATGAAAATGATAAAGAGCTTTTCACACAGATGGCAGAAAATAAGGATATGTTTACTGTTTTGCAGACAATACTCCGCAGCTATAGTGTCGGCATCCGGAATACTGATGAATACGGTGCATGGACTGCAGAGGATATGTTTACAATCGGTCTTAACAATACAATGAATCTCTATGAAAGCTATGCCCTTATTGAGTGCCTTACACCGGGTCAGGAAATTATGCTTCGTCTGACAGGCCCCTATAATTTTATTATCGGCTCACAGAACACTGACGAGGTGCTTGAAGAAGCAAGAAAAGCAATCGTTGAAAATCTTGATACAGATGAAAAAGTTCCCATTTGGGACGGTGTTAATCTCGATATATTTGAGCAGGAGGTCGGACTTACAAACGAAGCTCAGCGCAGTATCGCTGCGGGTAAGCAGTACGATATTTTTGCTAAAGATGTTGACACTCTCGCTCAGAAGTACAGAGATATCGCAAGTGTGGTATCAAGTGCCTTTACAATTGCATCATGTTCGGTTCTTGTTACAAAATGTGCTTTGGTTTTAGCTCCGAAAATTTTCAGTAAATTCGGATGTCTTGCTATAGCTAGTGCTATTACGGCCTTTGGATCGTCAGCGATTGTAACTACTCTTCTCACGGTTCTTGGTATAACCTTTACTGTTGTAAGCATTGTCTGTTCAATTATTATTACCTTCTTCCTTGAAGATATCATAGCTTGGATGCTTACTGAGGATTACGATCGAACTTCTATACCTAAGTATATGGTTGACGAGGCTATAAATAAAGAAGGTATTTCAACCTATGCATATTACCAACGAGTGGATAATGTCAGAACTGATGAACAGCTGGAACTTGATACAGAGGATAACGAAAGCGGCTCAGATATCAACGCAAATGAAGGCTACAGGTGGATGGCTCTTTATACTTCAAATAAGTCAAGTCTAGGTAATCCCATTAAGGCAGATTTTCTGCTTGTAACCGAAACGGGTACTGATAAAGAAGGTTATGTGCCTCTTGCAATGTTTGGCAAAACTGTTGCTGAAAACCTCAACGGTTATGCTGACAAAGTATCCTCAAAGTATCCTGCACTTTACCTTCATTATTCTCAGGATAATACTACTCCCGTTGAAAGCGAAAAAATCTACATCAGCCATATCCGAGTTGAAAGCGCTAAGCATGAGGATGAGGCTAAAAAGAAACTTACAGACAGCGGGTTCCTTGTGTTTAACCATGATTTCGGTTGTAAAGATAGCGAATCAACATTTATCGGTTATAAGCTTACTGCAAATGCAAATGATGCAGTAAGAGATATCCGTCTTCTTTATAACTGCAACAGCTCCAGTGTAACTTTTGGTGATCTCAACTACGGAGCAATGGGCACCATCGGTAATTTCTCACTTATGGTAAGCTCAACAAGCTCTAATCCTGCACCTCCCGTTCTGCATCTTGCAGTTTATGAAAAAAATGTCCTTCCCGATGCAAATCTCGGCTATGAACCCGTAAATGAGTTCTCAGGCGGTATGGCACATCCACTTGGCAGAACTGATTACAGACTTTACTTTATGCCCGAAACTACCTTTACAACGGGCCCTGATTATCTTGCAGGTATCAAGAGCGACGTTTATTACTACAATACATTTACATCAAATACCGGTTACAGTCATCCTATTGAATATTATGATGAGACCGATATGTTTGAAAACAGTGTTGACAGCTACAGAGCTTATAAGGCTCAGAACTATGGGGAGCAGTTCTTAGATTTCGATTCTCAGACACACTTCTATTTTGCTGCGAGAAACAGCAACGATTCCAACAACTATGTCAACCTGGCATACAAATACACTACTACCAAAAATCCCTACCGTGCAATCTATGGCGTTACGGCTAATAAGAGTAACGGTCTCGACAGATTTGCAGATTCAGTTGATTACGCTAATGTGGGATATGTGCTTGCCGCTGCTGAACTCAGTTACAACAGTACCTTCTATACAGGATATAAATTTCCTTATAAGGGCGATAATAATAAAAAAGAGTTCGGAGACTATTATTCCTATTATTTTGCACATGAAAACAGCACTATTACCTACTATAGCTCAAAAAACAGCTACGGTAAGGCTGATGCATGGTATCAGGATCTTTCTCCTTCCCAACGTACGGCAGTACACTCAGAGGAATATGTATTCAATCAGGACATCACTCAGGTGTTATATAACAGCAAGGTGAATGCACTTTACCTTTCGGGTTATCAGGCAGACAGAACACCGCTTACAGTGAATGATATTATCCTTTCCAAAACACCTTTGGGTACAAGTGAAATTCCTTCAAACTTCACACCTGTTATCTGTATGATAGGTGACAGTGCTGAGCCTGCAAATATTGTTCCTTCAAGAGGTGATGCCGTTATCGGTCAGCGCCCAACTAAGGGTGGCTTAAGCTCTGAGGATGTAAAAGCGGTTCTTTATGATAAGGTATATATGTATTTTCGCAATGAAAAAACAGAAAAGGGAAAGACAGTTGCTCAGAGCAATCCCAAAGAAGGAAAGTATGTATCAGCTATCTATATTGAATCAAGAGAAGAGATTCGTGAATCTAACATCAAGAACAGCAAAACAGGTGAAGAAATTCTTTGTGAAAATATAGGCAAGGCAGTTGTTGAAAACAGCCTTTTCGGTAAAGGTGCAACAACCACTTACAGAATTAACATCAACACCGAATTCGATGAGGATGACGACATAGAAAGTGCTAATTACACCTATGTAGGTATTCAGAAATCCGATAAGGCAAGTGAAGCACTTACTGATATCAGACTCTATATTGCCAAAAAAGGAGAGCGTCCTGAACCGGAAATCAATAGAACTATTACATATAACGGAGAAACCTTCCCTGTTAAATATACACGTGTATCTCTTGCGAGT
>JAXJTT010000154.1:0-6031 GCA_036309445.1 Ruminococcus sp. | reverse complement strand
GGTTATGCTTACACTACGGTTAAGAAAATACATAATATATTAAATGAATACTTCCGTTACCTAATACAACAGGAATTTATTCAAAAGAACCCTATGCAAAGCACCCAGATGATTAAGAAAAGTAACTTTATGGCTTCACAGGGAAAAGAAAACCTCCCCACGAATGAAACCGTAACGGTGTTCACTCCTGAGGAGATTGAAAGATTTAAAAATGAAGCGTTGAGTGTGTTCTCAAACGGCAAGAGAAAATATCAACAAGCAGGTGCGTATATCCTGATGCTGAACACAGGATTAAGGTCAGGGGAAGTGTTAGGATTGCTCAACAGCGATATTGATATTGAAAACCGAGTAATGCACCTAAACAGAGGTGTAAAGGAAATATCAAAGCGTGACGGAGTCACAGCAGAGAAAGGACGAGAAATCAAGGTTGGCAAGCTAAAAAGTGCAACAAGCAAAAGAGATGTTCCTCTCAATGATACCGCAATCAAGATGATACTCGACCTACGAAAAGAATTTTACTTCGGAGAGGACTCGCCACTAATACCTGACGAAAACGGAGATTTCACCAGACCTGTAAACTTCCGCAAACGATTCTACCGCATACTCAAAGCATCGGGAATAGAAACCAAAGGCTTACACTCACTCCGTCATACCTTTGCAACCAATCTTGTAAACGGCATAAAACAACCCGACGGCACAATAAAATCCCTAACACCACGACAGGTTGCAGACCTGCTTGGGCATAGTACCTCTGAAATCACTGAAAGGTATTATGTAAAGAAGGATACTTCGAGATTGAAAAGTATAACTGATGGCTTTAATTTATAATGTAAAATATTAAGATTCTAAATTATTCCATTCGTGATATACTTTTAATATACATTTATAGGGTGATGTGTTTGCATCAAAATATTTTTTGTAGTTTTTGTTTTCAACTAATTGTCTTATTTCAACAGAATAATTTCTTTTAAAACGTTCTTTATCTACTTTATTATCTAAATACTTTGAACAAGCCTCATCATATGCGTTTAAATTTGACTCTAATGCTGAATTGAATGCTTGAGCTAATATATCGGTGTTATTACCTTTTTCAGCAACAGTGAGCGTAATATCTCTAACGTCCTTTTTTGTTTGGTTAATCATCTGATGTATATTAAGTTCAATTTCTCCTTGTGCTATTCTATTTGCCGTCTGAGATGTTTTATCGGCTTTATGTGACTTAACAAGTGAAATTATACTAATAATAAAACCTAGTGAAGTAAAAACGATTGAAATAATTTCATATGCCGTCATCACTTTCCTCCTAACGCTTTAATGGTTTGATCAATAAGATCTAAATAATCTTTATTGTCTTGTGCAAATATTGCGGTATGCTCAAGAAGTGTGACTTCTTTTCTTAATTCATTTAAAATACGAATTTTATCTTCGTCACTTATTTTCTGATTTGACTCGGTATATATTAAGTTGTCTATTTTTTGAATAACTTTCTGTGTTTCTTTTTTCTTATCCTTAGCTGATAAGATTTGTTCTCCATATTTTTTTACTAATTCTTCGAATGTCATATGTGGTTTTCCTCCAATACCAATTTTATTGATGCTATATTGATGATGTACCATACGGAAACGTTGAAATTATTGGCACGGGTTAAAAATCTGATGACAAAAGATAACCCAAACTTTTAAAATCCTCACCGTACTCCGTACTTGAAACAGTGGCAAAAAACGGCTTAAACTCAATGTTTAAGCCGTTTTTGAGTGGCAGGGGCAGAAGGACTCGAACCCTCGGCACGCGGTTTTGGAGACCGCTGCTCTACCAACTGAGCTATACCCCTATATATATTAAGTTTTAACACAAGTGATATTATATCAAATCACTTGCAATTTGTCAAGAGAAATTGCATAATTTTTCTTAGTTTTGCGAAATTTTATTTTTTCATTTCTTTTTCTTTCAAAAAGCGTGGTTTAGGTTATCGAGCTTGCAATAACAGTCCTGATGAATTGCAGGCGGTATATATTGTCGGGCGGTAAGGTTGGCTAAAGAAAAGCCTTGCATATCGGACAAACGGGCAAACTGTGTTCGCCCGTACCATATGCTTTTATTAATTTGCCGTTGTGTCGGAATCAAATAACTTTTATCTGCAGGCTCTGCATTACTTTGAGAGCAGAGTCGTTGAGAGAGTCGTCATTTGAAGCCACGCAGGCTGAGTCTACGATGATATCCGCTTCGGGGAGGGCTGTTTTTGCAAGCACTGCGTTTGAGATAACGCAGATGTTTGAAACCACACCGCAAAGCTCGATAGTATCGTAATCGCTTTCTCTGAGATAGTCAAAAAGCTGAGTGGAACCGAAGACAGGCTTATTAAAGCATCTGTCCCCGGCTTTTTTCATATCCGCAACCGTTCCGTACAAATCGTGTCCGCCTGTACCCTCGATGCAATGCACCACAGGCAGATTTCTACCCTCATTTGTAGAAAGATAATCACTCTGGTGGGTGTCGAAAGTGAAGATAACATCGGCATTTTCTGCCCTGTATCGGCTGATTTTGTCCGCAATCGGCTTCTCTAAGGCTACCGCTTTTTCAAAGCCCAAAGAACCCGTTACAAAATCGACCTGATAATCAACAACTATCAAACACTTTTTCACTTTAAACACCGCCAAAATTAATTTTTGAATAATTTATATATTTTGAGGAGGTTTTCTTCCTTGTCGGCAATACCAAGGCCTAAGAAGCCGCCTTCCCTCTGCCCTACTCTGAAAATATCACCATTTGCAAAATTTTTCTTTGCAAGGGCTGTTCTTGAAATATCCAACGCTCCGCCATTTGCAAAACGCTTTGCCTGAGCCTGTGAAACCGAAATCAGCTCAAGCTCTGCAAAAAGGCTTTCGGGCGATTTTATTTTATCTGTAATTTCTCCGCTTTCGCACAGCTCTTTAAGCTTATCAAGCGAAATGCAATCTTCAAGGCTGTAACCGCAAGCCTTCGTTCTGCGAAGTGAAGTCATCACCGCACCTGTGCCGAGCTTTCTGCCTATATCGTCAATAATCGTCCTGACGTAAGTACCCTTTGAGCAGTCGATTTCAAGCGTGCCTGACTGCTGAGCTTCGTCAAAATCTGTCAGAGCGAGGTTATAGACCGTAACCTTTCGGCTTTTGCGTTCAACCTCTACACCCTGTCGGGCAAGGTCATAAAGTCGCTGACCGTTTATTTTGATAGCCGAATACATTGGCGGAATCTGCTCGATTTCCCCTGTAAATTCGGGGATAAGGCTTTCAACATCTGCTTTTTCGACTTTTTTCTCTGAAAATGGTCTGCAATCTCCCCATATATCGAGAGTATCGCTCACCAACCCAAGCTTGAATGTCGCAAGATAGCTTTTGTCGTGATTTAAAATAATATCCTGTGCTTTGGTAGCACTGCCGAGCAAAATCGGCAAAACTCCCGTAGCGTTAGGGTCAAGTGTACCCGTGTGACCTGTTTTACGCTGACGTGTTTCTCTGCGGACAACCGCCACAACGTCAAACGAGGTGAAATCCTCGGGCTTATCTATTACAATTACACCGTTCATAAAAATTCTTCCGCCGCTTCGATAAGTTTATTGCGTACTGTTCTGAGGTCACCCTCAATACTGCAACCTGCAGCCGCAGGATGTCCGCCGCCGCCAAACTTTGCACAGAAATCCGATGCGTTGATATTATCATTTGTACGCACGGAAACCTTAAATGTGCCGTCCTGCTTTTCACGCATAGTAATGCCAATCAGCACGCCTTCAATCTGACGTGGAATAGAGGCAAGACCCTCCATTTCGTCGTCGCCTATGCCAAGCTCCTCAAACATCGCAAGCGTTGTGTAGATAATCGCACACTTGCCGTCGGCACAGTAAAGCATAGTGTCGTAAACTGCGTGTTCAAGGAGGATTTTCTCCTTTGACTTGGTTTCAAACATAGCCTTGTTTATGTAGCCTGCATTACAGCCGCCCTCTATGAGGTTAGCCGCAATACGGAGAGTGTCTGCAGTTGTGTTTGTGTATCGAAAACATCCTGTATCTGTGGAAATTCCTGTGTAGAGACAGTCTGCAATCTGAGTGTCAATCTCAACGCCCATTTCGCAGATCAGTCGGTAGATAATCTCACAGTTTGCCGCCGCTTTGCTGTCAACAAATTTCTGCTTTGCTGTAATTGTGTTTGAGCCGTGGTGGTCGATGCAGATGTCGATTTTGCCGAGATATTTGCTCATATAAGTTCCGAGCAAGCTGTCTGCGGCAACGTCTGTGCTGATTACGTAATCAGCAAAAAACTCCTGCTTCTCAACACCCTCTGTCAGATAGACAAACTTTGACGGAATATTTGTTGTGATAACTCTCGCCTTTTTGCCCAGCTTCTGCAACGCACGGCAAAGTGCAAATCCGCTGCCTAATGTATCACCGTCGGGGTAGGCGTGGGTGAGAATTTCATAATTGTCGTGTGATTTCAGAAACTCTGAAATCTCATTCAAGCTCATCATCATCGTCCCTGCTTTCGGTAATATCAAGATTGTTCAAAATCCTGCTGATGTTAGCACTGTACTCAATGCTGTCTGTAGCCTTAAAAATGAGCTGAGGCACATATCTGAGTGTAAGGCGGTGAGAAAGCTCACGGCGGATAAAGCCTGCCGCTGATTTAAGTCCCTTTACAGCCTCGTTTGCTCTCTCCAGTCCCTCCATAGCACTAACGTGCACTGTGCAGTAGGAAAGGTCGTTTGTTACCTCAACTCTTACGATTGAAAGAAAAGCCTGCTGTACTCTGGGGTCTTTAAGCTCTCTGAAAATCGCAGTAAGCTCACGCTTTATATCTTCAGTTGTTCTCTCTATTCTGTGTCCTGCCATATTTTCAACCTCCTTTTTTGGGGTTTTTGATTCTATCTTTTAATAGATTTATAATCAAACCGCATATTTCCATATGCCGTTTATAGTTTTCCTGCTTTAACTGCGGGCTTAATTCAAAAGGTACAACTTTATCCATAATTTTAAGTTCAAAGTCGTTGCCTTGCTCTGTGTGATAAAATTCTGCAACCAGTCTGTTTCCATAGTAAAAGCACGCAGGCCACACAGGACCGAAGCCGTATTCGCTTTCCATTGTGATTACCTCACCGCAAACAGGACAAAGCAAAACAAAGGTGCCAGCCCTTTTTTGCTGTATAAGCTGTATTTCCTGATTGCATTTTTTACATCTGAACATTTATAAGTCACCTTTGCAGAATTATAGTTTACCTCATTTAAGAAATCTGTTTGTATATCGTAGGGCGGAGGCTTGCTTCCGCCCTACGCTATAATAGAAATGTTTATTGTCGGGCATAAAATACCGCTGATAAATCCAAATAATATAAATCGGAGCGAAGCGACCCCTACTTATTAACTATTCACTCTTACTTATTCACTAAACAAAATCAGTCTCTGTACTCCTCGATTGTGAATACCTCGAACATATCGCCTTCCTTGATGTCGTTGAAACGCTCAAGACCGATACCGCACTCGTAGCCTTCGTTTACTTCCTTAACTGCATCCTTGAATCTCTGGAGAGAAGCAACTGTGTCCTCTGCGATTACGATACCGTCACGGATAACACGAACATGCTCATTACGACGAATCTTACCACTCTTAACGTATGAACCTGAGATTGTACCGATAGACTTAATCTTGATGACGTTACGGCACTCAGCCATACCGAGGATAACTTCTCTTGTCTTAGGAGCAAGCATACCCTTCATAGCAGCCTCGATTTCCTCGATACAATCGTAGATTACTCTGTAAAGACGCATATCAACGCCTGCGTTCTCAGCGTTAGCCATAGCAACAGCGTCAGGACGAACATTGAAGCCTACGATAATAGCGTTTGAAGCCTCAGCAAGCATTACGTCTGATTCGCTGATTGCACCAACACCACCGTGGATTACGTTTACTCTTACTTCCTCGTTAGAGAGCTTCTCAAGTGACTGCTTTACAGCCTCAACAGAGCCCTGTACGTCAGCCTTAACAATAATCTTGAGTTCCTTAACC
>JAXJTT010000153.1:0-19394 GCA_036309445.1 Ruminococcus sp. | reverse complement strand
GCAAAAATCAATATTACAAAATTATAACCTCGATGTTTGCTAGGGTTATGCGGCGGGAGCAAGCCCCCGCCCTACGATAAAAAATAGGTCTAATCTATGAGATAAACATTAATTTAATAACATAGTTTATTGTCGGGCGTTGAATATCGCTAATAAATTAATGTTATCTGCCCGAATTGTGGGCGGGGTCACCCCGCCGATTTGGATGCAACGTCACCGTTGCCGTCACCATTGCCGTCACCGTTGCAAACTATAATTTATCAGCTAAAAATAACCGCCTCACGATGTGTGAGGCGGTTTGTTTTAAATCAATCAGATTTTTGTGTATTTGCCGTTTGCAAATGTGTATGTTCCTGCATAGAACTTGTAGTTAGCACCGTTTTTGCTGTCCCAGTTGCCGTTACCGTCGTTGAAGCATACGTTAGCGTATGTAGCTGTGCCGAGGTCGATTGTAACCTTGTGTGTGTAACCAGCCTTCTCGCTTGTAGCTGTCATCTTAACACCGGGAGCTGTTGTCCAGCTGCCGCTACCTGCCTGATAGTGAACATATGGTGTTGAATAACCCTTGTAGTAGATTGTCAAGAGATTATCAGAAGGATCCTTTACAGTGATTGTCTTTGTAGCTGTAAGCACTTCTGTTGATGCAAAGCTCTCTTTAACTCTTACGATAAGTGTGTATGTGCCAGCCTTTGAGAACTGTCTTGAACAACCTGAAGCGTAAGTGTAATCGTAGAGCATAATCTCGTTGCCCTTCTCGTCAATGTAAGCAAACTGTGCAACATATGATGATGCGTTGTTTACTTTAACATCCATCTTAACTGTGTCATTTACATTGATAATGCCGTTTGAAGGTGTGATATCAAATGACGCAATCTTCATTGAGCCGTTGTCGTATTCTTCAATCTTGCCGCCTACAAATGTGTATGTACCTGCATTGAACTTGTAGTTCTTGCCGCTGTTGCTGTCCCATGAACCACTACCGTTGTTGAAGCATACATTAGCATATGTAGCTGTGCCGAGGTCGATTACAGCCTTGTGTGTGAAGCCTGTAACTTCGCTTGTAGCTGTCATCTTAACACCAGGAGCTGTTGTCCAGCTGCCGTTGCCTACCTGATAGTGAATGTAAGGAGTTGAATAACCTTTGTAGTAGATTGTGAGGTCGTTTTTCTTAGGCTCTGTAACTGTTACTGTCTTATAAGCTGTGAGAATGTTTGTTGAGTAAGGATTCTCCTTAACTCTTACCATAAGTGTATATGTACCTGCCTTTGTGAACTGCTTTGAACCGCTGTTCGCATAAGCATAGTCGTAAACTACAGTCTCGTTGCCCTTCTCGTCAATGCATACGAACTGAGCAAGGTAACCCTTTGTTGAATCTTCCATTTCAAGAGTCATCTTAACAGACTCCATAACCTCTACATTACCGTCTGCAGGGTCAATTGTGAATGACTTGATTGCAAACTTTGGAACAGCCTTAACTGTAACAGTCTTCTCAGCTGTGAGGATTTCTGTTGAATATGGATTTTCCTTAACTCTTGCGATAAGTGTGTATGTGCCAGCCTCTGTGAACTGCTTCATACAGCCTGAAGCGTAAGCGTAATCATAGATTAAAGTCTCTTTGCCGTTAGAATCTCTGAAAGCAAACTGAGCCATATATGTAGCGTTAGGGTCTGACATTGTGAGGTTCATCTTAACTGACTCGCCCTCGTTGATAACACCGTCAGCAGGTGTTATATCAAGTGACTTGATTGCAAGCTTCTTAGGTAAAACTGTAACCTTCTTAGAAGCTGTGAGGATTTCTGTTGAGTAAGGGTTTTCCTTAACTCTTACCATAAGTGTATATGTACCTGTCTGTGTGAACTGCTTTGAACCGCTGTTTGCGTAAGCATAGTCGTAAACTACTGTTTCGTTGCCGTTGCTGTCAATGCAAACAAACTGTGCAAGGTATGATTTTGATGAATCTTCCATTGTAAGTTTCATCTTTACAGACTCCATAACCTCAACAACACCGTTGGCTGGGTCGATTTCAAATGACTCGATTGCAAACTTTGGAGCTTCTTTAACTGTAACTGTCTTTTCAGCTGTTACAATGTCTGTTGAATATGGGTTTTCCTTAACTCTTACAATGATCTTGTATGTGCCTGGTTCTGTGAACTGCTTTGAGCAAGCGTTAGCATAAGCGTAATCGTAGATTACCTGCTCTCTGCCCTGTGGGTCAACATAAGCAAACTGTGTCATATATGCACCACAGTTAGTATCAACATTGATTTTTACTGACTCGTTTACATTAATAACACCGTCAGCAGGGTCAAGCTCAAATGATGTGATTTCGATTTTCTTTGGTAAAACTGTAACCTTCTGTGAAGCTGTGAGAACATTTGATGAAGTAGGATGTTCCTTAACTCTTACCATAAGAGTGTACTTACCAGGTCTTGTGAACTGCTTTGAACCTGCTACTGCGTAAGCATAATCGTAAATAATTTCTTCGTAACCTGTTTCGTCGTTAATGCAAACAAACTGTGTAAGGTAACCCTTTGTTGAGTCTTCCATCTCAATTCTCATCTTTACAGAATCATAAGCTGTTACAACACCGTCTGCTGGATCAATTGTAAATGACTTGATTGCAAACTTTGGAAGAGCCTTAACTGTAACTGTCTTTTCTGCTGTGAGAATTTCAGATGAATATGGGTTTTCCTTAACTCTTACGATGAGTGTGTATGTACCTGCCTCTGTAAACTGCTTCATACAGCCGTTAGCATAAGCATAGTCATAGATTACCTGCTCGTTGCCCTTAGAATCTCTGTAAGCAAACTGAGCCATATATGTAGCGTTAGGGTCTGTCATTGTGAGGTTCATCTTAACTGACTCACCTTCGTTGATAACACCGTCAGCAGGAGTGATGTCAAATGACTTGATTTTGAGTGCAGGCTCATATGGTGTGATTTTACCGTTTGAGTATGTGTATGTGCCTGTATAGAATTTGTAGTTAGCACCGTTGTTGCTGTCCCAGCTACCGTTGCCGTCGTTGAAGCAAACATTTGCATATGTAGCTGTATCAAGGTCGATTACATACTTATGTGTATAACCTGTTACCTCGCTTGTAGCTGACATAGCCTTACCAGGTACTGATGTCCAGCTCTTGCCCTGAACCTGATAGTGAATATATGGCTTTGAATAGCCCTTGTAGTAGATTGTAACTGTGTTTGCAGGCTTCTCCTCAACCTTGTATGTGAAAGACTTGAAGCCGAGGCACTTGCTGTTGTGTGTTACGTCAAGACGAACTGTGTATTCGCCAGCCGCTGTTGGAGTCCAGCTACCTGTTTTATCAGAGTTTGTTTTGATTGTCTGTGTAACACCGTCTTTTGTTACTGTGTAAGCATAGTCAGAAGCTGTTACTACAGAAGCTTCGTTGAGCATTGTAGGAATAATCTTGATTGTTTCGCCTACGTGAGCAGAAGCCTTGTCTGCCTTGAGATCGTATACATATGTCTGGTTTACTACAAAGCTTGCAGAAGCCTTTACAGGTTCGCTGACACTGCTTGCCTTAACATATACATTAATTGTGTATGTACCAGGATCTGCAAACTGCCATGAAGCTGTAGTTGCCTTTGAGTAGTCGTAAATAACTCTCTCCTGACCGTAGATGCTGTATGTATATTTGTAGAAGTAATCGTCAGAATTACCGCCTGCAACCATAACCTTCATATTGGCATATTCAAACATACCAACATTCTTTACAGGAGTAACTTCAAAGCTCTCAATCTTGAGAACAAACTCATCAACTGTGATGTCAATTGAATTTGAAGCAATTGTCTTGCCTGCATACTTTACATCAAGACGTACTTTGTATGTACCTGCTTTTTTTGGTGTCCAGCTGAGAGTCTTGTCAGCAGAAGCTGTAAGAGTCTCAACATTACCGTTTTCATCTGTTGCTGTGTAGAAATAATGCTCAGGCTTGATTACAGAAGCCTCGTTATACATTGTAGGTGTGATCTTAACTGTCTCACCCTCTGTAACTGTTGTCTTGTCTGCATTGAGCTTGTATACATATGTCTGATTAACAACAAACTGCTTTGAAATCTTGACAGGTGTTGCACCAATGCCGTCCTTAACATATGCATTGATTGTGTATGTACCCATATTTGCAAACTGGTATGAAGCCTGAGAAGCCTGTGAGTAATCATAGATGATGTGCTCCTGACCATAGATGCTGTATGTGTACTTATAGAAATACTGACCTGTACCGCCTGTAGCTGTAACCTTCATATTTGCAAACTCATAAAGGCCAACGTTTGTTACAGGAGTAACTTCAAAGTTTGTAACCTGAAACTCTTTGCTTTCAACTTCAAACATTACGTGGTCTGTTACGATGCTGCCAGCATAGTCTCTTACAGAAACAGTAGCCTTGTAGCTGCCTGCTACTGTGAAAGCCTGAGTGTATGTCTTGCTTGAAGAATACTTTGTTTCTGTTACTTCCTTAGTATCAATGTTTAAGAAAGTAAACTTGTACTCGTAATCTGTATAACCGCCTGATGGTACAGCTGTGAATGTTACAGCCTCATTTACACCAACAGTTGACTTATTTACTGTTACATCAGTCTTAAGTGTTGATACAAATGTACCTGGTGTAACAAAATAGTTGTTACCAGCCTTAGCTGTGTAGTCCTGTGAGTTGTTGTTATCCCAAGTACCGCTGCCATTGTTGAAGCAAAGCTTTGTGCTTGTCTTGCTGCCAAGGTCAATTGTGTACTTATGAGTGAAGCCTTCAGCTTCGTTGTTCTTCTCCATTTTGAAACCAGGAGCAGTTGTCCATGAACCGCTTGAAGTCTGATAATGGATATAAGGGTTTGTGTAACCTCTGTAATAAATTACAGCGAGGTTTGTTGCCGCATTTGCTACGAATGTGAACATTGAAGCCAATGTTACCATAGCCAATACTGCTGCGAGGAGTCTTTTTGCATAGCTTTTTAACATTCTCTCTTACCTCCGTGCCCTCAGGCATATTTTCAATTAAGATTTTACATATATATAAAGAAAAAAGTAAGGCAATTTTTGTTGTTGGCATTTTTCGTAAAAAAACACTGAATGAAATGTGCATTTTTCCAATTGCTTTGAACAGTTTTTTGCCGTGTGCTATATAACTAAAGTCAACTTTAATTTTTTGTGCAATATGCAAACAAAATTTCCGTACAAGCATCAAAAAAGACTACACAGCAAATTTATATGTGTTTAAGGAATTAAATAATTGCATAAAAAAATTCAAGTTATCAAAAAAACACGACAATATTTTGCTATATCAAAACAATTTAATCTGCTGTAAAAAAACACTCATCTTTGTTGCAGAATACACAAATAAGCTTTTTTTGTCAATTTTTAAAACAAAAATAAACAATATTTCTGAACAATTATAATAATTATTTATTATTATGTTTTTAGTTACTGTAATATAGCAAAAACCTCTTTCTTTAACCCCAAAAATAAAAATTAACATTTATATTAAGATATCACACAAAAATCCGTAATACAGATAAAGCCATAAACCACACCGCTATACCCGCCAAGTACTCAACTAATTGCAATAAAGTAAAAAAAATAAAGTTTTTTTGAAAAAATCTCTTGCTTTTTTGCGATATGTGTGTTATCATTTTAACCATATGACTGGTACTATAAGGAGGTGGGACAATGCCAAACATTAAATCTGCAAAAAAGCGTGTTAAGGTTATCGCTACAAAAACAGCTCAGAACAAGGCTGTAAAGTCAGCTTTAAGAACAGCTATCAAGAAGGCTTACTTCGCTGTTGATACAAACGCTGATAACAAGACAGAGGCAGTTCGTCTTGCTATTAAGAAAATCGATCAGGCTGCAGCTAAGGGTATTATGCACAAGAACAACGCAGCAAGAAGCAAGTCAGCTCTCGCAAAGAGACTCAATGCTTCTGCATAAGAGTTACATTGGCGACGTTAAAAGCAGAGAAAAATCTCTGCTTTTTTTGTTTTTTTGTTGACTTTTTCGTTAAAAGTGTTTAGAATATAATTATAAATTAAGACAGATAATAATTGCAAAATAAACCATTTATATAAACAGGAGGCATATTATTATGAAAAACAGAACTTTAGCAATCATCATCGCTGCAGTTTCAGCAGTAGCTGTAGCTTCCGCTGCTCTCACAGCTTTCTTCATTGTAAAAGACAAGCAGAAAAAAGATGACGAAGAGCTTATGGAATATCTCGACAGCTCAATCGAATAAATTGCAACAGACAGAGCCGTTACACTGAATGTGACGGCTTTTTCTAATGTTAAATTTTGGGAGGCAATATGATTTTAAAAGAACTTGACCGATTAATGCAGGAAGCAAAGCTTGACAAAAATCTCCGACAACAACTGATAGCAACACAAAACGCAGATGACCCGATGGATGAATTTTGCAAAATCGCTTTATCCAAAGGATACAATATCAGCGTGGGTGAACTTTTAGCCTGTGGTCAGGATATGAATGATTCAAAGCTGAGAAGTGTAAACGGCGGAGGAGTCAACGGAATAGACGGCTGGGACGATGCTTACGAAAACTTTATCACTACCCTTATCTGGACAAGCTGACCTACTCTGAACTCCGTTATTGTGAGAAATAAATAAAACAGAATTTAATATGTCTTATTATTCTAATACCAGACAATAGCCACACTTTACAATTTTAGTTATAATTATATCAATTTCAAAAAGAGGTAGAATAATGAAAAAGAATTCAACAAAAATACTTTTTGCAATAAACGTGATTTTTATTACCGTTTTACTTGCACTTAATTATGTTTACCAAAGCAACAATTTTAATTACACGCTTAAATGTGTGTGCAGTTCAATATTCACACTTCTGGGTGTTGTTAATCTCGGATATGCAATTTGCACTAAACAGAATGACAATAAATTTTATGTCGGAATGATTGCAGCTATTATTTTTTCAATGTTAGGTGATGTTTTTATTTATTTCAGTTTTATAGCAGGTGCAGGAGCCTTTGCAATAAGCCACATATTTTTTATTATTACATACTGCTTTATTCAAAAAATCCAAAAGCTTGACCTTATCATCGGATTTATATCGTTTATTCCGATTGCATTGTTTTTGCTGTTTTGCCCTGTTCTCAAATTTGAAGAAGCTATATTTAAGCCCGTGTGTGTTATTTATGCGGTTATCATTACTACAATGCTCGGAAAATCTCTGGGAAACTTCATAAGAGAAAAAAATTTGCTTAATACAACACTTTTTATTGCAAGCACTTTATTTTTATTATCTGACCTTGTGCTGGTATTCGAACTTTTCAGTGATGTATTGCCTTGGGCTGAAAATGCATGTATGGCTCTGTATTATCCTTCTCTTTGTATCTTTGCTTTTTCTATGTTTATAAAAACATACAACTCAGAAAAAGTTTAAAAGCAAAATAACATTCTAAAAACAGTTAACAGGGGTGTTGCTAAAAGCAGCACCCCTCTTTCCGTGATTTGTTTCCTAAAGCTTAACATTTAAAGTAAATTAAGAATTTTGACAAAAGAAAAAAGACAGCCTAAGCTGTCTTTTTTCTGGTGCCGGTGACCGGACTTGAACCGGTACGGAGTATTAGTCCGAGGGATTTTAAGTCCCTTGTGTCTGCCTATTCCACCACACCGGCAAATATGTTTGGTGACCCGGACGAGAATCGAACTCGTGTTACCGCCGTGAAAGGGCGGTGTCTTAACCGCTTGACCACCGGGCCGAATATGGTAGCGGAAATAGGACTTGAACCTACGACACTTCGGGTATGAACCGAATGCTCTAGCCAACTGAGCTATTCCGCCAGATGTTTTGCTAACCGAAATCAGCAAGGCTTATTATAAAGCAAAAACACTTGTTTGTCAACCTTTTTTTGAAAATTTTTTTGATTTTTTTTAGTTTTTTCAAAATTCGGCAAAATCGAGCAAAATTATATATATTTATAAAACAATTTCATTTTTATTACGCAAAACAATCGTATCAGACATGCAATAATTATGTTTTTTCTTTATTTTTTTAATTAACAAAAACAAGTTCCTTTTCTATTATATCAAAAAAGCATTTGAAAATAATTTGAAAAATCTTGAAATTTATTTTTAAATATACCTTGACAGGCGAGGTACTGTATGCTATTATATACCCACAACAGATGATGTAACACAAATTCTAAAGGAGTGGTCATATGTCAATAACAGCGGACATCATCCGAGGACACACAGACACAATAATACTTGCAAAGCTTATGGAATGTGACAGCTACGGCTACGAAATCAACAAAGCCGTGTGGAACGCTTCCAACCAGCTATATGAACTTAAAGAGGCAACACTCTATACCGCTTTCAAGCGACTTGAAGATGCAGGTTGCATTTCCTCTTACTGGGGTGACCAGTCAACGGGAGCAAGAAGAAAATACTACACAATAACTAATATCGGCAGAGAGGTATACACCCAGAAAATTGCTGAATGGATTGAAGCGAAAAATCTGATTGATACACTTCTGCATACGGAGGGATGAATATGGAACCGAAACTCAGAGACTATATAGAAAATTTATTTGTATCCGCACCAAAAACAAAACAAGCTTACGAGCTTAAAGAAGAAATCATATGCAACGTAATTGAGCGTTACCACGACCTTGTTGCACAGGGCAAAAGCGAGGGTGATGCATATAATCAGGCGATTGCAGGCATCGGTGACATCAACGAGCTTATCTCAGAGCTTGGCGGCGAAATCATCGAAGAAGTTGAATACACTGATGAGCAGATGGCAACTATTAAGTCACGTCAAAATACTTTTTCTGCAATAGCTGTTGCACTATACATTCTTTGTATAACACCTGTGATTTTCCTTTCAAGCACAATGTTTGGTTTTCTTAATGAGATTTCCCCTGTTTTTATGTTCTGGATGATAAGTCTTGCCACAGGCTTGTGCATATATGGAGAAATGACAAAATTTGTGCCTGTAATCAACGACGAAAATACAGTAAAAGAACTCAAGAAAAAAGGTATTTTAAGAGCCACAGCCGTGGGAATGTATATTTCTTGCGTTACACCTGTAATATTTTTCTCACCTGAGTGCTTTGGTTTTCTCTCAGACATTTCCCCTGTATTTATGCTTTTGATAATTGCCGCTGCTACCGTAATTATCATAATGAGCAAAGGCACAGAAGCTACAAAGCCATCAGTAAATATGGTTGAGGACTTCAAAGAGTGGAGTGGCAGAAAAAAGAAAACAAGCGGTCTTTACAAAGCAATTGTTGCAATTTTGTGGGTAACTGCTTCAATCGTATACATCTTATTAACTACATATCTTGTAGTTTTCGTAAACTGGTTTGCTGTAAACTTCACATGGATAATATTTATTATCGCTAACGCTTTACAGCACCTTATCAGAGCTATTTTTGATTATTCGGAGGCAAACAAATGAGAAAGTCAGCAAAAAACAGAATTATTGCATGGTCAATCGTAAGTGTTCTTCTTGTCGGAGTCCTCGTAGCAGGAATATTTATTGCAAAAAAAGGCGATATGGGTCTTATTAATACAACTCCTGTATCTCTCGGCTCAAGCGATATCTCAAACAGCATTGATATTGCAGATGAAATCACAGTATTTGAAACAAATACAATAGACAACCTCAGCGTTAGCTGGTCAAGCGGTAATGTAAAAGTTGAAGTTGCCAAAACTGATAAAATAACTGTTACAGTAAAGCCCTATCTCAAGAAAAACAACAACGATGTTGTTCACTATGTAAACGCAAATGGCACTCTGGGTATTTACTCAGAAAAGCAGAGTGGCTGGAATTTATTTGACAGCTTCAGCTCAAAAGATGTTGTTATCACTGTTCCGGCAGATAAGCGTTTTGATAACATTGAGATATCCACAGCAAGTGCAGAAGCTTCAATTGATGGCGTAAAAGCAACAGACATCAACACAAACACTGCATCAGGTGATACAATCGTTACAAATTCACAGGGCGATGCAGTTTCAATGAATTCAGCAAGCGGAAATGTAAGTGTTCTCAACTCTGAATTTACAGAAATTGATACTAATGTTGTTTCAGGCAAAACCGAAATTGACGGCAAATTCAAAGATTTTGATTCTGAAAGTGTTTCAGGTTCAGTAACAATCAATTCTTTAACTGAATGTGAGAAGATTGATTCAGAAACTGTAAGCGGTTCAGTTTACATCACACTTCCAAAATCTGTAAATGCTGTAAACGTAGATTTCGACAGCGTAAGCGGCAGCTTAAATTCAGAATTTGGAACTTCAACTTCTGCAAACGCACCACATATTAAACTTGATACTGTAAGCGGCAGTGCAACAGTGAAAAAGGCGGCATAACGTAATTTTCTTTCCGTACAAAAGCTTACAAAATATGCTTTTTAGCTCACCAAAGTATAGTTTTTACATAAATAAAAACAACCCTCACAAGGCAGTAAAACCACTGCTCTGTGAGGGTTGTTGCATTTATAATTTATTCAGCACCTGCTAAAATAAGCTGTAGCTTTGTAACATCGGAAACATCAATTTTGCCGTCTCGGTTTACATCTGCACAAATAAGATCAATAGATATTCCATATCCTGCAAGATACATTTGCAGATAGGTTGCGTCAATTACATTCATCTCACCATCGTTATTAATATCATTTTTTAAGACAGTAAGTGCAAAAACACCGCCATTATTGCTTTGCAACTTCAAATGAGAATCGTTGCTATTGTCACTTACAACATTAAGAGTACCATCTGATTCAACATAATACAACCTTGTCAGCGATGCTAGTAAAGGGAATATTACAGTAACGTCTTTTTCACTTTCAAACTTTATATCATAAATTGATACCAAAACTTCATCGTCAATCTGAGATTGTACTTTTTCAAAAATTTCACCATCTGTAATTTTATTCATCTCAGGCTTTATCTTTTCATCCATAAAGTAAATGTCATCCATACCTATATAACCAAGATTATGGAAAGCAAGTGAATTTGTGTCTGCATATACTTCAGCGACAGTATATTTATAACCATAAATACAAAAATCTTTTACATAACCCACACCTTGTCTTCCATCTAAATCATAACATCCAAAAGCATATTTACCAATTTTAGTAACACTTTCAGGTATTTTAATACTTTTCAATTCTACGCATCCCATAAAAGCTTCTTCTTCTACAGTTGTTACACCTTCAGGAATAGTAATATTTTTTAACGATTCGCAATCATAAAATGCTCCATTCGGAATAATAGTAATATTTTTTGATAATGTAACATCTGTGAGATTTGGGCAGTAAGCACACAAAGTATTTCCTATAGTTGTAACACTGTCAGGAATAACAAGACTTTTCAAAGACGAACAACCCCAAAAAGCACTCCCAATCCTTGTAACATTATTTGGAATAACAATTTCTTCGATAGAATCACAACCCAAAAAAGCGTGATCTTCCATTGTCTCTAAAGAATCAGGTAGTGTTACTTCTTTCAGGACGTAGCATAAACCAAAGGCGTCCTCGCCTATTTTTTTTAAATTTTCAGGGAGTCGCACTTTTTCCAATTTATAGCAATAATTGAATGTAGCTTCTTTTATTTCAGTTACACCATCAGGAATTTCAATGCTTGTAAGACTTACACACCGATAAAAAGAACATGCACCCAAATAAGTAACATTATCGGGAATGTTTAATGCTTTTAATTTCTCGCATCTTGAAAAAGCACTATCACCTATAACGATTACTGTATCAGGAATAATTATTTCTTCAAGATATTTCCATTGACTAAAAGCATGCTTACTGATTGTTGTTACGGTATAACCGTCAATCTGAGCAGGAATTTCATATTTAATAATATTCTTATTTTTCGCATCAGCAGCATAGGCAGAACCGCAAAATTCGATTGTGCCGTCATCTAAGAGTACATATTTATAATCTCCGCTTATAATAACGTCAGCAGATACCTCCGCACTCTCAACCTCTGCCGCAGTTGTGGAAATTACTCCCACAGAAACAACAGACATAAGCATACAAGCACTCATAAGTATTGATATGGATTTTTTCAGTATCTTTTTCATATCGGTTTCCCTTTCTGACTATATTTTATTAAAAATGTAAGCTTTATATATAACCATTGTATATTTATATTATCGAGATGTCAATATTTATTGTTTACATTCCACACAACAAAAGAGAGCTTGAAATTTATATACTAAATTATAGTTTGCAAGCGTGACGCTTGACCCAATTCGGGTAGATAGCATTTTTAATTATCAAACTTTAGTTCCCGACAATTAATTTTCTGTTACAACATTCATTGTCGGGCTACAAATTTTATTTATACACAAAAACATCTTCTCGATTTGGATGCAACGTCACCGTTGCCAAAATATAATTTAACCTAAAGCAAGAGGCTTGTTTCACAATAGTGAGACAAGCCCCTTGTTTTCAGCTTAATTTATCTGCAATCAGATTAAAAGTTAAGCATAAATGTTATTCTGTTGTCGCTGTACTCTGCACGACACTTTGCTCCGTGTAAATCCATAATACTCTTGACCATTGCAAGACCTATGCCGTGTCCCTGCTTGTTGCTTTCGTCAGCATTTCTGTGGTATGGCTCCCACATATTCTTGATTTCTTCGGCACTTACCTCTTTATACGGATTGCTCACGGTAAGCTTTCCTTTTTTGCAAGTCACGGTAATTTTGCCGCTGCCGTCGGAATACTTAACTGCATTTTCAACAAGGTTTTCTACTGCTGTTTTTATCAGAGCTTTATCAGCATCTATAAAAATCTCATCATCGCAATCAAGCTCGATTTCGCTGAAATCATAGTTTTCAACAACTTGTTTTACAATTTCGTTGAGAGATATCTTCTCTTTTTTGAGTGTAAAGTTTGCTGAATCAAGCTTTGAGTATTCAAGCATTTTTGAAACAAGCTTGTTCATTTCTGCTGTTTGCTCGGTAATAAGACCTGCATAATGCTGTCGCTTGTCGGTGTTAATGTTTTCGCTGAGACTTTCTGCAAATCCGCCAATTACAAAAAGCGGTGTTTTAAGCTCGTGAGCCATAGCGTTTGTCACTGTGCGGAGTCGGTTTTCCTGCTCAATCTGCTTTTTAAGAGTTTTCCACATAATCGCACTGATGATAATATCTACAATTATAAATACAACCATTATGTAAATGAAAATCATCAGAATCTCGCTTATGCAAAATTCAAGCAAATTGATTTTCTGAGCAAAAATCGCAAAATACTCGTGGTTTCCGTATTCGTCATCAACAAGTATTATATCTTCATTATAGTAAATAAACTCAAGTGGTGCTGTGTAATAAAGCTCTCCTATCGGATATTCATCATAGACATACGCTTGTTTTCCCTCAATCTGAGAAATAAGGTCTTCTTTGGCATACTCACCAAAGAAAAACTCAGTATCAATGCAGTTATCTATCGGAGTTTCAGTTGTATGAAACTCTGCCCCCTCATTCGGAGTCGGTTTAAGCTCAAAGCTTTCTATATGCTCTTCATCAGTTCTTTCTTTTGAATAGAACAAATCTCCTGAAACTGTTGATTTATATACTTCAACTTTCTTTGGTCGGATATCAGTATTATCATAATAGTACTCTGAACAGAAAAGCTCATAAATCTTGCCGTCCGAATCAGGCTGTTTTGAAAGATATTCATAAATCTTATTATACTGCTCATCTGTCATAGAATTGCGAAAATCATCGTAATCCATACAACCGAGTGAATATGGTTTGTAATTATGCCAACGAGCCTGCGAAATCGGGAGTGTGTTTCTGCTTTCAGCAAGCAGCTCACCTGTTGTGTTATCATAGAGCTTCAGCTGAACAATGTTTTCATATTCATAATTAAAAGTATGATTGAGAAGCTTGATTCTGTCTTCTTCTTTCATAGATTCGGTCGCTCTTACTGTTGACCCGATATAGCTATCGAGATTGTATGTAAGCTGACTGAAAATTATTTCTTGTTCTGTTTTGCAGGCTATTACAGTAAAAAATATAAACATCGCCATACTCAGTGCAAAAAGTGAAGCGGCAATAATTGCAAACAGTCTGCGTTTTTGTTTTTTTAGTTTCTCTTTCATAAATTCTCCCCTATTCTGTAGCCACGACCGACAACGGTTTTTATCAGCTTTGAACTTCCGCCAAGAGCCTTACGAAGATTTTTTATATGTGTGTCCAGCGAACGCTCGTTTGAACACTCCTCATAACCCCACGCATTTTCAATAAGAGTCTGACGTGATACGACCTTGCCCTTATTCTCAAGAAGCGTTTTTAAAATCCGGTATTCCTTTGCTGTCAGGCTGATTTCCTCGCCGTCGGAAACTACTATTCCGTTATTTGGATTGAGCGACAGATTTCCTGCTGAAAGAACAGACGAACGCACCAAGCCCTTAGAACGCTTTATCAGTGCAAGTACCTTGTTGTAAAAAACAGGGAGCGAAAACGGCTTTACAATATAATCATCACACCCCAGAGCGTAGCCATTGAGAATATCCTCCTGACCACATCTTGCAGTAATGAACATTATCGGCACATCGCTGTATCGACGCACCTCCTTGCAAATCTCAAAGCCGTCAAAATGCGGAAGCATAACATCAAGCAAAAGCAAATCATATGGCGTTTCGTAAGATTTTTCAACACCAACAATGCCGTCACAAGCTGTGTCGATCTTTATAGTACCACCGCTTTTGCCATCAAAATAATCGCAAAGCATTTCAACTATGTTTTTGTCGTCCTCTACAAGCAAAATTCTATACATTCTCTCACCTCGCTTACATCATAACAGGGGTATCTGTGTTTTATCTGTATTTATTTTACCTTATTTTAAAAATATTGGCAACGAGCAACGCAAAATAAAAAGGTTGCCGCAAAGCAACCTTTTGTATTTATTATTCAACCTGTGTACTTTCTTCTGTACCAGTCACAATTTCAGAAACTGTTGTTTCTGTGGTTTTGCCCTCGCTGTCGATATAAATCCACCTGATGTAGTATTCTTTATCAACATTTTTACTGATATTTTCTACGTAATCTTCAAGCAATGACTGGGCTCTCTGACGTGCCTCAGCCAAAAGAGCCTTGTCTTTTGAAGCTGTTTCTTCAAGCTTGCGTTGTGCTTCCTCAAAAGCAAGGATTTCGTCCTCCGCAGTAACAGCGGCTGAATTTTTATCTACAATATATGAGTTTTCGGTAAGTGACGCTGAATCGACCTTGCAACTCTGCACCTGTGCTTCGGGCAGTGTTATGGTTATTTCACAATCGTTGACCTCAATATTAACAAGCGAAACATCAATTCCGAGAGTCACAATTCCGCTGTACTCAATCCAGAAATGCTTATCCTTTGTCCACCAGAGAAAAGACTCTGCATCTTCCTCCATAAATTTTGCGACATTGTGGTAATAACATTCCATCACCGCCAATTCACAGATAGACTTCATCTGCGATACCTGCGGCTCAATTACAGGCTCTTTCTGCTCAGGCTCTGAACATCCTGCAGCCCCGAAAGCTACGGCAATCGCAAGGAAAAGAACTAATAATTTTTTCATAACTCTCCCCCTCACTCAATCACAAGCTCATATTCTTCGTCCAACTGCTCAACAATCGGACGTATAAGGGCGGTTAAAATATTTTTTGCATTTTGCTCAGCCAGACCGTAAATTTTCTCCTGCTTCTGACTTTCAGCCTGCACATCAGCCTCGCAAGCCTTGAAAGCCTGCTGAGAAACCGTGGAAGTATTTGCAGCATCGTTTACGAAAATATAATCAAGGGTAGCTATATCTACATTCACATCGGTAATATAAACCTCGGGCATAGTGACATTTATGCGTTTCTGCTCGGAGTCCACATTAAACACTATTTTTTCAAAGTCTATACCTGCTTTTACCTTGGCTTCATAAGAAACGTAATAGTCTGTTTCTGCTGTGTTTTCCTGATTTTTCACCTCGGCTACGCCATTATATACCGCTGTAAATGTTGACAGCTCGCTGACATTAATAATATCCTTGAGCGTTGCAACCGAGATAATCTCTTTTACAGGTTCATCATTTACTGACATAATCGGAATTATCATCGCAAATGAGCTCATAACAAGCAAACCTGCCAATACTATGGCAACTATCCTTACCTTAAATTTTTTTGATAATTTTTTCATTATATTACCCTCAAAATAATACGCTTACTCAAAATAGCGGATAAGAGAAACGACCTTGCCCAGAATTGCAACCTCGTCTACAATTATCGGCTCAAATTCATCATTTTCAGGCTGGAGTCTGTAGCCACCGTTCTCCTTATAGAAAGTCTTAACAGTAGCTTCATCACCGACAAGAGCAACCACAATCTCACCGTTTGTTGCTACGGGAGTGCGGTGAACAATTACGATATCGCCGTTATGAATACCGACGTTTATCATACTCTCACCCTTTACCCTCAGTGCAAAAAGCTCTCTGCCACGGCTGATTCTGTCTGGAATAGGAATATAGCACTCAATTTCCTCAACCGCAAGTATCGGATAACCTGCGGCTACACTTCCGACGAGAGGTACATTCGTGTTTTTTTCTTCGCCTGCAATATGTATGCATCTGTTGAGTCCACGCTCACGCTCGATAAGACCCTTTTCTTCAAGAGTGTTGAGATGATGATGAACTGTTGATGTTGACTTCAAACCCGTTGCTGAGCAAATTTCTCGCACAGACGGCACTCTGCCCTCGTCAGCACATTCTTTCAGAAAATCAAATATTTTCTGCTGACTTTTACTAAGCGGCTTCATAAAAAACACTTCCTTTACTAAAAGCTTTATATTAAATGCAACTTGGAATACATTTATATTCTTTTCTTAATAATACCATACCGAAGCCCAAAAATCAAACATTTGTTTTGTTTTTTCACGTAATTTCAGCATTTTTCTTCAGTTTTCTGCAAAACAAAAAGTGCCTTGCAATCTGCAAAGCACTTTATATGTGTATTAAATTTTACAGCGACAAATATACATCATCAATAGTATATGTAAGTTTGTCCGAACCCTCGTTATTTATGTACCAGTAGACAGATACGGTAGTAGCCTTTCCGTCCTTGCTCGCAGGCACTGCGTAATTTGTAACAATAGGAGTATCCGTAGTGGAACTGCTACCCGAAACAACTACTGTAGTTTCTTTTGAAACATAATCACCATACGGACCGTACACTTTTGTACTGATTGTAGCTGTTCCCTCAGATACAGCTGTTATTACATTATTGCTCACAGTAATACAATTTCCGCTTGCAACACTATAATCTATTGATTTGCCGGTATAATGAACACCTTTCTCCAAATTAAGATTAAAAGTCTCGCCATTAGTCATTGATATTGTGTCATAATATTGAAGCAGATTAGCACCATCTTCAAAATCACTTACAGTATACCCGCAATAACCTGAACCAGTTTTTAATGTGAATAATTTAGGATATATTGAAGGTAACTTTGAATATTCATAATCAACATCAATATCATTAGATCTATTATTGCCTGTATTATTCTCTTCAGCAAAAAACATCCTTTTTGCACCAATCGGAATATCTTGATGATAATTATCACCTGATCCATCATACCACAAGTACTCTCTGGTATATTGATCAGAATCTTTTCCTTTATATGCCACAATAAAAGTAGAGCCTGTCAAACATCCGTTCCTGTTGAGATATACTCTCATTTCATCATTGTTAGCCATTGTAAATGATTCTTTTGAAGCATTTATCCCCTTATAAGTCTTTAACGGACTATTTACGCCAAGGTAAAACTCTCCGTCCGTAATCTCAAGACCCGACATATAGAGCGACACACTCTGTTCAGCATCTCCTGAGTTTGTAATATCAGTACGGTAATACTTTCTGTGACCTGATTCTATTCCGCTTGTGTTTGTAAAACCTATAACAGATTCTGTTGCAGAAGATTTTCCGTCTTCGCTAAGCTCATATGTAACCATAGTAATATCTTCACCATCAGAAACCTTATAACTTAATCCCGACTCACTGTTTCTCCACTCAAATATTCCGCCGCTGTCAGAAGCACGGGTGAACCATGAAAAAGTTGTAGTCATCAGGCATATAAGGCAAAGCATAACAGCCATTACTGCAACAAGTAGATATTTTATTTTTTTCATGGTTTCACCTCCTTACCTTTTCCTATTAATTAAGAATATGCAACCCAGGAATAACCACCATTCATATTTGTAATAGTGCAATAGTTCTTATTATCTTCCAACCTAAGATCCGCTGTCTGATTCCATATGGTTGCATTGGACACAGTAGAACCTGGAGCAAGTCTTGCAAATAATATACTGCTGTAACCTTCCGGATAATCTGCAGTATATATACTATCACCATTATTATCGGACATGAATACCCACTTTGGATTTCCTCCATCCCAAGTGTGGTATGCGATAATAGCACCATCTTTTTCCCAATCTACTTTAGTTAAATCAAGGTACACAACTTTCTTAAACTTTGCATAATACGACTTTGTTTTATCCGCAGTTACCTCGTATTCTGCACTATTGCTTACTGCAAAACCTGACTCGTCTGATTTTTCAAACCAGCCGACAAATTCATATCCTTTGTTAGCTGTAGCCTTTAGTTTAACCTTAGTATCTTTCGCTACATCGGCACTTCCTGTTTTTCCGTCTACTGTAACTGAACCCATAGTATAAGTACAATTATCAGTAAGACCGGCAGAAATTGTAACTGTAGGAACAAATTTCGCAAAATAGGTTTTATCTGCAGTTGCAGTAACAGTATTGCCAGATAACTTTCCGCTCAAGCCATCTTCAGCTTCGTACCATCCTGCAAATCCGTAACCGGCCTTAGCAGAATACTTAAGTTCAACAGATGCATTTTTTTCTACATAAACATATGTTTTGGATGTATCGTCTGTAACATAAACAGTACCGTACGTATTACAATTTGTAACATAGCCTACTGAAATTTTGATTTTCTTCTCGTATTTAGCGTAATAGGTTGTATCTGCTGTAACTGATGCATTGAATTGCATATTAGTGTTAGCTGCATCACCTGTACAATCCTTGTTTTTATACCAACCAACAAAGCGATATGCTTCTTTTTCTGTGGCCACCAGTGTAGCAGTAGTTTTTGTTTCATCGCTTATCACATTTGTCACAGAAATTTCGCCCATTGTATTGTTGCAATCCTTAGCATAGGCTGCATTGATTTTAAATCCTTGCTTTTCTTTGGCTAAAATTTTAAATCCTGTCACTTCGACTGGATTGTTTGCATAATTCGTTGTAGATTCGTCAAGCCACATCGAAATAGTAACAATATCAACAGCATCTTTTTTTACCAAAAACAAAGGCTTGGCTGTACTGTCAGTTTTATATGTATACTC